>JAJRZP010000070.1 GCA_024275195.1 Chloroflexota bacterium | reverse complement strand
TGCAATAGGGGTCAATCTGGCGTTAGGATGTGTCATGAGAGGGCTCCGTTTACTGGTGGGTTTAATCTGTTCCACACAGCAAAAACGGAGACCTCTCACATGTCAACAACCTACGTGGGAAGTACAGCTAGTGGAGAGGACAGGCATATAGCAGCCCGTCTTCCCACCATTCACCCTCTACCTGCGACTCTGCAATCCCGGCCACACCGGCTCTATTCTCGATCCTGTCGGAAGAGGCCCAGGCACCGAAGTAGATCAATACGGCAAGTGTGCCTGCGACCGATGACATGAGCAGTCCGAATCCGACAAACGGGAACCGTGTGCCCTCGAATCCATCTAGATTCGGTGATGCGGTATCGACTGTCGTATTCGGTGCGACCGATTTCATCGAGAAATCATACGCCGGGTCGCCAATGGATAGGTTATGAAAGTGTCACTACTTTATGCGAGGCGATCCAGTCTTCGTCGAGCTGAATTCCCAGACCGGGCCCCGTCGGAGCGTCTAAATTGCCGCGTTCGTTGATTTTCAGCTGCTCGACAACACCCCACTGGTGTACCTCTTTCGGTAGCCAGTACTCGAAAAAGGTGCAGTTTATCGAAGATATGATCACGTGAAGATTTGCCGCATTCAGAGCGGAATTTCCGGCGAGCCCGACTTCACACTTTCTGTGAAACCCCTCAACCATCGCCATTTGCTTCTTCAGACCTGTAATGCCAATTTTTCTGACAGTCCCTCGAATCATGCGTACAGCATTCATCTGGAGGAAACTTGCCGCCTCGTGAAACAGGAACCCTGCCGTATCACTCATGTTCAACGGAGTTTCGATTCGGTTTGTCAGCTCTCTGATCGACTCAATGTCGTTCGCAGCTACAGGGTCTTCGAACCAGTAGTAGTCGTGGGCATCCAGCGCATGACCGACGTACAGAGCTTCGCTGAACGTGTACCCGTGGTTACGGTCCAACATCAAAGTCATCTTGTCACCGACCGCTTCTCGCACTTTCGCGACTGTGATAGCTGCATCTTTATAGGAAAGTGGTCCGGGATGAATTTTGTAAGCAGTGAATCCTTCTGCTTTCAGTTGCAGTGCCTCGTTGACGAACCCTTCTGGTTCTTTGTGACGAGGAGGGTATGTCGCATAGATAGGAACTTCGGTTCGAGCCGTTCCCAGTAGTTTGTGAATCGGCTGATTGGCAGCTTTTCCCTCAATGTCCCACAGTGCCACATCAAGTGGTGCCCAGATCGACTCGATGGTCGATCCGTGGCCTGCAATAACGTTGAGTTGATTCCAGAGCCACTCTCGGTCGGAAGGTTCACGTCCCATCATCGCGGGCTTCAATAGCTTGATGATCGACTCCATCCGCTGCGACGAATCGGCGGCCTGATCGCCAACGAACGCATGACCTTCGATGCCTTCATCTGTCCTTACCCGTAAAACACCCTGCCGCGTCGTACCGCCGAGATCCGCACGTTCGTCCTGTACTCGTACGGAAGCGGCGTGCCGTTCGATCACATCGATCGTGATGTCAGTAATGTGCATATTGTTGATGGCACCTCTGGTACCCGTGGGTGACGGCTGAAAGGGTTCGATAATTTTCTGTAAAAAGCCTGAAGTGGATACTACATGTGAGTGCAGACCTGTGTAGGGATAGGACATTTCGCGCAGTCGACTTGCAACATTCACGGATTCAAAGCCATCTCCCGTCACGAGAAAATGGAGTAGCTGATTACTACCTGAGAACAGTTGTGAAAATGGCGGTTTATTCCGCGGGGCACCTATACCAAACATGGATCACTGGACAGACGATCGCAGAATTCATTCATTGATGACACATCTCGGTAAAACGGGAAAGACAGGCAAACCAACCCGGAGCGCGTTCGTTGCCGATCAGGTAAGCCAGATCATGATCAAGATTGAACCACGCGTCGCTGAACTGCGCTCAGTGAGTAAAGAAAAAGATGAGCTACTTGCGAAATTGGACAAGCTTCAGGATTTGATCGACAACAAGAAGCGACATGCTGAAGGGATAAAGATCGAGTTCGATCAGGCAAAAGAAGATCTGCTGAACCAGAATCCAAATGCCGACGTCGATGCCTTCAACAAGGACCTTCGCCTGGCGCTGGACGATCTCGAAAACGACTACCAGAACGCCCTTGCCGTTATCGATAGAGTCAAGCAGACAATCCGAGTAAAGCGCACAACCATGCGCGGCCTCGAAGACCGCATGAAGATGTACGAGCGACAGGCGATGCGCCACATCGCCCAGCTAGCGCAATCGGCGAAACAGCGCACCGCAAATCGGAAGTCGGCGTAACTTCGAACTGGTTCGACCCGGTTGGCGTTCCCAACAAGCTTCCCCTCCCAGTACTCTAGCGAAACCCGTTTTGGGTCCGTTTACCGATTTGGAGGATCTGTTGGCGAGCAGCAAAGATTTAGCCGCACTCGAATCGAAAATTGACGAACTTGCGTCGATGTCGATGGCTCAAGATCGAGTCCCGGGTTTGTCGATCGGGATCGTTCGTGGAGATTCACTCGCAGGGTTCTACTCGTACGGAACCCAGGCCCTGGGACGAAACGATTCACCGACCAGACAGACCATTTCCCGAGTCGCTTCAATCACGAAGACATTTACCGGCACCGCAATCCTACAACTGCGTGATCTCGGTCAATTGGAACTCGATGATCCGCTGCTTGTCCATCTGCCGGATTTTACAGTCGCGAATGCTCTGCGTGGAACGCTGGAGGGAGTCACCATTCGCCGGATGATGACTCACTATTCAGGGCTTCAAACCGAGCATCCATTGACCGACTGGGACGCACCGTCGTTTCCGAGCAGTACAGAGTTACTCGACAGACTCGCGGAAATCGATGTGGTGATTCCTCAGGACAGCCAGTGGAAGTATTCGAATCTGGCGGTTGGGCTGCTCGGGCATATCGTTGAGCAGATCAGCGGAATCCCGTACGAACAGTACATCTACGAGGAAATAACTGTTCCACTCGGACTAACGAACACGCGGTTTGAACTCAGTTCCGATCAGACCGAACTAAAAGCAACAGGCTACAGCCACCCGCTCCCCGGCTCGGATCAACTTAGGGAGGCTCCCTATGCGTCACTCAACGGCATCTCGGCCGCGGGTCAACTCCATTCCAACGTAGAAGATCTGGCGAAGTGGATGATGTTTCAGTTCAGTTCAGGTCGCGGCGATCATCCCAGCAAGGTACTTTCTTCGTCGACGCTCGCCGAGATGCACCGTGCCGTTTATATGTCGGACGACTGGTCAAACGGACAGGCCCTGTCGTGGCGGATGAATCGTCGTGGCGATCTCGTACTGCACAATCATGGGGGTGGGATTCAGGGGTTTGCCTCGAACATGGTATTCAGTGTGAAAGCCCAGACTGGTGTGGTCGTACTGGCCAATATCTGGCCTGCTCCAACTCCATACGTTCTTGCCGAAGATATCGCCGAACTGGTCATTCACGAGCTTGGCCCGGTATTGGAACCAACCACTACTGACCTGCAACCGGTTTCTGAACAAGACGCAGCACCGTACCTCGGCAGGTACTGGGCAGAACCCGGGGTGTTTGTGGATGTCGTGTATGGCGACACGGGTTTTGGATTGGGCACCCCCCGAGATGGCGACTACACACTTCACGGTCCTGCCGGACTGGCAGTGGACCCATCGACAAGCAAACCAAATTCTTATCGTGCAGTTGGTGGGCGGGGAGCGGGTGAGTTGGTGGAGTTCTCGATGAGTGAGCAGGGGAATGCAGAGTCGTTCAGGCTCGGTGGTTTTCTATACAAAAAAGTCGACTAATTACCTGTCGGGAGTTATTGCTACATGGCCGGAGTATTCGAGATCGCTGACGGGTTTATCGACACCGTGGCGAAGCATCATCCTCTCTCGGCGACCCACATGGGCGTACCGGGATTCGATCACCTTATGGCCGACTATTCGCCAGATGCTACCGACGCGTTCCATGCTGACGTGCAACTGACGCTCAAAGAGATGCGGTTGGCTGTTCCGACGAATGAGCGCGAACGTTTGTGCAAAGACACGTTCATCGATGAGGCTTCACTTTCGATCGAACAATACGAATCACGCGAACATCTGCGCGATATGAACGTCCTCTTCTCGCCGGTGCAGAATATCCGCTCGATATTCGATCTCATGCCGCGGACTTCCTTAGAGGACTGGGAGAATATCGCCTCGAGGATGGAGAAGATCGGTGACTCGCTCGCCGGTTACCGTCAGACACTCGATATCGGACGGTCAGAAGGGATGGTCACGTCGGAAAGGCAGGTCAGTGGCACCGCGGAGCAATGCGAAGTGTGGGCTGGCAAAGGAGAGAACCCGCCTTTTTTCGAGTCTCTTGTTAATGCACTAAAGGCTTCAGATGTTGACGATGACGCGCTTGCCACTCGCGTCGCCTCCGCGGCCGCCCAGGCAACCGTGGCATACGGCTATATGGGTGAGTACCTGCGCGAGACATATCTGCCGGATGCCACACCAGTCGACGGAGTTGGACGCGAACGTTACGCGCTTTCGGCGAAAGGCTATCTTGGTGCCGACATCGACCCGGAGGAGATATATGAATGGGGCTGGGAGCAGCTCGCCTGGGTACGCTCGGAAATGACTAAAACAGCCGGATTGATCAAGTCCGGAGCGTCGATTGGTGAGGCGATCGAACTTCTTGAGACCGATCCGGCGAAGATGATCAGAGGTGAAGAGAACTTCCGCGAATGGATGCAGGAGCTTCAGGATAGAACCATCGATGAAATGGACGGCGTTCATTTCGATATCCTCGAACCGGTTCGTACGATCGAGGCGTTGATCTCGCCACCGGGTGGTGCGCTTGCTATGTACTACACCGGTCCATCTGAAGATTTTTCACGCCCGGGCCGAACCTGGTACCCGACAGGTGGGAAGACCGAGTTTCCGATCTGGCGTGAAGTCTCGATCGCCTACCACGAGGGTGTGCCGGGACATCATTTCCAGATAGCGACCAACGTCGCCATGACCGATGATCTCTCGCGATTTCAGCGTCTGCTTGCCGGCACTTCGGGTCATGCCGAAGGTTGGGCGCTCTACGCCGAGCGTCTGATGGGCGAACTTGGGTATCTTGAAAACCCTGACTATTACATGGGTATGCTCGACGCACAGGCGCTTCGCAGCGTACGAGTCATCGTTGATATCGGCATGCACCTTGGGTTGGAAATTCCACATCATTCGAAGTTCAACCCCGGTGAAGTCTGGAGAGGCGACCTTGCACTTGAGTTCATGCGGGAGCGCGTGCATTTCCCTGCAGATTTTATGGTGTCTGAGGTAGATCGCTACCTCGGGATTCCGGGACAGGCGATTAGCTACAAGGTCGGTGAACGTGTCTGGCTGGAGGCGAGAGAATCGGCAAAACGGTCGGCAGGTCCTGAGTTTGATCTAAAAGAGTGGCACAACCGGGCACTCAAGCTGGGGCCGATGGGGTTGGCTCAGATGAAGCGAGAATTGACCTGAGCGAGAGTTATTGTTCTGAATCTCCCGTGAAGCTAGGTGCATCGAAACACTGAGAAAACGGGAAACGAGAATTCTCGCCAGCTTGTCTGCACATAGCTGGTTCGATGAGGGCGAATTTGCAACTTCTGATTACGGATGCAGCGCGCGAGTACCTTGACGGTCGTGAACGGCCAGTGGCGCTTGACTACTTGAGCGGACTCGGCTGAGGCGGTCATGCCTCGGTGTCGGTCGACACTTACGCAAAGAAAGCCAATAAATCGGCTTATCGTACGGTCAAAGATAAAGGTGTCGAGGTTCTTATATCTAAGCACCTCGCCTCGAAAGCTGCTGCTGTCTTGATCGAACAGAAGAAGTTCTTATTTTTCAAATGGTTGTCAGTCAGAGCCCAACTCTACGGTCACGCCACCTGAAGCCACGGTTAAGTCCCGGCCGTGAGCCGGGAACGAGAGACTTACGAAACCAAAAACCCCGGCTACTTATTCGCAGGAACCGGGGATTTATTTAGTTGCCGAATGACTGTGTCAGTCTTACGAGAACGACTCGTAGAGACCGCCGACGACAAGCCCGAAAATCACGTGGACAATCAGGGCTCCCATGGCAGTTGGTACACCCAGCTTCAGGGCGAAGAATCCAGGAGCCTCAACAACTTTATCTCGGATACCACGATGCATCGATGCGCTGAGCATTCCGAAGAACATGCCGGTGAATATGAAGTGGACAAGTCCGAAGACGATACCGATTGCGTAGCTACTCTCGATGTCGAACCAGAGATAGAAAGCCGCATGCACCGAAGCGAATACGAGGCTCATAACTATGTGGATCATCAGCCCGACTCCGTAGGTCATGCCGCTGACAGGCATCATCATCGTGCCGAGCATCTTTAGCAGATCCATTTTCATCTGCGCGGGCATCATCATTCGACCGAGGTAGATCGGGATGAGCATTATCGCTCCAGCGATCAATCCTGAAAATAGTGCTGCTGACGAGTTGTATTCCATGACCCTTTACCTCCACTAAACATTTCCGTGCAATGATCGAATGCCGACCATCTTGCAGTTTTGGGTCGATGATTCTGATGCATTGGCGTAGAGAACGGTTCTGCGCCGTTTAGCTCGGAACTGTCATCAAACTGAAATAAGATCGAGCGATCTATCGCCGTTGCACACAAAATGACCCTGAGTTTGGAGCTGTTCTGAGTGACTATTGATCAACAAAAAGGTGACTCGGTTGCTCCACGACGGATTATGAAAACCGCCGATTCCGTCTTTTACGAACTCACTCGCTCAATGTGCCCGGAGTGCAAGGACATCATCAATGGCGAGATCCACCTGACCGATGGCAAAGTTGTGCTCCGTAAGCGGTGTCCCCGTGGTTGTAACGATGGGAAGCAGTGGGTGGTACTGATATCACCCGATGCCGAGGGATACCTCGACCAGCAGCGTTACAACAAGCCCGGAACGATTCCACTGGAATTCAGCACCGAGATAGATGAGGGTTGTCCTTTCGATTGCGGTCTTTGTCCCGATCACAAGCAGCATGCCTGTCTCGTCCTGATCGAGGTGAATACCGCGTGCGATCTGGCGTGCCCAACCTGCTTTGCCAATGCTGGGCCCGGATTCAATATCACTATGGACGAATGTGAGACGATGCTCGACACGTTCGTGCGCACTGAGGCCGATCCCGAGGCGATTCAATTCTCCGGTGGTGAGCCGACGCTGCATCCGCAGTTGTTCGACTTCATGAAGCTCGCAAAAGACAAGGGTGTTCGCCATGTGATGGTGAACACAAACGGACTACGTATCGTTCGAGATCCCGAATGGGCGACAGAGTTTGCTGCACTGGATCCCACTGTATATTTTCAGTTTGATGGCCTGCGAGATTCGACCTATATCGCACTTCGAGGCGAGCCACTCCTGGAGGAGAAACTCAAAGTTCTCGACAAGCTCGCCGAGTTCGATCTCAACACGATTCTGGTAGCTACGATCGAACGGGATGTAAACGAGGACGAAATCCCAGAGATCATCAAGTTTGGGCTGGAGCATCCGGCAGTACGGGCTGTGATGTTCCAACCAGTTACTCACACCGGTCGCCATCTCGATTTTGATCCGATGAACCGTGTGACAATTCCAGAGGTGATCGAGCGAATCGACGCCGGGACCGACGGAGTTTTCGTAAAGAGCGACTTTGTTCCAGTTCCGTGCTGCCACCCTTCCTGCCAATCGGTGACGTACTCCTTTATCGACGATGCCGGCGAGGTCGTCCCTCTTCCGCGAATCGTCGATGTTGATGAGTATCTCGACTACATCACGAACAGAACGTTTCCCGACCTTACCGGTGAAGTACGAGATGCGCTCGAAGGCCTGTGGTCGTCGTCTGCAACTCCCGGCGGGAATAAACTGGCAGACGACTTTTGCGCCGCCTGCGCCGACCTGGGTCTGTTCAATGGTGAATCGAAAGCAATAGCGAAGCGAATCTTCTCAATCTCGATCAAGGATTTCCAGGATCCGTACACGTTCGATATCAAAAAACTGATGAAATGTTGCGTGGAGATTGCCACGCCAGATGGCAGACTTATCCCGTTCTGTGCGTACAACAATGTCGGATATCGAGAAGAGGTCAAAGACGAACTGATGAAGCAGCGGGCACGCGACAGGATCAGTCGGATCAACTCGACGGCACTCGCGAACGGTAGTTCTGGTCATGGCGCGCCGACCGACGAAACGGACGAGGCATAGGTTGTATGGCTCACATCACCGTTGTACTGCCGGAACAGTCCATACATATCCATGCACAAAGAGAGCTCGCGTTCGAGATGGTTTCTGCGATCGGTGGTTCCATGCCGAACGGTAAATCCGGAAGCAACAGCAAGCCCACGATTCTTAAGGAAGAAGAGAGTCGTATGTTTGTCGAATTTAAAACCCCGATGAAGCTGGGTCCGTTTTCAATGACATGGAAATCGAGAGAGTGGGTGACCCCCGTCAAACCTGAATCGATCGATTTCGAGATGGTTCCCGGAAGCGGTATCGTCAACGGCGGGTTGAGACAACTGTCTGATCGGTTTGAGTTCGAACAACAGGGCAACTGTACGGTGCTGAAATACAAGAGCCGGTTCGGTATTCGATGGTCGGTGGGTGGCTGGATACTCGGCAAGTTCTTGTTTGCTCCGATGATCAAAAGCCACATGAACGAGCATCTACATGAAGTAAAAGAGATGGTCGAGAGCCGCGCTGTGCGGAGCCGAATTTACCCTCAACTCCCCTGTTCGGAAGAAAACAATTAGATGAACGAGAGGAGTACATCGGCAACTGGAATCAACGCTTTCGAGACACAGGCGGTTGGTGCTTGTTGCTCGGTTATCTACAGCCATCCGTTGGCAACCTGGTTGATCGGTGAGTCGTTTCATCCCGGCGGGCTTGCCCTGACAGATGAACTCGCTGCACTCACCGGACTGAAACCCGGTATGCGACTGCTTGACGCGGGATGCGGCAGGGGGACGAGCACGGTGCATTTGGCAAAATCGACCGGTTGCGACGCCGTGGGTCTAACGCTTGAGTCGGACGGTGTCGAACGGGGTCGGCAGCTAGCTGTGGCTTCAGGCGTTGAAGACCGTGTTCAGTTCGTTCAAGACGATATTCTGCATGTGGATACCGGCATCGGAGAGTTCGATGTGGTGCTGATGGAATGCGTGCTTTCAACTCTTGAGCAGAAACCCGCATCCTTGCGTCAGCTCTATCGGATTTCGAAACCCGGCGGTTATATCGCCCTTACCGACGTCACCGTTTCTAAGAACCTGCCCGTTGAGCTACAGGGCTCCATCGGTGCGGCACTATGCATGGCTGATGCACGCGATCTCGACGAGTATATGAGCCTTGTCGAAGAGGCAGGCTTTCGAGTCAAAGAGTACCGTTCTGCCAGTGAAGCTGTTCAACAGCTAATCAGGAAGATTGGCATGCGGCTCATGATCGCCGATGCTGCAATTGGTATCGGTAGCTTAGATGTCGAACGCTCGCTGATTGTCGATGCACGAAACGCGCTAAGAATTGCTTCGGGTCTGGTTGAAGACGGAACGCTGGGCTACGGTCTGATCGTGGCGCAACGGGTGGGGTGATTCATTTCACCCTCCTCATTGAGTGCCCCCGGAGTGACCTGGCCGCAGCGCTGAGCCCTGATCGCCGGAGGCGAGGATTGACCTACTCAAGCAGCCCAACCTTGCGCCAGTTCCGGTCTTGCAGAGCCTGTTTTAGTTCGGTGAACTCGCGGGCGAAGTGAGTGATGATTACCAGCAGGCTCAAGACAAGGCACATCACGATGATGAGACCCGGGGCGCCGAAAGCTATGAACGTGGCATTAATGGCGATGATTCCACCGCCGAACGCCCAGACCCAACTTCGAGTGGCAAAGTAAATAACGAACACAACCGGACCCGCCATTATGGATAGCAGGGGGATCATGGCCAGTGATGTCCCGAATATCACGGCGACTCCCTTACCGCCTTTGAAGCCGATATACGGCGACCAGTTGTGACCGGCGGTGACGGCGATGGCCATTGCGAACATCCAGTAGTCAGAAACGCCGAAATATCTTCCGATACCGATTACTGCCGCACCTTTTGCTGCATCAGCGGCAAGTACCAGTAGACCCGATCGTAGCCCCAGAGTTCGGACTGCATTGACAGTACCGACATTGCCGTTCCCATGTTCGCGAATGTCGACGCCACGTTGAATTTTTCCGCCCAGATACGCGGCTGGAATTCCGCCTATCAGGTAGGAAGCGACAACAAGCAAGCCGTTAGTTAGTAGCTCAATCATCGATTGTTAGTTGCCTGTATTCGGCGAAAGTATCCTGCTAAAAAAGCGATAGCTGGGTGCTAAACGTCGATTGCCATTAGTTCTTCAGCGTAGATGACCTGTCCGCCGTAGATCTCGCGAATGTCACCGATACCCTTTTCGAGTGGACCGTGCTGGGAGATGTGGGCACCCATATGGACGAGGATCAACTTCTTGACACCTGCCTCCTCTGCCATTCTGGCTGCCCCGGTTGTGCCACACTGACCGGGGGATTCTCCGTCGGCATCCATGCACTCTTGATCGTCCCAGCACATACAAAGCATCACATCGGCGCCTTTTGCGAGGTCGATGACTGACTGGCACGGCTGTGTATCGCCGGTGAAGACGACCGACTTACCCGATTTTGTTTCGATGCGATAAGCCAGTGAGTCGAGATACGGCTGTACGTGCTCGGCGTTGGCCGAAGTGACCTCCCAGTTGTTTGCCGTGTGAACCGTGCCCACCCCAACGTCGCGTGCCTTGATTTTCGGAGCCCGGCGTGGAAGCACACCACCCCGGTTTACGTAGACCTTCTGCGAAAGAGGGTGATAGATACGTGCCTTCCAGTCGTGAGAAAATATCCCGTTTTCTCCGATCACGCCCTCGGTGATCTTCTCAGTGAGAGTCGGGCCAAACACCTGAAGCTGGTTCTCTTTGCCAATGGATTGATCGAAGCGGGTGAGCAAGAAGCACGGGTAGTCGATATCGTGGTCGAAGTGATGATGGGTGAAGAAAATGTAATCGATATCGGTCGGCCAGAGTCCGGCTTGCACGAGCTTGTGTGTCGTTGCCGGGCCACAATCGAACATGATCTTCTCACCCTCGATTTCCAGAACGTACGCCGAGCCGAAGCGGGTCGGAGTAGGGGTCGGTGTACCCGCCCCAAGAATGTAGAGCCTTGCCATTCGATATTTCCTCCGGAATCCCAGTGCTCGTTTTAGCCTGAATGCCGACAGTCGCGGTCGCTGGATAAATCTGCGATGGGTGAAGGATATTACTGTCCCACTCAACGCACTTCGATTGGAGCGAACGAAATAGGAAAGAATTCCGAGTTTCGTCGGCTACACCCATTGTTTGCGAAAATCGCCGAAACACGTATTAAATCCAGATAGGAAGAAATTAGCCGTTACCGGATAAGCTGCCGCCCGTTCGATCCACAAGAAGAGTCGGACAAGCCACGGTGTCCGCCGTGACATATGGAGGCGTAACGATGCTGTATTTCAAATCTTGCCTGCGTTGCAAAGATGGAACTGTAGAGTTTGGATCCGATAACTTTGGATCGTTTCTCAGTTGCCTTACCTGCGGCTACACGATCAACTCCCGATCGATTCGCTCAAACGGATCGATCGAACAGCCGAACACACTTGAAGAAGATGTCGTGATGGCTCCGCAACTTGAGCCGGTATCGATCGTTGATGAGGCTGATCAGCCTGACTTCGAACCAGACATCGAACTGTTCGAGGGTGAAGCTCAGGAGATCGAAGCGGAACTTGTCGAGTTCGAACAAGCTGTTATATAGCGTTTAATTGTCGTTGCGCAGATACTTTCCGCGACGTTCTGCGCGGTGTGATTTTCTGAGTGGGTGGTGACGGATGTTGCGGTTTACGCGGGTTCTTGGTGGGTGAGAGATTGGTGGCGGGGTTGGATGCTGGTTCCATCGAGGTCCCTCGAATACCTCGGGGAATCGTGTAGAGGGTGTGGGGTGCGATGGGATGATGCCTGACCACTTTTATGGGCCTGTATCTGCTGTACGATTCAGCCTTTGACCGGTTACGGAATGGCGCGGAGATAAATTTGCAAGGTCTGACGAAAGCGGTTGTGCAGATGGCTTCGATTACGAGAGCTATTGAACGTAATCTTGTTTCGATAGACCGATCACTCGGTGATGCCGCACAGCAGAGTGCCGAAATCGTCTGTTTTCCTGAGCTTTCGGCTTGCGGATGCAACACAAGCGAACGTAATGGCGAACCGGCGTACGGCGCTCAAAACCTGCCCACGGTAAAAATACACGGCGAAACGAGCACACTTGCACAGGCTCGCAGGGTTCCTGAGACATTCTTCAGGTATTTCAGGCGATCCGAGATATACGATGCGTGGAGGAGCAGCGGGTGACTCCGAACGAGATTGCGCAAAAGATCCATAGCGTGCCGGGGCGCGGTTGCATAGCCATCACAGGTTCAGGTATTCAGGCAGTCAGCGACCTTTTTTCCGAGCCTGGGGCTTCTCGGACAATTCTCGAAGTGATCGTTCCATACTCACGTCGCGCACTGGATGAGTTCGTAGGGGTTTCGGCAGAACAACATGTCTCCGCCGATGAGGCAAGGTTGATGGCGGTGGCAGCACTGAGGCGAGCAAGGCATCTGGCAGCAGGAGACGTGGGCCACAATACCCTGTTCGGTGTGGGATGTACGGCCGCGGTGGCAACCGATAGAGTTCGACGGGGTGAGGATCGAGCACATATCGCCTGGACTGACGGAACTCGTTCTGGCGGGGCATCTGTCTGGTTCGACAAGAAAGAGAGGACGCGTGCGGACGAGGACGCAGTTGTCTCTATAATCGTGATGAACTCGATCGCTGCGGCACTGGATATCGAAGAGCGGCTGGATTTGGACGTTCTTGAAACGGAACGATTTGATGAACTCGATTGATCGGCTCTATGTGGACGAAATCGGTGCGCTGGTAATTTCGCCAGATGGTTCATTGAGTGAATCGATGCCCGATCACCCCCTCGTGCTGGCGGGATCATTTAATCCGCTTCACGACGGTCACAGGGCAATGCTTGATGCGGCCTCAAGAATGGTCGATGCATCGGCCTTCTACGAGATATCAATCGTCAATGTCGACAAGCCGGTGCTGCCGAGACCAGAACTTGAGAAACGTGCTGCACAGATAACTCCCAATGGAAGATCACTCATAGTCACGAGAGCCCCGCGGTTCACTGAGAAGTCGTCAATTCTTCCCGGTGCGACTTTCGTCATCGGGTTCGACACGTATATTCGCCTGATGGACAAGCGGTACTATCCCGACCACATTGCTGGAACGAGGTCGGCGGTCGAGAACTCACTCGATCTGATCAACGAGAATGGCTGCCGCTTCATCGTGGCTGGCAGAGTCGATGATCGAAATAAATTTCGTGGATTGCACGATATCGAGTTCGAACTACCTGCCCGTTTCAAGAGTATGTTTACCGAACTGGGCGAAACTAAATTCCGCTCCGATCTTTCATCTACAGAGCTCCGCAAGCGCGCAAGATAGTTTCAGATCAAAAGAATCTACTCGGAACGACGGTGCATCTAACGCCTGCGAGCAGGCGAGGTGCTTTCTCACAGTCGCACAGGGAAACCCATGGTTACAGAAAATCTCAAGAACTCACGTGTTACGAGTGCGGCAGTCGAGCCGATGTTCGTCGAGCGCTGGTCGTCGAAAGCATTCGCAGACAAGCCACTTACGGACGACCAGATAGCCGCATTATTCGAGGCAGCACACTGGGCGCCCTCTGCAAGCAACAGGCAACCATGGGCGTTTGTCTACGCGACCGATGGACCTGACCGCGAGCGCTTCAATTCTGTACTGAACGAGAACAATCGACTATGGGCGTCCGGAGCGGCGATGATCGTGTTCGTGTTTGCTCGAACTGTCGACGACGAAGGCAACAAGATCCGTACGGCGCACTTTGATACCGGCGCCGCCTGGATGTCGCTGGCGTTGCAGGCAAACCGAATGGGGTTGAATACCCGTGCGATGGGTGGAATTGACCTGGAGGCGGCGTACGACACGGCCGACGTACCGCGGGCGACGTTCGAAACGATCTGCGCTATTGCTGTCGGAACTCGCGGTACAGACGCCGATCTGCATCCACGTATGGTGAAGCAGAATTTCGCCAATGATCGCAAGGATGTTGCCGAAGTAGTTTTTAAAGGCAAGTACACGGGCTAGACCGGATGATGGGTTTAGCTTACGTCAGCAGTATTCCTCGTCTTCGCGGTTCGAGTTCGGCTGAGTACACGGCTGTTCCCTGCGAGATCCCTCGACTCCGCCGACTTCGTTCAGGAAATCGGTTTGGATACTTCGAGCGTCGAAATTTCTACCTAAGAATGGCTAGCCGTGCAGGTCCGGCAAGTTCGCTCCCGGGTTTCGCTCTAAATACCGCGCCTGCTGCAGTCCGAACTGTTCCTGAAGTTGGATGGTCAGGCCACCATCGATAACCAGCGTGTGACCTGCGATGAACGAAGCATCGCCTGAACAAAGGAAGGCGATTCCGTTCGCTATATCGTCAGGCGTACCGGTCCTGCCGACCGGATACTGATCTGCGAAGAATTTCAAACCATCAGGATATTCTTCCC
>JAJRZP010000069.1 GCA_024275195.1 Chloroflexota bacterium | reverse complement strand
CATCTCAGCAAACCTGCCTGTGACGGAGACTGATGCCTCGGGCACTGCATATGCAAGCTACTAGTCACACTCCTACCTCGACTCCAATCGCCACGGCTCGCCTTGCGAGCCGTGGTTTCTCATTGCTGGAATTGGTCCTGGTCATCGTCATTGTTGCGACGATCTCCGGTATCGCCCTGCCACGCATGTCAAGTTCTACGAATAACTCTCGCGCCGATCAGGCAATAGACCGTATCGAGGCAACACTCAACAAGGCACGCGAAATGGCCCGATCCAGGTCTACATCAGTCTCAGTTCGTTTTAGCACGGGTAATGAACGAATGAAAATAGAAATCGGCGGATCTACCGTAGAAAAGGTACTTCTTGAACTGAGCCCCTACTACACCGACCTAACCACTGCTTCATTTGGAACCGACAAGTACATCATCTATAACGGATTGGGCATGCAGGATACGGGTGGGACTGTTTCGATTGCAGTGGGCTCTGCCAAACGAACGCTCACGGTCGCCGATCCACCTGCCAACGACTCCTCTTCTCGTGTCGTTTCACTCACACGCTCAACTCAACTTGATGCTGTAAACCTGAGTCTCGTCGTTACGGGCGGAACGGGTGTAAACCTCGGCAACTAGAGGCGAGAGGACAACTGAAGACCACCTGATCTGTACGAACCCGTTCCATTCGACATTCACAGACGAAACAGACCATGCACGAGCAATCCAGTAAACAACGGAAAAACACTCGTACCGCATTCACGATCATTGAAATGGTCACGGCCCTTGCCATTTCGACCCTGATCGTCGCCGCCATGGGATCCGCGGTCATGGTCGCAGCGGCTGCACTTCCGACTACCGAAATTGAACAGTTCCAGAAAACTGGGCTTCAACTGGACTGGCTCATGCTTGAAGTATCCGAAGTGGACACGATCAAGACCGCGACCGGAACTGAACTCACTTTTACAATCCCCGACCGCAACGGTGATGATCAGCCTGAACTCATTTCCTACACATGGGATGGAATCGCGGGTTCGTCACTATATCGAACCTATAACACCGCCACACCCGAAGCTGTTGCTTCTGGAATAGACAGTTTTGCAGTCTCTTCGACGACTTCAGCATACACACTTGGTGTCACCCCAGACATCAAGCGATCTCGCGTTGACAGCGTCTCGATTTCACTGATGCCCACCGGGGCCAAACGCTCTCTCCGCCGAACAATCGATTTGCCCAATGCGCCCAAAATGCTTGATCTCTGGGTACGCACGGACTTTGACTCCGATCCCACAGTCATTGACAAGGACTATTCCGGCCAACCAGACTGGTATAAAAGTACCTATAGTGGGGGAAGCTATAGTCCAACGGACATATCAGATGGCTGGTGGAATGCGAAAGCATCACTCGGCGTCAAATCTCCAGGCATGATCAATGCCCCAATGAGCGTGTCCACACGCGTGAGACTGGGTAGCAAGGACGACCAATCAATTATACAAATAACGATTGAAGTCGCCAATTTTGGAGCTGCCATGCTCCGTCTTACATCAACCAGGCAAAATAGCAATATCAAAATTCTACTGGAACAACTCGATGGAATCCGATGGAACTCACTCCATTCTGACAACGCCCCTGCGGACACACTCGACCTGAAGATCATCACTGAGCCGACATCTGATACCGTCACGCTCATCGTCAATGGCAATACGCTGACGACTATCAATTATGTCAGGCGAGCTTTCGGCATTTCCGGTTCAGTCTTTTTCAAAGCCAGCGGCACTGGTGTCTACTATGACTGGTTCGATGTACGCATCGGAGGAACCAGCCCATGACCAGTCGCGGGCTCACACTCATCGAGACTGTGGTCTCCGTTGTAGTCGTTTCACTTCTGTTTGCCGCTGCACTCAATGCGTCGGGAGCCGCCGCTGCGACTCGAGCGGTGATCGACGGGCGAAGGCAGGGAGAAGAACTCTGCCAGGCTCTGATGGCCGAAATATTATCCAAGCCCTACTACGACCCACAAACGGGTGCAAATGGCCTTGGGCCTGGATTGGGCGAAGCCAACGGGACAGACCGTACGGGGTTCGATGATGTCGGTGACTTCAACGGCTGGACCGCCAGCCCACCCGTTGATCGCAGCGGAATTGCGATCCCGAACACAACTGGACTGACTCGATCCGTTCTTGTTGAAAAACTTTCGCGCTCAACAGGAACTGATCTCTTCACGAATGCTGGCGAGGTCAAAGTTGTGCGCGTCCAGGTCAAACGCAAAAGCAAGATACTCTACGAATTGAACGCGGTGCGTTCTCCTGCATGGGATACACGGGAGGGAAACTGATGACACACCATACGCGCCGCGGATCGGTTTACATACTCGTGCTCGGCGTAACCACACTCGTCATGACCATCAGTGTTGGCACCGCACTGATAACTCGCGCCGAACTTGGGAGCCAGAAGGACACCGGCGAACTGCTGGGCGCAGATGCTGCAGCCCGTTCTGCCCTCGAACTTACACTCTCCGTGCTCAACAACGCGCCAACACAGATCACCTCGCTCACTGAGCGTCAACTTGAACTTCCAACTTCGATTGGCGGATTTGTCGTGGCCATTGCTGTTACTGATCCAGACGATGGCATCATGAACAACGCCACGAACGAGCGTCTCAAGCTGATCGCCATGGCCGAAAGAGGTGATATTCGTCAGTACCGATCGATCATTGTTGAGCCAGTCATCGATTCGGCCGCAAAATCGGTGAAGTATCGAATTATTCCTGGCACCTATCAGATCGAAATCGAGTAAGACCT
>JAJRZP010000068.1 GCA_024275195.1 Chloroflexota bacterium | reverse complement strand
TGGAAAACCGAAGAAAGTGGCGCTTGTCGCTGTCATGCGCAAACTCCTGATCACCCTGAACGCAGTAATCGCAAGAGGCACGCCCTGGCTACCACAAAAAACTTGACATTCCAGACAGTCGCTCCGCTCCGCTGCGCTGCGGTCGGGATGATGGGGGCCTCAGGTGCCGACAGCAACTGCAGTCATTGAGTGGGTCGCACGTCCGATTCACGACGAGGTTTTTGCTTCGATCATGGAGAACGCCGAGACGATTGAGCCCGCCGTGAAGACAGTAGGCAGATCCTAGAGCGTTTAGGCATCTGCTCAAACTGGCTTGTTGCCTTATCCCCTGCACTGTGGAAAAGGAATGAGTTGGGGGGTGAGGTCGGTCGGTTAAATGCCAAGTCGTTCGATCATGCCTCGCAAGTAGCGTGCCTGACCGGCGTGCTGGGTGTTGTCCTGAACGACGCTCATCAAACGAATCCCCGCGGTAACGTGGGGATCGTAGTTGGTATCGACTACCCGATCCAACTCTTCCGCATTGACTTCGGGTAAATAATCCAGCACTCGGCCTGCAACCCGGTCGTGATATCCAAGCAAGATTGCGCGTGGTGGCCGTATTGCCGCTACATCCTCGGGGGTGTCTCCGTATCCGATCCCCGTCGAACCCGGCATACCAAATCGTTCCGACCACTCTTCGGTCAGCCAGGCTTCTTCCAATTGAACGACATTTTTCAGGTGACAATCCTGAATTCTGGTCAGGTGCCACACCAACCATGCAATCGAATTCGATCCCTCTTCGGGTCGGTACGCGAGTTGCTCTTGCGAAAGGTCGTCGGCTGCCTGATGAACGATACGAGTGATGTGCGAGTAGGCCTCGACTAGAAGTTCACTTGATTCCATATCCAACTCCCCGGAACATCGATGCGGTAGTCCGATTCGGCGATTACACGACGCGCAAACTCTGGTTGGATTCTACAGATCGCAAACCTCGAATGAGGAAGGCTATCGATTCTCCAGAGCAGTCTCGAACATTGCGACGATATTCTCGGGTGGTACTTCCGACTGGATATTGTGGACCGATGCCTGAACGTATCCACCGCCCTTGCCAAGATCGTTTCTGCGCCCCCGAACGGCATCGGCAACGTCACTCGGCGTCCCGAATGGCAGCACGTGCTGCGTGTCGATTCCACCCCAGAACGCGAGGGCATTGCCGAAGTCTCGGCTGAGTTCTTCCGGCTCCATTCCGATGGCGCTTACCTGCACGGGATTAATCACATCCACTCCGATGTCGATGAAGTCAGGGATCAACTCACGTATCGAGCCATCGCTATGAGTGATCACTTTGGCATCGGTGTGTTTGTGGAGCGTCTCAACGAATCTCGCGTGATGTGGCTTGACCATTTTTCGGTAGAGATCGGCACTCATGTACGACTGGTTCTGCACACCCATATCGTCGCCGAACGAAACACCGTCAATCAGGTCGCCGACCTCATTGAGAGAGAGTATTGCTATACCGCAAATCACGTCGGTAATTTTCTCCTGAACAGCCTCTGCAAACGCCTCGTGCAGCAACAGATCTTCAAGGGTTTCTACGAATCCACGAACCCGTTGTGTGAGCGCGAACGTGCTGTTCGGCAGATTCAAAACAATGGCGTAGTCGGTCTGTTCTCGGACGGTAAGGATTTTGTCGCGCAATCCCCGAATCCTGCCAGCATCGTCGGCTACGGGCCATTCGATCGAATCGACGTCGGATGCGACCGGTTCGGAAATATGTTGGAGCGGACCCAGAACGTTGATGTAGGGATGAAGTACATCGGATTTCTCCCACTCGACTCCCCATTCGTCGCTGTACCGGTTGGTGGCAATCGGACGTCCAAGCGATGAATCGGGCTCGGAAGTGTAGAAGCCGCGTACGTCGATATCGAAGTGCTGGAGGATCTTCTCGCTCGGTGCAACGACCTGTCCTTCGCCACGATGGCTCACAGGCAAGTTTTCCTCAGGAAATCCAAGATGATTCAGCAAATTCGCGTAGGCGGTAGGATGAATCTGAGTCGCTGGGCCACCGCCGAAATCTACTGGTACTCGATCGGTTTCCTCGTGATTCAGTGCCCTTCGAACTCGATCACGGTGGGACATTGCCATGGTTTCGCCTCTCGGGTGATTGACACCTGAAGGTTGTGTATTTTTTAGAGGGCAGTGACCAATTTCGAAATCACATCGACTGCGCTCGCGCCGTCGGGGGCGTAGCCGTCTGCTTCTATCTTTTTCGCCAGCTCGTCGCTCACCGGTGCGCCACCGACTATCACCTTCACCTTGGTCCGAAGCTCGGCTTCTTTAAGTGCGTCGATCGTTTCGGTCATCATCGGAACCGTCGTGGTGAGCAGTGCCGACATTGCGACGATGTCGACTCCATGCTCTTCTGTGGCCCGTACGAATGCTTCGGGGCTAACATCGTTGCCGAGGTCGTGAACGGTGTATCCGGCTCCTTCGAGCATCATCACGACCAGGTTCTTGCCGATGTCGTGCAGATCGCCTTTCACGGTGCCGATCACGATAGACCCACGTGAAGTGTCGCTGGCGTTTGCCAACTGTGGTTTCACAACCGCCATGCACGACTTCATCGCACGTGCGGCGATCAGGACTTCCGGCATGTGGATTTCCTGATTCTTCCAACGCCGACCGATCTCGTCCATTCCCGGAATCATACCTTTGTCGATGATTTCGCCGGGAGGAACACCGTTGCTCAGTTCCGTCTCAGCCCATTCGGCGGCGGCTGTGTGCTGACCAGTGATGATCATGTTTGCGAGGTCTTCAAATACAGTCATTGTCTATTCCCGGTTCAACTTTCCGAAGTAAATCATCTGGTGCGCTGGCTTGATCTCACTACTCATGAAAAAGTCCCCTGCTGCTCAACAAGTTCACTGATTCGCTTTACTCTCGACATCATCGACGCCGGCATCATGTTGTCTGCTATTCCAAGAATGAAGTTGTCGCCCGGCTTGACCGCATCGAAGATCTCCGACAGATAGGTCTCGAACTGCTCGTCAGAGGTAGTTGCTTCGAGAATTACCGACGGAATACCACCGAACACAACAATGTCGTCGCCGAGCACGCGGCGGCCTTCCGCAAGAGTTATCGGCACCATCGGGTTGGTCACGAAACACTCGTGCATGTCGTACCGAGATTGCTTTAGGAGGTCGATGATTGCGCTGGTGTCGTTGTCGGCGTGGTGTGCCACCTTCTTGTCGAAGCGGTGCATATAGTCGGCAAACTCCTGCATGTACGGAAGCATGTACTGGCTGAAGTAGTTGGCAGGGGTTGTTTCTGATGAAAAGTGTGCGCCGTGCAGGAAAAGGGTTCCCGGCGATTTCGCCGCCAGCGGCCACATCTTTTCCTTCAACACCTGGTGCATGGTTTCGAGGAGTCGTTCCACCTTGTCGGGATAGTCGAAAAGATCGAGATAGCCCTTTTCGTATCCCGTGAACACCTCCAGATAGTGGTGAAACGGTACGTCGCCAATTGGAATCAGCGGAAGTCCATCGTCCCCGACAGCCTCGTCGTAGTCGATGAATTGTTCGTAGGCTGGAAAGTACTCTGTGTTCTCAACCATGTACATGACCGTGTCGAAATCTTCAGGCTTCTTGATGAAGTGTTCGACTTCGAGTGGGTAGATCCCTGCGGCATCCAGTTCTGGTGTTCGTTTTACAAGCTTCGAAACGGTGCCGACCGGAGTCACGTAGTCGTAGTACGCCAGCAGACCATCCCGACGTTCATGGACCTCAACGCCTTTTGTACGAGTGGTGAACACGTGGCCGGTGCGGGCGGTTTTACCTACGCCGACTGCTTTCTGAATTTCGCCGAGCCGCATCCCGGCGAATTCTTCGGGGAGTGTTCCTGCCAGATAGTGCGCCGTGTACCAGATCTCAAGTCGAGGCATCCACGGAATACGTTCGGGCTTCCTGCCATCCCCTGCATTCAGGGTTGCCAGTTGTAGTTCCCGGTCGGTCATGCCCATATAGTTCCGCCCAGCACGATTTATTGCACACCACAGCGCGAGCATCACAAGCCAGCCCACAGCTCGTTGTTCCGATACCCTACAATCGCGCTTAGGGCTGGGGAAGACAGATGAGAGCATGCTGGACAATCCCTCACGTTTATTACACGAGATCAATCGAGTACACGATCTCGTGGTTAAACTCGACCCGGAAGAGGTCTGGAGATGCCTCGGTCCTGCCGGTGCGGCACGCGAAAGCCTGAATGGAGATGTTCTCGAAGCGACCGAGTTTGCCACGACCGCAAGTAAGCCGCGTGGTATCTCCCGCGTTCTAAACGTCGAATCTGCGAAGCGCGGTAAGGTTCACTTCGAATTTGGACACACCGCTGAAGGCAAGCGATTGCCGCATCTTTTCGATGGGGCTGAGGCTGCGATTTTCCTCATCGCGACCGCTGGTCCGGGTGTCGAGACGGAAGTTGCAGCGATGATGGAGCGTGGAGATCACATCGAGGGTGTGGTACTCGACGCGAGTGGATCTGCGGTTGCAATTAACGCTGCCGAGCAGATGCAGGCTCAACTGATGTGGGAAGTCGAGCAGGCAGGGTATAAAGTCGGTCCGCCGATCACTCCGGGTACCGAGCCGTGGGACATTGAAGGCCAACGAACGATGTTCGACGTTCTTGTAGCCGACGAGATTGATGTGACGTTGCTTGAGTCACGCCTGATGTACCCGCAAAAGACACAGTCGAAACTTATTCCGCTTGGTCGAAATTTGAAGCTGGTCAACAACCCCGATGAAGCTCCCTGCCGTACCTGCCGGGCATCTCGCTGCCCAATGAGGCTTGAGGAATACGTCGGCATTCTGGGCGAGTAACGAATCTGGCGTGCTCGCTATTAGCAATCGCTCTTCGCAACTTGCTGTTGGGCTGAATAATCGGCCTTGTTTCAGCCAGCTAGAGCGATCGATCAAGCTACGGCGAAGGATTTTCTTCTCCGGCGAGTTGCTTAAGGATTCTCACGATAGATTTGCTCAGTGAATCGTCGCAGCCCCGGTTGAATCCGAGAGTCTGAGTGTTAGCAGCCCGGGTTCACCTGACTGTGGGTTCTGGATATCTGGAAATGCGCCATTCGAAGTCTTCGATGCTTCCGATACATCGAAGTCCGGTTACACGTAGTCGATTTCGCCCATACCGACGCGGGAGGAACCGCACCGCCAGTGACCCAAATGGTGCTGAAGCTGAGATTTCGCTGAGCTAGTCTGATCAAGTTGAGTTGCTGAGAGTTGTGATATCGCGAGGGTTGAGAATTGATGATTGCGTCCGAGTTTCGATCGTGTCCCGGCTGCGGACGACCTTCTGAGCCACCTGATGAGACCCGCCAGCACGTGATCGTCGAGTGCACACAGTGCGGATTCTCGGCGACAACACGTGATGTGGTTCACGCCAACTACCTCGCCAACTTCATTCCACTCCCCGACATTCGTGTCGCTGCACGCCGAATTGCGAGTCGCTCCATGCTGAGATACTCGATGAACCGACAACGAGCGGCCTGACAACGACTCTCCTGTCCATCGGCGCGGCAGCGAACGCCAGAAACCCGTGAACTCTCAGAGCGATTTTCTGAGAATCACTCAGGCTACGGACGAACCACCGTGCCATCCGCTCGGCGCACGTTGTCGAAATGACCGCCACCCTCATCGTTGTGCGGGTACTTAGCGGCCAGTTCCTCGTCGATGTCGATACCCAGACCGGGCTCGCCGTTCGACCACATGAAACCGTCTTTGATAGTGGGTGATCCGGGGAAGATTTCCTTTATTCGGTCGCTATAGATAGCTTCCTCCTGAACGCCAAAGTTGGAAATGTTCAGATCGACTTGAAGGTGAGCGGCCTGCCCGACCGGCGACACGTTGCTGGGGCCCTGGAACGCTGTTCGCACTCCCATTAGCTCAGCCATTGCTGCGTACTTTCGTGCGGGAGTAATTCCGCCGATAGGTGATAGGCGGGTGCGCACGAAATCGATCAGCCGACCGGTGATTAACGGCACGATTTCAAGTGGGTTGTTGAAGATCTCACCAATCGACAGCGGAGTAGATGTTTGCTCCCGCACACGCTCGAACCATCCGATCTCGTGCGGTGGGAGCAAGTCTTCGAGGAAGAAAAGTTTGAACGGTTCGACCTCTTTGGCGAAATCTACTGCCAGGATAGTCGGAAGTCGTTCATGGACGTCGTGAAGTAGCTCCACTTTCCAGCCAACGCTGGAGCGTAGCCGTTCGAGCAACGCTATCGCTGATCGCATGTACGGCTTCGGCTCGTAAACGCCCGCCTGTTGTGCGTAAGCGTATCGACCGTCAGCCGGTGCAGCTTTCGTGGTGATCCATTTTGGCCCGTCCTGTGGGTCACGACCATGCCCCTCACCTCCGGACGCTCCGTACGTGGCGAATCCGGGGGTCGCCACCTGGACTCGAACGTGGTGGTAGCCCTCTTCAACGAATCCGTGTGCCTGGTCTTCGACCTCTTCTGGTGAAGCTGCGGAAGCATGGGCGTATACGGCGGCGGCTTCACGTGCCTTGCCGCCGAGGAGATCGTAGACAGGCATGCCTGCGACCTTGCCCTTGATGTCCCAGAGCGCCTCGTCGACTCCGCTCAGGGCGTTGTTCAGGATCGGGCCGCTGCGCCAGTAGGACGAGACGTATGCCGACTGCCAGATATCTTCGATGTCGGCGGGGTCTTTGCCGATCAGGAAGGGTCTTAGGTATTGCTCGATGGCGATCTTGACCGCTTGCGGGCGTGTTCGCAGAGAAGCGCAGCCGATTCCGTACAGGCCGGGTTCGGTGGTTTCGATCTTCACCACAGTGAATCGCGAACCGGGTTCTGGCTCGGTGAGAATCGCCTTCACATCTCGAATTTTGATGTTGGTCATCGGGCGTGCGCTCCTGCTCGGTGGTTAGTTCCCGTGGGAAACCAATTGATTCAATTGAGCGGGATGATACGCCTGTGGGGTTGCGGGGTGGGGGGGGGAGGCACAATCATCCAACCACGATTCGCCACATGTGGAATTGAGTTGTTGAGAGATCTAACTCGTTCGCCTCCCGCATGCTCATGTATCATTCGCCCTCACATTATCATTAGATATTTATCTGAAGAGATCAAGCGTCCCTTGAATCAGGAAAGCCAACTAAAACCGGGCACTCTTGTGGCTGTCCGCACCGATGGCAACAGGATTGGGACAATCATCGAAGCACGACCTCTCCGGGATGGTCAAGCCGACTACGTGGTGTTTTTTGGCCGAAGCGAGCAACTGGTGCTCAGTGGTCGCGACATCGAGCCTATTTCAGGCAGTGGCGTAAGCGTCACTACGATAGATCACTCGAAATTTCTAGCTCGTCTTGGGCTGGCAAAGATCCGTAACAAACTTACTGATTCACTATTCTCAGTCCAAGCATCAAGAACTCATCTCGAACCCTATCAATTCAAACCGGTATTGAAGTTTCTCAGCAATGGACGCAGGCGACTTATGCTCGCCGATGAAGTCGGATTAGGTAAGACCATCGAATCCGGCTTGATTCTTACTGAACTGGCCGCCAGAGAAACGATTCGGCGTGTTTTGATTGTGTGCCCTGCCCGCCTAAGAGAGAAGTGGAGAGACGAGCTTTATTCGAGGTTTGATCAGCAGTTCGATATTTTGGATTCGCGAGGTGCGGTCGAATTGGCAGGAGCATTCGAGCGGCAAGGCGACTCATTCTCTTGTAAAGCAATAATTGGTCTTGAAACACTGAGATCAAAAAACGTGCTAGAGCGCATCGAAGAAAGCTTCATTGATTTCGATTTTGCGTTAATCGACGAGGCTCACCATCTCCGAAATCCATCAACTGCTCAGAATGAGGCTGGATTTGTAATTTCGGAACGCTCATCGGCGTTCTTGATGCTAACTGCAACTCCGATACAACTAGATGCCTCTGATTTTTACCAGTTATTTCACATTCTAGATCAGGGCGCATTCGGCTCACTGGAAGAATTTGACCGGCTTCAAGAGCCAAACTTGATTATCAACGAGGCTGCGAAGATTCTTGGAAGTGGTCAACCAGACGCGCTCCTAAAAGCCGTAGAAGTTCTCAGAGATGTCGAATCGACTGGTATCCGAGATCGATTCCTCGGCAGCCCTATCTACCGATCCCTTCTTGAACGAATGTATGAACTTGGAAATTTGTCGCCACGAGATCAGGTTGCGTTACAGCGCGACTTAAGGTCGCTGAACACCCTTTCCGACGTCATTACACGAACTACCAAGAGAGATGTCAGACTTGGAGGGGGTAAGTCAGTTCAGCGCACACCGCACATAGTCAGTGTGAAGCTTCGTGATGACGAGAAACGGCTTTACGAGGCGATTCTTAATTTTGCTCGAGCGGAGTATCACGCGAATAATCCGACGGGAAGGTCCGTGGGGTTCGCGACCGTACAGCGCGAGCGTCAAGCGGCTAGTTGCTTGCCAGCAATGACCGAATATCTCGAAGAATGGGTAAGTAAGGCCGACGCGAAAATAGGTTTCGAAGGAGTGACTGACGAGGAAATCGAGACGGATTCCGCAGGTGATCAACTCTCCGACGATTACCGATGGTCGAACGACCTAGGTTATGAAAAAGCTCGAATAGAAATGATGGATGCCGCTCGTCATTCCACTGGTCCCGACACGAAAGCGGAACACTTCATAGAAATACTGAAACAACTCCGAACAGAATCACCCGACGCGAAAGTCTTGGTTTTCTCGACTTTCAAAAGAACTCTGACTCACTTGGAAACTTCAATACGCAATTCCGATGCGATTGACTCAGCATCAGTATTTCGAATCGATGGTGACATGAAAATCCAGGCGCGACCACTGGTTACTGAACGATTCAGGAACAACGAGGGATTCTCTGTGCTGCTAATGAGTGAAGTCGGTGCCGAGGGGCTCGACTATCAGTTTTCAGACACGCTGATCAATTACGATTTGCCGTGGAATCCCATGAGGGTAGAGCAACGGATTGGCCGACTCGACCGATACGGTCAGGAATCTGACCGGGTCCGTATCTACTCGTTTGTTTTGGAAGACACGATTGAAGAAAGGATCCTCGCAAGGCTCTATCGGCGGATAAAAATATTCGAAGAATCTATTGGTGATCTTGCGCCAATATTGGGAGAACCGCTTTCTGAAATAGAAAAACTGGTATTTAGTGCAAGTCTTTCAGAGGTTGAACTTCTACAGCAGTCCGAGCGGATCATCCTCCAGATAGAAAATGAGCGAAAGGAGCGGGAGGTACTCTGGGAATCGAAAGACACCCTGCTACATCAAGAATTGTTGTTGGAGCAGGAAGCTATCTCAATGCTCGAAACGGGAAAATACCTATCTCCCATTGAGATTCGACACATCGTAACTGAATTCATTGAGACTAGTTTTTCTGGTGCAACCCTTTCGCCAGCCCCGAGTGGTGAATCCTTCGTTTTGACCGTATCCGAGTCGTTCGTCCAGCATTTTCAAAGACGACTTCACACTTTCGACACTACATCTGATATCAAGGCGGAACTCGGCACGGAACTCAAGCCATTCAAAAAATTAGCGCTAGTATTTTCTGGTGAGCACGCTCAAAAGCGGCGTGCAGCGAAGTTCATCAACCTCCGACACCCGTTCTTCGTCGAAGCCTTGAAGTTTTTTGATTCAGAAGTTTCGTTCGATCCGGAGTCAGAAATTGGATCAATCCAATCTGCGACGGGCGATCCCGATCTAGTTGGACAGTACGTTTTTTTTGTTTACTCCATGAAATCTCTTGGGCACGCTCAGCGGTCTGAGCTAGTACCACTAGTTTTTGATAAAAGAGGAAAAGTCAACGAGCAGCTCGAAGAGCGATTACTCGAACAAATTGTTCAATCTGAAAGTGGACAACCAGCTCGATTGAGCTCGGACCAATGGTCCATACTGAAGAATTCGGCCCATCTGAGATTTGCACACCTAAGGGACGAGTATGAGGCCGAAATATTGGAGGTCAATGATGCGGTTGTCAGTTCACAAATAGCCAGTCTCGAACTGACATACGAGGCGAGAATCGATCGATACGAGCAGATCAAGTTGAAGGTATTCGATCGACGAATAGTCCGGATGAAGGAATCACAAATAGAGCATGCTTACCAGGAACTCGATTCACGACGTGCGGAGCTAGAGGAGAAGCGAAACGTCACAATAGTGGGAACCTTGGAAATCGCCGGACTTCTGAACCTCGTTCCGACCGACGAACTGCTTGAGACAGGATTTAACGGAACAGGAATCGGCGATGTAGACGACTTTCGGGTGTATGACACACGGGAAGTTGCTGACTCACCCGATCTGATAGATAACAATATGGGAACATTGGCTGACGGCGGCGATCCAGCATCGGCGAATCTTGAATCGCCTCATCCAGTTGAAGAGGATCCCGCCGACGGTATAACTCCAGCAGACATAGCGATTGCTTATGCCAAAGCTCAGAACCTTTCGGTAATCGACAGGAGAGAATCCGGCGGTGCTCTCTGGATTGTAGACGACTCAAAGAGCGCAACAAGGCTGCAGTCGCTCGGGTTTTCGTTCGCTAAAACGGGTGGGAGAGCAACAGGCCGAAGACCAGCATGGTATCTCGATCAAATCGGCCAAAATTCACAAAGAACCAGACTCAGCGGCTTGCTCCGAAGATTTAGAAACAACGAGACCGACAGCTGATTTTCTATGTGCGACTGATTTACGTTGCTGCCAACACTGCTGTCAGACGTGAAGAAGCCCCGGTGAAACTTACGTTCTCTAGGGGTTCTTCTGGTTTGGTTGTGAGATGGAGGCGACGGGCGGATTCGATTCGCCGAATAGAGGTTTTGCAGACCTCCGTCTCATCACTCCGCCGTGAAGTCGGCGACTTCGCGGCGGAGAGTAGCCAATCTAGTCTCGATTACGTCCCAGACGAGTCGACTGTCGACTTCGGCGTAACCGTGGATAAGGATGTTGCGGAATGCGATAATCTGCCGGAACTCACTTATGCGAGCTGCGAGCGCTGCATCCAATTTGTACAGTTGTGACAGTGCTTCTCCGATAACCTCGAATTGCCGTTCCACCGCAGAGCGCAGCATATCGTCCTGCTCGTAGTCGGCGAACTCAGTGCCCGCAGTAAACTGAGCCACTAGCCCGGCTGCACGTTCAATATCGAATAGGTATTTACGGGCCTCAAGCCGCATAGATGCTGGCCTTTGTGCGCTCGACGCTCTCGCGGAAGTAAGGGTTCTTGATGGCCGATCCGACAACAAGGTCCACCTTCCGGTCGAAAAGCTGTTCCAGGGATTCAAGCAAACCGAAATAAGCGTCGGAGTACGAGCCCGGTTGGTCCTGGTCAAACTCGACCAGAAAATCCAGGTCGCTTTCGCCTTGCCGGTCGGTTCCGGTGGCAGCGGAGCCAAACAGGTCGAGCCGCAGAACATGGTGGCTGCGGCACAGTTCTTCGATCTCGGCCAGTTTCTGCTCTATGGTGCGGTTCATGGGCTTGACTCCTTATGCACATGATAGCCAAGCGACACCAGATTGGCGTAGATGGCGGTGTCGAGGTTCACAAGAGATTTCGGTATACGTGGGGTGTACGACTCAATTGAGTCTGGCCGAATTAATGACATCCAGAGCTTCCCGAATCGATTTACGTTGCTGCCAATACTGCTGTCAAACGCGAAGAAGCCCCGGTGAAACTTGCGCTTCTCTGGGGCTTCTTCTGGTTGGGTTGCAATATGGAGGCGACGGGCGGATTCGAACCGCCGAATAGAGGTTTTGCAGACCTCCGCCTTAAACCACTTGGCCACGTCGCCGCAAAAATATTTGTTTTGTTTTTGCTGTTTTGATCCTGAGGAGGGGCTGATGCAAACCGATTTATTCTAAATAACGATTTTGCAGGTCTTTGCCGGTAAACAAACCGCAGCAACAAACGAAATATTCGATTTTGTTCGTTTCGTTTGAGTCGGCTGTCTGGTTGCCAGCTAGCCAACCCGCGCTATTCGAACTGGTTATATGTGGTGCCGAGGGCGGGACTCGAACCCGCACGTCCTTACGAACACTACGCCCTCAACGTAGCCTGTCTACCAATTTCAGCACCCCGGCACGGGGATGGCAGTGACAATAACTCCAACACTGCTCGATTTCCATACTTTTATCTGGCTCAAATATGGCAGGAGCGGAGGGATTCGAACCCCCGACCGCTGGTTTTGGAGACCAGTGCTCTAGCCAGACTGAGCTACGCTCCTGCGGTGAATAACCAACGACCAAACAAATTGACCGCCGCTTATCCGCAGCACTCAATCATACCTTGACGAGTGCTAGCCCGACAGCCGACGGCCAATCTTTTTTTTATTTGGTTTTCGAGTGGTAGCGATTCCCCGCAAATGCCTCTGTCTAGAGCGCCGATTCGTCTTTCTCACCCGTGCTTACGCGAATCACTTCGGAAATAGGCGAGATAAATATCTTCCCATCACCGATCTGTCCTTCTGTACCTGAACGGGAAGCCGAAATGATCGCTTCCACCACGGATTCTTTCATCTCTGATTTCACAACCGTCGTGACGATGGTCTTCGGCAGAGCTGCCCTGGTGATGGTAGTCGTACCACGCCCGGTGAACACCTCAACCCCTTGCTGCGTTCCCTTGCCCGATACGTTCGAGACGTGGTAGCCGCCACACCCCGCGTCGGTAAGGGCTTCGACAACCAGGTGGACTCGCTCAGGGCGAACCACCGCTTCAATCTTGATCATAATCAATGTCCTCCTGCTGCGTGACCGATCCTATTCGCCGGTCACGCAGGTTGAATGAATGCTAGTCAGCTCCGTCGCCGACATATGCCCGTTCGCCGTGGTGGGATACGTCGAGACCAACGTCTTCTTCCGCATCATTTGCTCGAAGTCCCAGACCGGGTATCACATCGAGGATTTTCAGGATGACGAAGGTGACTATCCCGGAGTACGCAACCGTCGCTACGACTGCAATCGCGTTGTAGCCCAGCACGGTGGCGTCGCCGTCAACAAGACCGATTCCACCGATGGCAAAGATTCCCGTTGCGAGTGCCCCCCAGATTCCGCCAACTCCGTGAACTGCAGCCACTTCCAGAGCGTCGTCAAATCCAAATTTATGTCGAATCCGAACTGCGTAGAACGTAAGTACACCCGCACCAAGCCCAATGCCGATAGCACCCATAGGCCCAACAAAACCAGATGCCGGTGTAATGGCGACCAGACCGGCAACCGCTCCGGTGGCGGCACCGACTGCGCTCATCTTTCCAGTGTGAACATGTCCAAGAATCACCCAGACAACCAACGCCATTGCAGCAGCCGTGTTTGTGACGAGGAACGCACTGACGGCGAGTCCGTCGGCGAGTAAGCCAGAACCGGCGTTGAAGCCGAACCAACCGAACCAGAGGATTCCAGCACCAAGGATTACAAATGGCACGTTGTGCGGCTCTACGCCACGGTCAACCCCACGACGTTTGCCAACGAGGTAGGCGGCGACCACGGCAGCAATTCCGGCGTTGATGTGAACGACTGTCCCGCCTGCGAAGTCGAGGGCGCCAAGCTGGAACAACCAGCCATCGGTAGCCCACACCCAGTGTGCGATTGGGGCATAGACGAAGGTTATCCACGCGACCAGAAACACGAGGTAGGTGGTGAATTTGAATCGTTCAGCAATTGCACCCGTTATCAGTGCCGGAGTGATGATGGCGAACATCATCTGAAATATTGCGAACAGCATCGGTGGGATGGGATCGTCCGATTCGCTGGCAACACCCTTGAATCCCAGGAAGTCAAAGTTGCCGATAAACGGTCCGCCCTCACCGAATGCAAGGCTGTATCCCCAAAGCACCCAGATAACGCTCACAACGCCCATCGATACGAAGCTGTACATGACCGTGTTGACCACGTTCTTGCCACGCACCAGGCCGCCGTAGAAGAACGCCAGACCCGGGGTCATAAACAGTACGAGGGCGGATGCCATCAGCATCCACGCGACTGATCCAGAATCCATTAGAAATTTCTCCCCTAAATAAAGCTGTTACGCAGAACTCAGATCAAAATCTATGGATCGGGTGTTTCGGAAATGTTGCGGAGGTGTGACGCATCGGTTACACACGCGGAAATCTAACCCATTCTTTGTTAGAACGACTGGCGCTTCTCACGAATATAAGAAAGGATGTCGGAAATGATTATCGATTCACATTGCCACGCATGGGGTTACTGGCCCTACCTACCTGCTGTGCCCGATCCTGAAAACCATGGCTCGGTCGAGCAGTTGATTCACCAGATGGACACCAACGGTGTTGACCGTGCGACCATCGTCTGCGCTCAGATTTTTCAAAATTTCGAGAACAACGACTATGTCGCAGCCGCTTTGAAGAGGTATCCAGATCGACTCGAACAGTTCGCCGATGTCGATTCGATGTGGTCTGACACCTATCACACTCCGGGTGCGGCCAAGCGACTGGAAGATGCTGCTGAGCGATGGCCCATGAAGGCGTTTACGCACTATGTTGCAAGTGAAGATGACGCGAACTGGTTTAATTCATCCGATGGCAAAGATTTTCTCGGCACCGCCGAGCAGCTTGGCTTAATCGCAAGCATTTCGATGGCTCCGCATCACCAGAATGAAATTAGAAAAGCCGCAGAACGACATCCAGATCTCAACATTCTGTGCCACCACATGTCAGGTCTACGAGCGAATGGCGACGACGCAAGGTCGCATGTCGACAACGTGATCGCCTCAAGTGAACTTCCGAACGTGTATCTCAAGCTTTCTGGATTTCACTACCTGACGGAAACCGCCTGGGATTTTCCATACAACGACACCCGCTGGGTATACGAAGAGTGCTACGAGGCGTTCGGCACGAACATGGTCTGGGGTTCAGACTTTCCCGTCGTTAAAAAGTCGATGACGCATCTGCAGGCACTTGAGGCGTTCCGCACGCATTGCGATTTCGTAACCGATGCCGACAAACGGGCGATTCTTGGCGGTACTCTCGAAGGCCTTCTCGCTAAATCTCGCGCCGTGACCAAGTAGATCTACCGGTCGGGCGGAGACAGTGTAAACGGTAGAAAACTTCGATTTACTCTACACGGCTCACGGAAAATGACCCTTTAGTACCACATCGATACGGGGTTCACCTATGTCGGCAATGTCGCACATCCGTTGAACTAGAGAAAGCAGTGATCTTCACCGTTTCCACACCAAATGAAAATTCGATGCAATCGTTCGACTGCTGGTGCAGGAGTAATGAAGATCTCAGCCTGATCGGGAACTAGCTCGTATCTAGCTCGACGATCGAAATATTCTCGACTGTTACCAGGACCACGACTCGTGGTCGATTGGTTGGATGTACTCTCACATGACAGCGATTGATTGGCGAACGCTCTGGCAGTATCTGGATTTCTCGGGAGACCAGTTTTCACAGGTTCAGTCGGACTCATTACATACGCAGTTCACTGTGATGCCGAAAAATCCGGTTATGGCAGCTCTCACCGCCGGAAGCACCGACTTCGCATCGATAGATGATTTTCGTGCCCGTGTACGGCTCAGCGGTTGGGACGACTACGCGGAACATCTGAATCCGAATACATCAAATTCGTCCGATACGTGGGCATATACGCAGTTCGGGGCGGGCAACTCAAAATGGGCGCCGTTCACTCGTCCAGCCCTTGATCACCTCGCCGACTCGGTCGTTGCCTCAATCGGGCTTGCCGCCACTGTGGACGGACGAACAGCCGACATCAACTACGGTGACCGTGCTTTGTTCAATATCCCGCCACGCCCATATCTGGCAGGACACGTCGGATTCGAACTGACGAACAAATACGGCTTCAAGCCTTTGATTCCGCTCGAACCCGGTGAAGACATGGAGTTCAAACAGCGTATTGCAGAAGGCTTCGCCAACGCACTGAACGACCGCGTCGATATCTTGATTTCCATGACCTCGGTTCTAAAACGGGTTGCGGAGCGGTTCGATCCCAACTCTGTTCGTTCGGGCGGGTCGAACGGGCTTCTCAGAAAAGTCAACGCCAGAGGCGCTCTACGTCTGGCTGGGGCGAAGATCAAGAGCACGTTCACGAATCACACCATGCGACCACGTGATCTGTGGGAACCGAAATCTATCGTCGGTTGGGGTCTCGACACACGCTTTTACAGCGATCAGATCGCTGATGCGTGGGGTCGCCCGCCATACGAGGTTTACGCGTCGACCGAGATCGGCGTGATGGGAGTTCAGTTCAGGGAAAACGGTGGACTGGCATTCAACCCCTACTCATGTTTCTACGAGTTCATACCCGAATCCGAACTTGAGAATGAACGGTCAGATCCCATGTACCAGCCACGGACCTGCTTGCTCGATGAAGTCGAACCCGGCAATTCGTACGAGGTAGTCGCAACCAGCTTCTTCGGAATGCCGTTCGTACGCTACCGACTCGGTCACATCATCCAGTTCGACAATGCGCACGTTGGCTACGGAAACGAGTTCTACTTCGTAGGACGAGCCGACGAGCGGATCGATATCGGCGGCTTCACCCGCGTCGATGAAAGCACCGTTTGGAAGGCAATAGCAAGCGCAGAGCTGCCAATACGTGATTGGACCATTCGCCGTGAAGTTGAGGGGATAATTCCCGAGCTTCATATGTATCTGGAACTGTCTAATCCGTTCGAAACGGGTCATCTCGCGCCAACACTTCATCGTGCGCTGAAGGAATGTGACCCGCTATATTCAGACCTTGAGACGATGCTGGGCATCTGCCCGCTGAACGTGACGGTCCTTTCGCCGGGTACGTTCGAAGCGTTTACCGACATGAGACTGCAACAGGGTTCGTCACTGATCGGCAGCCGCCCTCCCCGAATGAATCCAAACGACGAAACAGTAGGAAGGCTTGTAGCACTTGATCGAGCGTTGGCGCTCGCTGCGTAGCTTTACGACCGCGTAATCGACAATATTTCTATGAACGAGATCTACATAGTCCTCCCATTTGTTCAGTTCGCAATCAGTGCGTTCCTCGGAGTGCTTGTACTTTTTTCAGATCCGTCAGATCGCCTGAACAGGCTATTCACGTTGTTCTTGATGGCGATGGCCGCGTGGGGAATCACGATCTTCGCAATGCGCGACGCGTTTCCCGACGCGGGGGTTGCCTACTCACGAGAAATCTGGGCCCTCGCGGTCATTCCGTTCAGCAGTATCTTTTTCCTGCATTTCGTTCTTCGGTACACCCGCTCTAAAAACGGGAACCCAATTCTCTACGCCTTCTACGCAGTGGGCATCGCGTCTGCGTTGCTTTCCTTCGGCGGCTACACGGCGACCGGGATGGTCGAAAAGTTCTACGGATTCGCTCCCGAACTTGGATGGGCATTCCCGCTCGTCCTGATGGCAGCGTACCCGCCGGTGCTGATTTCGTTGGTACGACTGCAACGCGCTTCACGTACGGAAACATCGGTGCAACGGCGGCAGCAACTGATGCTACTAAAGCTCGGTGTCATCGCCTCGGTTGCCGGAGCGACAACTGACTTCTTCCCATCTCTTGGGCTCAACATCTATCCGCTTGGGGTTGTTGGAAACATATTCTTCATTGTCCTTACGACCTTCGGAGTGACTCGCTACAAGATGATGAACCTGCGCCTGATGCTCAGGCGAGGTCTCGCATACAGCGCAGTAAGCTCGTTCCTGTTTGCCGTCTACGGCGTATGTATCGGCATCGTACTGTTGGTGACGCGTGATCTGAGTTCTACTGCTGCGCTGTTGTTCGGTGGTGGTGCGGTTCTTATTGTCGGTGTGATGGTGCAGCCAGTGATGCAGCGTGTCCAGGCGTTGGTCGACAAGGCGTTTTATCGCGAGCAGCACGACCGTATCACTGCGCTCGCACGACTAAACGACCTGACAAAGGACATCACTGACTTCCCTGCAATAGCCGAAGGCATTGTTACGACTGTCCGAGCAACCGCACAGGCAGATTGGGTTGCGGTACTGCTTCCATCGCATGATGGCAAATCGTTCATCTCAGTTGCCGACACTCGAAAGTCAGCTCCACATTTCGAACTTTCTGCGACCGGATCCGCTATCTCAAAGATGAAGCGCTTCGGCGAAATGCAAACGTTTGATCCAGCGACCGACACTGCCGAATTCGTCACAGACGATCAAACAGAAAAGTCTCTGTTCGAGCAGCTTGAGGTCCGAATGATGGTCCCGATGATCGCCGCCGGGACACTGGTCGGCGTTCTCTCGGGTGGTAGAAAACTTGTCGGTTCGGGGTTTCTCGATGAGGATGCCGAATTTATCAAAACAGCCGCAGGCCAGGCCGCGGTCGCCGCACGAAACGCAAGCCTGTATGCCACCGCTCGAAAAGAGGCAAGCGAGCGATCTGCACTTGCAGAGCTCGGTCGAGTTGTCAGTTCGACTCTGGATATCGAAACGGTGTTCGAACGTTGTGCCGAACAGGTTCGAGCTTTGCTACCTGCCGACAGGATATCCATCGCACTCGCCGATGACGACAACGGCATGTTCGAGTACACCTACGTGTACGGAATTGAAGTTCCCGGTTGGGAGAGAGGAGTAACGGGAACGATCGCTTCATCACCTCTCCAGCCAGTATTTGAGTATCACTCGGGTATCACTCTCGGCGTGAACGACCAACCCGGTCGAAAACCACTCCACAAGATGCGTGATGCCAGCGCCAGCGTAGGGCTCAACTCAATGATGGCCGTACCCTTTATCGCCCGTGGAACCGTCATCGGGGCGCTAATTCTTGAGTCACGACGCGTAAGTGCATACCGTGGTGAGGAACTCGCACTTGCCGAGCGCATCGGTGGGCAGATCGTCAACGCGATAAACAACTCTCGGCAGTTCGTGCAAGCGATGGAACTGGCAGAGGCAAACGAAGCCAAGCTCGTGCTCGACGCCGAGAATACAGAGCTACAACGACTCAACGAAGCCAAGATAAAGTTCCTGTCGACCGTATCGCACGAACTGCGTACGCCACTGACGAGCATGCTTGCGTTCGCCAGTTTGCTGAAACGAAACAAAGACGAAAATCTAACCGAGAAAAACCTCAGACAACTCGAAATCATCGATCGGAACGGTCGAAGGCTAAACGTACTGATTCAAGATCTGCTCGACGTTTCAAGAATGGACATGGGCAACCTCGCCCTTGAGCCTTCTGAGTTCGACATTGTCGAGACAGTGAACGAGCTCGTCGAGAGCTTCACTCCGATCTACGAGGCGAAGGCGCAGACTCTACTTGTCGAAGTTCCGACTTCCGAGCAACTCATCTACGCCGATAAAAACCGCGTGACTCAAGTCCTCACGAACTTGCTCAGCAACGCCTCAAAATACTCCCCGGAATCGAAGAGGGTGTGGTTGAATGTCGAATCAGTCGACGATCATCTCGAATTCGAAGTAAAAGACGAAGGTTTCGGTATAGCCGAAGAAGACCAGAAAGAGATGTTCACCGCGTTCTACAGGGTGGACAACGAGCAGACTCGATCAATCGAAGGGACTGGTCTTGGCCTTGTGATCGCAAAAGGTATCGTCGAAATCCACGGTGGACAGATGAAGATGGAGAGTGAGGTCGGAGTTGGGACTTCATTCAAGTTCCAGATTCACGACCTGAAAAACGTTCGATCTAACGACGATGCTGATAGCGAGTCTTCGGCTCTGGCTGCCTAGCGATCTTTGCGTGCGCGGTAGCGTTGATTTGCGACAAGCCCGACCACCATCAACAGCCATCCGACTGTGGTTCCATCGATGGAACCGGGCACAGGTGCTGAACATGTTCCACCGACAGCGTTCTGCTGAGGATCGTCGACTGGCGCTTCGTCTGTGTCAGCATCAGGGAACTCAACGCCGTCACCCACTGACTCCGGGGGCGAGGTCGGCACAGGCATCTCGGTTGCATCGGCAGTTTCTGGATCTGGAGAACTCGACTTCGGCGGACTGGTAAGCAGTTTGTAAGTCGGAGTGGGCTCGGCGACTCGGGTCGGTGTCGGGCCGGGAGTAGCCTCGACATATGCCTCGGCGCCTATCGACTCGCGCCAACGGTCTTCCAGACCGCTTATTCCGAATCCGTAGACCGCTTCGAGAGCGGCATCGATTCCGATGCCTGTTCCGAGTGTTCGAAGAAGCTCTGCCATCTTCTGCTCACCGAACTCCTCGATCATGTAACTAACTGCGCTTCGACCCTGTCCGTAAGCAACGAGAGTCAGATTGGGATCACCCGGGAACGATCGCAGGCTCTTCAGGGGAATCAGCCGGTCGGTACCTTCGGCCCATTCAAGAAATCGCTCGTAAGACACTGTTTGGTCGAGGTTTCCGAATTCTGCCAGGCCTTCGTTCAGCCACAGCGGCACAGAACCGCTGGAACCGGCAGCACGTGCCACGAGAATGTGTGTCATCTCATGCGTAGCCGTTCCGATATCTGAACGTCCGGCGAGTACAAGCACCACGCTCTCTGAATCGAACGCCTGCCCTTCAGTAACCAACTCTCGGCTGCTGGCAAGGCTTCTTGCGACAACCGCTTCGATCATTTCAGCGTTGTTGTTGTACAGGGTCATCACAATGGGCGTTTCAGTGTCAGCGCCAGTAACAGGACCCATGAGTTCGAGCGATTCAAGCGCTGCCTCAGCGAGCCGTTCGGCACGAACACGCACAGGCCCATGGTAGAGAATTGTTACAGTGCCACGAGTGACTTCGTCCCATTCAAACCGGGCATCGTCGAATCTGAAGAATTTTGGTTCGATCAGATACGTATCGCCATTTTCGTCAGTGATTTCGAACCAGTACTTGATCATCGTACCGGGCGGGATGTATCGATCGCGGCTATTTGTCCTGTGGAACAGTTCCCCGTTGATCAGCGGGCGAGTCGTCTGATCCAGATCGAGATACGAGTACTGTGTCGTGCCTCTGTCTCCGACTTCGAATGTGACTCTAATATCATCGATTCGAAGATCTGATTCGATATCGACCTTGAATGTCATGCCTTCTGGAAATTGAGATTCGACACTTGAGGAAATGACTATTACTGCCTCATCGCTCTGGGCACGCACAGTCGCACCACTCAGGCTGGCACCAATTCCTGCGGCGATCACCAGCACAGTCAGGATCACTAACTTTGTTCGGATGTGTACCGGGTTTGAACTACGGGCGATCAAGATAATCGGCGTTCCTGAGTTATGGGCGTTCGGATTGGCTGCCAGATAGCGATCTTCAATTCGATGTACCAACCGTTTTACGCCAAAACACAGAGAAAAGGATGCAATTTACGAGTTATTCAGAGTCGATTGCCCGCCATGCGTCAACAAATCGCCAGGCTGCGCTCAACGGCGTACCGATCCCCAGAATCCAGAGTGCGAGCATCGGATACCCGAGTACGAGGCACACCACAGTGATCGCCACGCGTTCCGGACGTGTGAGGAATCCCGCGGTTCCTTTTGCTCCGAGCCCTTCGGCACGGGCACGCACATAGCTGACCATCAGTGAACCGCCGATTGCCGCGAAGGCCAGCAACACACCTGTCTGGCTTGCATCGACTCCCGAGGTGAAGTACATCCCAAGACCGGCCAGCACGGCGATCTCAGACACTCGATCGAAGACCGAGTCCGTCAATGCACCGCGCTTGCTAACTCGTCCAGTTGCCCGGGCAATACCACCGTCGAGAAGATCGAATACCGAGCCGACAAGCACAAGAATTCCGCCGATCAGGAACTCACCTTCACTGACGAAGTATGCGGCTACCAGCGCTATCAGCAGCCCGGTAATCGTCGCTGCATCGGGCGTGAACCTCAGCGCCAGTAATACGGAGACCGCTGGTCGCTCGAACCATTTTGTGACCGACCCGCGCAAGCCATAGCGGAGCGTTTGAAGATCGGGCAACTTTCTACCAACCCTGATATTTCGCTGGTGGCACAGGTTGTTTTCCCCGAACTTCATCGTAGTAGTTCAACACTGCGTCAGCGACATGCCCCCAGCGATACTTGTTCACTGTCGCTCTGCCATCCACTGCCAGTTGGGCGCGTAGCCCGGGGTTCTCGATAAGTCGCCTGATCGCTTCTGCCATCGCCGCTTCGTCTTTCGGCGGGAACATCAAACCCTCCTTGCCGTCTGTCATCACCGACGCAAATCCGGGGATGGCAGAGGCGACTATCGGGGTCGTCGCCGACATCGCCTCGATGATGATGAAACCGAAACTCTCTTTGCCAGTGTTCGGTGCGAGGAAGATATCGGCATTCTGATAGTAACCCGGCAACTCCGCTTCCGAGACCGGGCCGACAAACACGACATCATCGAGTGCCCGTTCACCCATTATTCGATACGACTCCCGATCAGGAACTCCCGCTCCGACTACGATCAGTCGCAAGTCGGGGTACTCCCACTTCAGCAGCGAGTAGGCTCCGAGGGCATAGCGCAATCCCTTGCGGGGTTCGTTTACCCTGCCGACGAAAACCAGGTTCATAGCGTCGTCTTTCAAAACCGAGGGCTTCGGCGCGGGCGCGGAAAAACGGGCGACATCCAGGCCATTTGGAATAACGGTGTAGTCGCCTCTGAAGTACCGGTTCGCAAATTGCCTGGCAGGTTCAGATACCGCGATTCGGCCATTTAATCGAATGGCCCCTCTGTTCAACACTTTCTTCCAGAACATGTATCCATGCCCACGCCCTTCGTTGTACGCGTGGAACGTGCCGATAGTTGTTGATGGGGAGAATCTGGATGCCGTGAGTGCAAACATCGGCATTAGTGGCTCATGAATGTGCACGATGTCGAACTGTTCGTTCTCAAGCATCGTTTTCAATCGCCACTCGTGCCACACGGAAACCGAGATGCGGGCGATCGAGCCCGCCGTGGGAACAGGTACCGACCGACCGAATGTGCGAAGGTCGACATCGCCGATGTCGACTGCAGGCTCATCGCGGGTACACGGAGCCAGAATCGATACTTCGTGCCCTCGGGCCTGAAGCTCACGGCTTAGCGATGCTATGTGTCGCTGGACACCACCAGAGTGCGCAAAATCGTAAGGCGATACTTGAGCAATTCGCAAACAGTGCCCTCTTTCCAACCCTAGCCTGTCGCCAGAACGAGCACACAACGTGCTGCCGGTCCCAATACGACGCCATCATATTGGATTACCAGCGGCACGCACCAGTTTCTGGGGAACGTTCTTCGTTCAATGCCTACCCGGCAGGTGATGCCGAATCTGGATCGTTGTCTTCGGCAAATGTCTCGACAGCGATTCGGGCATCGTCGTCCCGCATCTGAACCGGAGGCGATTTCATGAAGTAGGCAGATGCCGGTTCAATCGCACCACTGACGCCCTTGTCGAGGGCTATCTTGGCACTTCGAATAGCATCGATCGCCACTCCGGCAGAGTTCGGGCTGTCCTCAACTTCAAGCTTGAGTTCTACATTGAGAGGCTGATCGCCCCAGGAAGTGCCTTCCAGGCGGATGTAGGCCCATTTACGGTCTTCGAGCCACGGGACATGATCGGACGGTCCGATGTGTACATCGTCGGTCGGGAGTTCTTTCTCCAACTGCGACTGAACAGCATTCGTCTTTGAGATTTTCTTCGACTTCAGGCGTGATCGCTCAAGCATGTTGTAGAAGTCGGTATTGCCGCCGAAATTCAACTGGTATGTCTTGTCGAGTCGCACGCCACGGTCTTCGAACAAGCGGGCCAGCACACGATGGACGATAGTGGCACCGACCTGGGATTTAATGTCGTCACCGACGATCGGGATGCCCCTATCCTGGAATCGTTTCTGCCAGTACGGCTCTTTGGCGATGAACACCGGGATACAGTTTACGAACGCAACACCTGCTGCCAGCGCCTGCTCGACGTACCACTTGGTCGCTTGCTCTGAGCCAACCGGAAGGTAGTTGATCATGACATCGACTTCCCTGTCGCGGAGGATACCGACGATATCTGCGGTCTCTCCGCCCGGCGTCGAGGGGTCGTGGTTCACTTCAACCAACTCTTCGAGGAACTCACCGATTCCGTCGTGGGTCATTCCACGGTCGACGGTCACGCCCATATGCGGCACGTCGAAAAACTGGATGGCGTTGTTGTTCTTCGAAACAAGGGCTTCAGAAAGATCTTTACCAACTTTCTCCGTGTCTACGTCGAACGCAGCAACGATATTGACATCGCTCAGTGCGTATCCACCGAGAACGTTGTGCATCAGACCGGGGATCCTTTCGGATCCTTCGTCGATTTCGCTGTATTTATGTAGTCCCTGAACCAGCGATGATGCACAGTTTCCTGCACCTATGATCGCTACGTTGAGTTTGCCCAAGATCGAGCCTCCAGAAGAAGAATATTGATTTGAAACTTCGGAATCGTCCGTATGCCGTGCGTGCTTACAGCGTTCACGTGTCCAATTACGCTGGCAAGAATAGCCGTTGAAGCAGGGAGAATTCAGGAACTATCTCGCCAACAACTCGCAGTTGGTTCCTAATTATTCCGGAACTGACGGTTACCGAGACCATCGAACCATCTCAAACGCTGGCGAAGGAATACCTAAACGTGCACATGCATCGCTTCGGCGATATCGGCCAGCGAATGTGTCTTCAGGTGTGGGTTGGCCCCGGACCATATGTAGTCGAAGTGCTGCCTGAGTATCGATGCATATTGACTTGCTGAATGGAACTGGAACATCGGCACAAGGCCGTCTATCGAGCTTCCATCGACAGCTCCGGAGGGTTTCCCGAAAAGGTACGTCTCAACGAAGGTCGATTCACCCGTCATGACCAGATAGACAGATGGCCAATGATCGACGAAGCGGACGTCGATACCAAAACGAGAACGTGAATCTGCTTCGCTCTTCAATGCAGCGATGACGTTCAAGCTTCGCCAACTATCGTTGTAGAGAGGTCCTGCCCGAAAACGATCTTCATCAACGAACTGTGCGCCATCTTCGGCAACTGCTCTCGCTTTCGCGAACTCACTAACTGGATTCACCAGAATCGCTCGAATTTGAACTGCGCGATCTTCTGCAGCCATCTGACGCAGGATTGCAGTATGACCCCGATCTCCAAAGAACTCGCGCAACCCTATGCCCTGCAACAGCACCTCACCATCCGCTGACTCGAGGGCTGATGCAATGGCGGTGGATGTCGTAGGATCAGTTGCTCTTGGCCCCAGAACTCCTTGCACTCCTTGATCGACCGCACCGTGCAGCACGCTGGTGAATCGAGCCAGATATTCGGCTTCGAGGCCAGCTTCGCCCTGGTCGAGCATCTGACCATCTCTCACAGGTGGTCTCAAAGTGTTGGACGGCTGGGCAATTCGAACGTGGGCGGCTTGAGAAGTGATGTTTTTGGGCTGGACTAGCTCCTGCACGGATGCCTCGGTGATAATCCATGACTTACCGATTCGACTCGCGGGTATAAGCCCTGTCTTCAACCATTTGTAGACAGTCTTCTCACTGACATTTAGCCGAACCGCTACATCTCTGACGCTGAGACTCAAGCCTGTACTCACTGGTTCTGATTTAGTGGTTATTATTCCTGATAATACCGGAATAGTACTACATTTTCCTGATTATTCACACATAGTCTTGTACTGGCAGTGCTTCAAAAACAGATCAACCCTCGACACGGTGCGTGTCGGGGGTTGATCAAAACGTAGCTGTTCTCAGGCTCTACCAACCCGCAGCGGCACCATCTTTTCGCGGTTCCGATCCAGCAGTCAAAACCCCAGTTTCGGCGTCTCGTGATATCACCTGACCACCACCGAATCCAGCCCGGTCGTATCCCGAAACAACCTGAACCGTATGGCCGCGTTTCTGAAGTTCGGCGACAACTTCCGTTGCGAGGTCTTCTTCGACCATCACGTCCTGATTGCCCTCAACTTCGACTTTGAAACGGGGTGCGTCTAACGCCTCCTGTGAGTCCATGGCGTAGTCGATCATGTTCGATGCGACCTGCAGGTGACCTTGAGGTTGCATAAACCCACCCATCACTCCGAAGCTCAACCACATCTCATCGTCCCGTGTTGCCATCGCGGGGATGATGGTCTGGAACGGGCGCTTGTTGCCCTCAAGATAGTTCGGATGGTTCGGATCGAACGAGAAAAGCGACCCACGGTTCTGTAAAGCCATTCCGAGGGTCGGGACAACAAGTCCGGTGCCAAAACCGTTGAACAGGCTGTTGATCAACGAACACGCCGTGCCTTCGCCATCGACGGCAGTCAGATACACCGTGTCGGCACTTGCCATCGGGTCGCCATATGAAACGTTCGGATCTGCCTGGATTCCAGAAATACCTGCACGACGGCGGTTGGCATAGTCTTTGCTCAACAGCGGGTCGATCGGCACTTCTGCGACACGGGGGTCGGCAACGTACTGAAAAGCATCGGCATAGCCGTAGCGCATTGATTCGATCAGGTAATGATAGCGATCTGCAGATTGTGCGCCCATCGAGCCAATATCGAATCCCTCTGCAAGGTTCAGTGCAATGAGCGCGGCAATGCCCTGTCCGTTCGGCGGGCACTCCCACACATCAACACCGCGATAGTTGACGCTGATCGCTTCGTCCCAGTCAGAATGATGGTTTGCCAGATCTGCTTCCGTGAGCCAGCCGCCTTCAGCCTGTACGAAATCGGCTGTCTTCTTCGCTATCTCTCCCTTGTAAAATGCTTCGCTTCCGCCTTCGGCAATCATTTGAAGCGTTCTACCCAACTCTGGAAGTCTGACTATCTCGCCGTATTTCGGGGCGCCGCCGTTTGCGCCCGGCAATAGCTCTTTGCCCGAAGGCCGGTGACTCAGCTTCTCTATCGTGTCTTCAGAACCCCAGTTATGGGCAATTACCTCCGACACCGCGTAGCCATTCAGGGCGTAGTCGATCGCCGGTTGCAGCACTTCCCTGAGAGTCATACGACCATACTGGCTGAGCGCAGTCTCCCAGCCATGAACAGTGCCGGGTACGCTCACGGCAAACTGGCTGCCAGCGAGACTGTTCGGAATAGAGTCGAATCCGGCTGCAATTACGTCATCGACGTTTGCTGCGGCCGCCTGCCGACCTGAGCCGTTAAGGGCAACGACCTTTCGTTCACCTTTGTCCCAGATGAGGGCAAACATGTCGCCCCCGATACCAGTAGACATCGGCTCGACGACATTCAGCACCGCCGCTGTCGCCACTGCTGCGTCGATGGCATTTCCGCCGTCTCGAAGGATCTGCAATCCTGCCTGGGCGGCGAGTGGCTGGCTGGTTGCGACTGCACCGTTACGGGCGACCACTGCTGATAGTCGTGACTGAAAATAACTCATCTATGTTGCTCCAAAACGCATGACAGCACGCACTCTTCTGGCGGTCGAGCCATGGTAGCACCCCCGTTCGTATGGACGTATGGGTTCACCGACGGCGGTCCTAATCAACCTCGGTATTTGCTCACCCACACGGACCCCTTTTTGGTCATGCAGGGCTACACGGTAGTGGATACACGGAATCAGAGGTCGGTCGATTTGACCTGACACTTATCCGTGTAGCCACGAAGACGATCACAGTACGAATTTAGCACGGACACGATTCCGTGTAGCTACACGGTCGGGATGGCCTTTCTACCGTAGGAGCCATTCAACGCCCACACCCGAATTCGGAAGCCCGACGTGAAAGCAGCCCCGCTGATCAACGGGCCCGTGGGTTGAGTACGTCGTTCAGGGCATCGCCAACAATGTTCCAGCAAAAGATCAGGAGCCAGACAACGATGATCGGCGCAAGCAACTGCTCAGGGTGATCGCGCAACACCGAGACGCTGGCTCCGCCACGTGCGGTCACTTCGCCGATCATGACGCCAAGACTTGGTCGGGGAGGTTGAACGCCAAGCCCGAAGAAGCTCAGTACGACCTCCGACAGTGCGATTGCACCGATGCCAAAACTTACCGAAACAATGATTGGACTCACAACATTTGGAAGTATGTGCCTGAACAGGATTCTTGGAGTGGTTGTGCCCATCGCACGTGCTGCTTCGACGTACTCGGCCTCCCGCAATGCCAGTACCTGACCGCGGACGAGCCTCATCATCCCGAACCAACTCAGTGGTAGCAGTGCGATACCGATTACTACGTAGTCGACAATGCCGGAACTAACCAGTCCCGAAATTCCGGTCGAATCCTCGACGTTACGCGCAAATTCCACGATCCGGGGGCGCAAAGTTGCTGCCAGCAGGATTATCAACAAGATATCGGGGAATGCCGACACCACCTCTCCAACACGCATAATTATGGCGTCGATCCAGCCGCGGAAGTATCCGGCGACAAGTCCAACTGTCACGCCGAGAAACAAACTTCCTGTGACGAATGTCGTGATCGTGATGATGACTGTGGTCTGGATGCCCCATACGACTCGGGTATAGATATCCCGCCCCGCACGATCGGTTCCGAACCAGTTTTCGGCGCTTGGTCCCTGCTGGGTCCGCATGAGGTCGGTCGCCTGGTAGTCGTGAGTCTGAATTACGGGTGCAAAAATCCCAAGCAGGTAGATGAAAGTAATGATGATCAGGCTCGCGAACGCCAGACGACGCTTTCTGAACTTGGCCCAGACGTTACGCCAGTGTCCACGAGATCGAGGTAGTTCGATCTCCGCAGGTTCCGGTTGTGTGATTGACGCCATCTATCTACTGGAGCCTTATACGAGGGTCGACGATGGTGTACGCCACATCGATAGCGAGATTTGCCAGTACCAACATTCCCGCACCGAGCAGCACGAATGCAGTGAGAACAGGAAAATCGCGTTGGAATATAGCGTCCAACGAAAGGCGACCGGCTCCGGGGATCCCATAAATCAACTCGACTATGAGTGATCCGCCAAACATGCCAGCCAGGGTGAAACCCATGATCGTCAGAATCGGGAGCAGCGCATTCCGGGCGACGTGTCGATAGTTCACGACGAAGTTCGACATGCCTTTTGCGTGCGCGGTACGGATGTATTCCTGCCCAATTACTTCGAGCGTACTGGCTCGCATGTGGCGCACGAAGATCGCCGCACCCGGAATTCCGATCGTTAACGCAGGCAGGATGATCTGAGGCGAAAAGAATCCACCCCAACCAGCAGCAGGCACCCAGCTTAGTTTCACCGCAAAGAAAAGAATCAAGAACGGAGCGGTAAAGAAAACTGGCATTGCGTAGAGAATCAGGATAGTGATGACGATCGCCGGATCGCGACCCGTCCCCTGTCGCTTCGCCGCGTAAAACCCGAGCGGCAACCCGATCGCCACCGCCACTAACAGCGCAGCGATGTTCAACTGCACCGACACCCATAATCGCGGGCCGATAATCGAAAGAACCGGCTTTCCGAGATACTGGTAACTCTCTCCAAAATCGCCCCTCAACACTCCGGCAACATATCTCACGTACCTGACCGGAATCGGGTCGTCCAGACCGAGTCGCTCGCGCTCGCGCTCGATACGCTCGGGAGTGGCGCGGTTTCCAAGTCGTAGTTCTGCGGGGTCTCCGGGTGCAATAGTACCCATCAGGAATACGAAGAACGCTGCCAGCGCCAGCAGGACCGGTGTCCAGAGCAATCGCCTGAGTATGTATGCCAGCATCTGCGGTCACAGCCCTCCAAATATGGGCACAGCTTCGGTTGGCCAGATTTCGAACGAGGGAAATTGCTGCCCCGGCATCCAGCCAGTTGACTGAATCACGACATGTTACCTACATCGTATTTTGCCGGGGCAATTCGCTAATCGGGACATCTGGTACTACTTGTCGAGCCAGACGTCTTTGAACTTCGCAATCGTCAATGACGAGAACCGGTAGTCCTGAACCCAGGGCTTCACCAGTGCTTTCGAATCGACACCCCACCAGAGCGGTAACCATGCAGCTTCTGAGACGATGATTTGTTCAGCGTCGTTGTAAAACTGGACCCGCTGCGTCGCGTCTTGCTCGGTCTGAGCCGAAACGACGTACTCGTCCACCCGTGGGTTCGAGTAACCACCGTAGTTGATCGCGCTGGTTGAGCGGAACAACACATCGATAAACGTCTGGGGATCTGGATAGTCGGCCTGCCAGGAGAGACCGCTCCATGCCTGCAAACGGCCACGGTGAAGGTCTTGAATGTATGTAGCCCACTCGACCTGCTGTATCTCGATCTCAATTCCGAGGTTCTGTCGCCACATGTCGGCAACGACCTCTGTCGTCAGGCCCGGTGAGCCTCCGGTTCCGGGAACCGTGAGTACGATTCGTGGGCGGCTGTCTGGGTCGGCATAGGCCGATTGGTTGAGCAGGTCTCTGGCGAGATCAGGGTCGAACTCCAGGCCTTTGATTTCCGAAGAGAAGCCGGGGAACCCCGGCGGGATTATTCCGTAGGCAGGTTTCACAAGGTTCGAGAAAACCTGGTCGGCGATCAACTGCTTATCGACGGCGTGATTCAGCGCCTGCCGGAAGGCTGCGTCGTCGAATGGAGGCTCGTTGATGTTGAACCCAACGTAGGAGACAGCAAAGTTCGGTGGCACTTCAACGAGGTCTTTGTTCAGTTCCTCGGTTGGGTCCTGAACGCGCTCAAGATCGGCGAGCCCGACTCCGGTAATGTCAATTTCGTCGTTCTCGTACATCGCCATCGCCACACCACCGGCAAGGTTGAACACAACTTCGTCCAGATATGCGTTGCGATCCCAGAAGTTGTCATTTCGTGCCAGACGAATACGTTGCCCGATACGGTATTCCTTGAGTGTGAACGGACCCGTGCTTACCGGGTCGTCGGTCCAGTTTCTGCCGAGGGTCTCGACATTGTTCCTGTTCAACACAAAAGCAGTTGGGTAGGTGAGCTTTGCGATGAAGTACGCCTTGGGAGCATCGATGGTCAGACGAAGCGTTCGTTCGTCGACAACCTCAATGCCTTCAGCGGTAGTTGCGTTACCTTCGACGATATCTTTGATACCAACGATATCGCCGAGGAACTCTTCAGCGACTGTAGACGCCGTGTCGGGATTGGCAGCTCGTTCGAACGACCATTTGAAATCCTGGGCTGTGACCGGATCGCCATTCGAGAAGACCAGATCGTTACGAAGTTTGAACTCGTAAACAGTTCCGCCTTCCAGCACAGACCATGATTCTGCAAGATCGGGCTCGAAGGGATTCGCCGGGTTCGATCCAAGACGTACGAGACCAGAGAACACCTCGATCACGATGCCGTATGACGTACCGTCGGTTACCAGATGCGGGTCGATAGTTGGCGGATCACTCCACAGCGTGTTGAACACACCACCACGTTTCGGGCCTGAATCTCCCACGGCCGCTGCCGAGTCGTTCTTGCCCTGTAGATCAGGTGCGATCGCCGGTTGTGTCGCTCTGGCTGCCGGCGGTGTCGATGTCGCCGGTGCTGCAGCCTCGGTCGGAGATTCCGAACTACCGGTGCAAGCTACCGCCGCAATCAACACCAGGCTCAGAGCCATGCCGAAAATCATTCTTCGTGTCAATTTGGATCGTGAATTCAACTTATTCTCTCTGTCATCGAGCTTGCGGATAGCTTCGTCGGAAGCCACCGGTAGTTATGTGCGTATTACGGTTTGGTTGCATCAACGGATTTTTAGGTGCATTCAGTTTCAATAAGGTTCTACTAGAGTCATCGAATTATGAATCGGATTCGGCAGATGCGGAGGCCGATTCCATCTGGGAACTCAGGTAGGACTTTAGTAAATCGTCCAGATCGCCGTCGAGAACCGCCTGAGCGTCGCCGGTCTGGAAGTCGGTCCGGTGATCCTTGACCATCTGGTACGGGTGCTGAACGTAGCTGCGAACCTGCCTGCCGAATTCAGCCGACACATGTTCACCTTTGAGGGCGGCACGTTCTTCCGCTTTTCTTTGCATCTCGCGATCAACGAGACGCGATAGCAGGATCCGCATCGCAACTTCACGGTTCTGGGCCTGTGACCGTTCGTTCTGTACTGCTACGACGAGGTTTGTGGGGAGATGTGTGAGTCGGATAGCTGTTGAGTTTTTCTGGACGTTTTGCCCACCGTTCCCACTCGCACGGAACACATCGATCCGCAGGTCGTCGGGGTTTATCTTCACTTCTTCCGTCTCATCGGCCTCTGGCAGCACCTCGACAAGTGCGAAGCTCGTGTGGCGACGGTGATCGGCATCGAATGGTGAGAGCCTGACTAGCCGGTGTACCCCGCGCTCTGACCTCAGATAACCATAGGCGTATTTTCCGTCGATCTTAATTGCAGCGCTCTTCACGCCAGCCTCATCGCCGGGGGTGAGATCGAGTACTTCGGCAACAAAACCTCTGCGCTCGGCCCAACGGGTGTACATTCGGACGAGCATCTCAGCCCAATCTTGCGCGTCGACTCCGCCTGCCCCCTGCTTGACATAAAGAATCGCCGATCGTGAATCGTACTCGCCACTAAGCTGTAGCTCGAACTCGAGCATCTCGACCGACTTCGAATACTTCTTCAGGTCGCTTGCCAGTTGTGCGCCGAGTGCGTCATCGCCCTCTTCGACAGCCAGCGCAAACAACTCGGCAGTGCTGGCAACATCGCTGGAGAGATTGGTCCATGTCTCCAACTCGCCTCGAACGGCGGCGAGATTGCGCATCTGCCTCTGGGCGTGATCTGGACGATCCCAGAAACCGGGTTCGTTAGCTTCTTTTTCTAGCGAATTGACCTTGCGTTGAAGTTCGGTAAGGTCAAAGTCGCCTCACGATCTGCTCGACGCGTGTGTTCAGCTCTTCGGCATCGCCTAAGAGAGTTCGCATGTTCGAGGTTGTTGAATCGTTATTTGACACAGATGCCCCGTGCAGAACGTTAGAAAGTTATGGCAGGTAGCCAGCGCACTTCGTTCGCACAACCGTTGAATTATACCAACTACCCGGTACGGCTCACCCGGGTTATCAGGTAGCAGATCGATCCATATCGCAGACCATTTGGAGCAGCTAAATGTTATCTTTGGCTCATCGGGGCGTGGCGCAGTCCGGTAGCGCACTGCACTGGGGGTGCAGAGGTCACAGGTTCAAATCCTGTCGCCCCGACCACATTCATGGCGTGAACCTGTGGTATCGGCGTCCGAAGAACTCACGAGTCGCGACTCCTCGTGGATTTTGCGAGCCGGTCGTACATCACGATGTTGACTGTCATTCCGAGATTCAGAGACATTGTTGTCGGTATCTTCACGACGTGCGCACATTTGTCGAGAATATCCGGACTCACCGATCCGTTCTCAGGACCAAAGATGTAGCAGGCGCGTTCTGGGTGAACGAATGTCGAAAGGTCGACCGCGTCGTCGGTGAGTTCTACCGCCACAGGCGTGCAGTCGTTCGGCATTGCATCAAAAATGTCGTCGACTTCAAGAATCGGGACATGTCGGTACGCCCTACCCGGATCCGTCGAAAGTTTCCGCACATTGATCGACGGGTCCTTTTCACCAAGAATCACCAAATGCGCCGAAAACCCAAGGGCTGCCCTGAGGGTGTGACCGACGTTGACACCGTCACGCGGACGGTCGAGTGCAATGCATGCAAAGCCTCTACGGGTCAGGGTCGATTTGCGTTTTATGTGGCGATCCAACTGTCGTTTGGAACGAGGTGTGTATCCAGAAGTCAATTTATCTCGGGAATATCCGCTGGTGGTCGTTGGTGCCAATCAGTTAGTTGCTCGAAAGCATGCCCGACACGCAGAACAGTAGATTCATCGAAAGGATGCCCGGTGATCATCATTCCGATCGGCATTCCACCCGAGGTGAATCCGCACGGTATCGAGTGTGACGGTTGCCCCGTGACATTAAACACTCCGGTAAACATAGGCAGTTCGCCGCCAGCACCGGCATTTCCGGGCGACGGGGTGCAATCTTCGATAGTTGGTGTCTGGATTGGCACTGACGGCGTGATGAGCACATCGACCAGTTTCATTGATTCGGCCATCTTTTGGTTAAACCACTGCCGCGCCCGCTGCGCTCGAATGTAGTCGATAGCCGGAATGTTGAAGCCCGACTGGATGCGCCTTCGCACTGCGGGGGTGTACAACGCTGCGGATTCGCCGATCATTTTTTCGTGGACTGCGACCACTTCTGAATGAATCACACCGAGGTTTATTGCACGCCCCCTGTCGACCCACGGCATGGGTAGCTCGATTATCTCGGCACCACTGGCAGGCAGTATTTCTATCGCTGCGCGAACTGCCGCGATAATCTCTGCATCGACGGAATCATCGAAGAAATAGTCGGTTGGGACACCGATCTTCAGCCCGTCAACACCATCCGAAATTCCGGACGTGAAGTCAGGGACGGTTCTATCAGCCGAAGCTGGATCACTCGCATCGTGACCCGCCAACACGTTCATCATTAAAGCGCAGTCGGCGGTCGTGCGAGTCATCGGGCCGACGTGATCCATGCTCCATGAAAGGTCGAGTACTCCAGATCTGGGCACAAGACCGTACGTTGGCTTTAGTCCGGCGATTCCACAAACCGATGCGGGCATGCGAACCGAACCGCCAGTGTCGGTGCCGAGCGCAGCGGGCAGCATCCCGGATGCGACCGCGGCCGCCGAGCCAGAGCTGGAGCCTGCCGTGATGCGCGTGGTGTCCCACGGATTTTTTACGTCCCCGGTATTGGGGTTGAGACCTGTCGTCCCGATGGCAAACTCGACGAGGTTGAGCTTGCCCATCAGAATCGCACCCGCCTCTTTGAGCCTGTTTACGACGGTTGCATCGGTTTTCGCTACGTTCCCGGCAAGCACTTTCGACCCACCGGTAGTTTCGTACCCCGCCACGTCGATCAGGTCTTTCAGTCCAACCGGTATTCCATGGAGCGGCCCCAGATAGTTGCCTGATGCGATTGCTTTTTCTGCCGCCCGAGCCTCAGTAAGTGCTTGGTCGGACCAGACAGCGAGAAACGCGTTGAGATTTTGCGATCTCTGGTCAATCTGCGAGATCCTTGCCAGTGACGCCTCGATGAGATCGACGGGCGACAATTCGCCACTCTCGATCTTAGGGGCGAGTTCAGTGATCGATTCGTAGCCGAGGCCTGGCATGGTCAGATGTTCTCCGTGGCGTTGCCTGATCGTGATTCATCGACGGTGGGTGAGAATCTTATCTTCCAACCAAAAATGTGCGGATAAGCCACCACGCGGCGGCGACAAGCGACACGATCCCGACCGTAACCGCCAGCCTGACTCTCGTTGAGGAGAATTCCGTGTCTGCTGGAGGGGGTACAGATGTGGCTGTCGGACGTGGTTCGGTCGGGGGACGTGGAGGTATGACCGTGGGTGCCGGAGTTGCCTCCGACGCGGACACGGGTGCCTGAGGCTGCGGGCTTGTTGTTGCCTGGATCTCTGGCAGAACTGTGGCTGTCAGCCCCGGGCTCGGCGTCGGTGCTGCAACCGTATCAAGGAG
>JAJRZP010000067.1 GCA_024275195.1 Chloroflexota bacterium | reverse complement strand
GCACCGAGACTATCGAGTCGCCAGACCCTATACCGAGTACTTGCATGGCAAGACGGAGAGCGTCGGTTCCCGAGCCAGTTGCTACCGCAAACCGCGATCCGCAGTATTGTGCAAACTCTCGCTCGAATATCTCGACGATCGGACCGCCGATAAAATTGCTGTTATCGAGAATCTTGTTCCAGCGAAGATTTAACTCACCGCGAATTTCCTCGGTTGCTGCTCCCAGATCGACAAACGGTACTTTCAAGCTTTTGAATCCTCGTTGTAACTACTTGTGAAATTTATCGAAAAGACGGCGATAGAAACCTTCAAGTTCCTGAATGTGAGATTCCCACCGGAGATCAGTTTCAGCCGCTTCACGAGCGTTGGCGCCGAGTCGATCAGCTTCGGCTGGATTTAGCAGGCAGGATTCGATGGCACCGGCAAAATCGTTTACATCCCAGGCGGTGAGCAGACCCATGTCATATTTCGACACTAAATCTCCCATGTCACCGACTGGATTGGTAACCGTTGGGCGACCTGCTGTGGCGTAATCGGTTATTTTATTTGGCCAACGTCCACGATTGTAGGCGGTATCAGGAAGTGGGAGCACGCAAACATTTGCCGCACCAAGGTAGGTAGTGAGCATGTCGAACGGTACAAACCCGGTTTGATTTATCCGATTTGATATTCCTCGCTCGCTTGCCATTCTTGCCAGAACTTCCGAAGGGCGACCCGTCACAAGCAAACTGATGGTCGGAAATTGCTTGGCCAGTAGTTTGAGTGAGTCCAGAACAAGTTCCAAATCGATGTGACTGTCGAGCGAAGAAAAACCGACGATCGGATCGTCCTGAGGGAGACCAAGTTCGGTTCGGCATTCATCGATGGATTTGTAGGGATATGATTCTGGACGAGTACCACCCGTCAATCTCAGAATTGACGATTTGCTGACTCCCATATTCTTGATTCGTCGTTCGAGCGCAGATGAGATTATCGTCGATCCATCGGCTGAGTCTCGGTAGTAGTTTTCGAACCACCCTTCGACAATGCCGAATGTCTTGCGGTACCACCCGGGTCGGAGGCTTTCGATTATGCCTCCTTCACCACCCCACCAGTCGTTCCAGTCGATCACAACTGGGCCGCGCCTAGAACCCCTCGCCAACCGGAAGGGGAGAATCACTGATGGACGGGTTTCGAATAGGTGGACGATGTCGAATTCCCTGAGATGCCGCTTCATCCAGAACGTCTTGTGAAGGCTCCCCCACAGATCCCACCCACTCCTCAGTCGTCCCCATAAGAGATCGGGTGCATGGATTACACGCATCCCATCGATCTGTTCTTCTTTCCAGGCAAATCTTGAATTATCGGAGGTACAGAGTAGTGTGACATCGTGATTGGCGCGGGCCAGATACTCGCCGATGGGAGCAGGGCGAGCAAAGGATTTTGACCACTTGTGATGAGTTACGAGCAGGATGTTCATGCGCTGTTCGGGATGCAAGGCGATCTGAGTCGATCTATCCCTGGTTCGTCATTTATGAGTGGATTGATACCAGTCAACCGTACGTGCAAGTCCACGGTCGAACTCAGTCGTCGATTCGAACCCAAATTCAGTTTTCGCCTTCGACGTGTCGAGTTTGCGCCTTGGTTGCCCGTTGGGTTTGGTAGTGTCCCAGACGATACTGCCTTCAAATCCAGTGGCTCTGGCAATTTTTGTAGTGAGATCTCTGATCGAGATTTCTTCGCCTGAGCCAAGGTTGATCGGATCAGTCTTCTTGTAACTCTCAGTTGCCATTAGTAGCCCAGATGCCGCGTCGTCGACGAATAGGAATTCTCGGGTTGCGGAGCCATCGCCCCAGATTTCTACGCTCTCAGCTCCAAGAGATTTCGCCTCTAGCATTCGTCGAATCAAGGCAGGAATTACGTGTGAAGATTCAAGGTCGAAATTATCTCCGGGTCCGTACAGATTTACCGGAATAAGATTTATCGAATCAAAATCGTATTCATCCTGATAGGCCTTGGACTGAACGATGAGATTTTTCTTTGCCAGTCCGTAGGGGGCGTTTGTTTCTTCAGGGTAGCCTTCCCAAAGGGATTCTTCCTTGAAAGGGATCGGCGCAATTTTAGGGTAGGAGCAGACAGTCCCGACTCCTACGAACTTTCCAACGCCTGCTTGCCACGATTCATGGAGAAGCTGAACGCTCATCATGAGGTTGTCGTAAAAGAACAACGCCGGATGTTCGCGGTTGGCACCGATTCCACCAACTTTCGCGGCCAGATGCAGAACTATGTCTGGCTTTGCGATAGCGAGCAAGTCTCGGATGGCGTCTCTGTCTCGCAGATCGTGTTCACTGGAACGCGGAATGATAATGTCCTCGAGGTCAAGCTGATCGAGTTGGCGAACCACTGCACCACCGAGGAATCCGGCTCCTCCGGTCACGACAACTCTTTTCGAGCGCCAGAATTCTTGATTCATTATTTCTACAGTCCGAATTATCTCGTTTGCCGATAGTTGGAAGGGAATAAATGTAGCACTGTTCTATCTTGCTAAAGGATGCTGTGCGCGCCGTTATTGGGCGATGGCTTCTCGGAATACATCCAGAGTTTTTGCGGCGGTACTCTCCCATGTAAACTCTCCTGCGCGAGCAAGGCCGCGTCGCCGCATATCATCGACTCTGCTGCTATCAGCACTGAGCATTTGAATAATTGTAGCGAGGTGTTCATGATCGTTCGGATCGAACAGTTCAGCGGCGTCGCCAGCGATTTCTGGCAAACTGCCTGCAGTGGTGGTGATCACCGGGCAACCACATGCCATTGCCTCGAGTAGTGGCAGACCGAACGTTTCGTTTTTCGAAGGGTATACGAGTGCTGTGGCACGTCGGTAGAGAGCCGCAATGTCCCTTTGTTTTTGGCCACCGACAAACTGCACCCGCTCGCCCAGTTTGAGATTGGAAACCAGACTGGTTAGCTCCGCGCTGTAGGCGATATCAGGTTGATAGCCAACAATGACGACTTGCAAGTCAGGCAGTGCCCGAGAAAATTCTTTCGCAGCCTTGATTAGCACCTCGGCGTTTTTGTACCGCCATAGTGAAGAGACGAACAAGACGTAATGATTTCCGAGCTTGAATTTCGAAATGATGTCATCGGTATCGTCTCCATGTTTCTCGGGTTTAAACAGCTCATGATCCAATGCTTCGTGGACAATTCTTATCCGTTTTGGGTCGATACCAAAGAATTGCACAAGATCCTGGCTATTGGAGTAGGAATTCGAGATGATCAGTCTGGCATTCCGAGCAGTGCGTCCGCCAATTATCTTGCGGAAAGCTCGTTTGGAAAGCGGTAGCGATTCCGGGGCCGTGAAAGCATGCATCGTTTTCACGGTTGCGACTACCGGAGTCAGTGGAAACACAGGGCCGACGTTACCCGTGTTTAGGAGATCAATACCGTGACGTTTTAGCAGTGCAGGCAGAAGAAATTGTTGACCTGCTACCCGTCGGAGAGGGTTTTCGTTCGAGTAAGGCAATACGATCGCATTCGTAGAAGAGGCTACGTGTTCGAAAGTTTCGAGTTGGCTTCGACCTCGGATCAGATAGATTTCGTCGTCTCCAGCGATTTTAGAAATTTCTCTGGCGATATTTACGTAGTAACCGGTTGCCCCTGACGGCCTAAATGGATTCTCTGTTGAAACGTCGATGGCGAATTTCATTGGATCGACATTCTTCCATCAACAACTGCTTCAAGTAATTGGCGATAGGCGACTGTTTGTTCTGTGTCGCTTAGTCCCAATCCGTTTTGAATTCCAATCCAATCACACAGATAGAGGGTGAACAGCGGAGCGATGAGAGACAGGTCGAGCATCGCCGAGTGGGCGTAAGTCTCCAAGCTGTGACGACCTTTAGTTGAGTTGATGATACATGCCGCGCTGGTCGGATCAAGACCCTTCTCGTTGACTGCACCATGGACGTAGAAATGGAATATATCCTGGAACGGAATGTGACGTTCTCGCGCCCATTCCCAATCAATCACGGTCCATCCGGACTTGTTTTTTAGAATGTTCCAAAACACGAAATCTCTATGGGCCAGACCGAGAGGGACTTCTCGATAATCCAGATCGTCGATAGCGCTAAGACAGGCTTTTTGTATGAGCGGGTCGCTATCGTTCCACTCGATCAGTTGTTCAATGAACTGTGGCATAGATGCAGTGGATTGAACATCTGGATTGGCACCATGGGATTTGGCAAACAACGTTCCCATCGACCGCGCCAGAGAATCAGGCAGGGATTGACTGGAATTGAGTTTGTCCCCATGTACCGAACTGAGGAACAGCTTGGTGAACCCGTGATCGGTCGATTGAGCAATCACGGGAGGGATCGTCAGGTTGGCAGCTTCAAACTCCGATAGGTGATCTGAAAGAATCGAGGCCTCGTTTGTGAGATGGATGCCATGATGTTCGTTGTCAGCCACCTTACAGAAAAGATGAAAACTCCCGTCCTCGCTGGCTCCTGCCAATACGCCTTTTTGACCGTTGCCTGGTGACGCACCAATTACGGTGGGGTGAACAATTCTGAGGTCTAGCTCACACATCTGTTTCCAGGTAGAACTCGTTGCTTGATATCTAGCTGTGCCATCAGCGGGTTTGGTGGCAATGAGGTTTATCGGCGGACCTAGTCGAATTTTCGCCAACGGTTTTGCAACAAGTGCATAAAGCTCTTTTGCGATTTTTAACCAGAGTGCTGATGCCGGGTGAAACGCGAGTGAAGCACGAACGGATTTATAGCCTGATCTTGGATCGATCATGTAACGAGGTCGGTTGAGCGAAGGAAGTGCCGCCAGAGTTTGGACATCAAATCCCTGTTTGGCCAGGATCGACTCGTGATTTCGACTGCTGCCCCATATCCAGATAAATCCTTCACTGCTAATCGACCTGACGACTTCTGAAACATTGAATTCAGGACGATGGGTGTCCACAACCACACCATCGTAGGAGCCGCTGTCTTGACGATCCCATGGCTCGGTTCGCACACCAAAGCTACTTAGTGACGCAATGATGCCGTCTACGGAATCGCCGACTATTCCGATTCGACCCTCATCCGGCAGCGGTAGAAGGTGCATCCAGGCCGTGAAATCCTGCGTGTTTGACGGCAAGACTACGACTCCCTCGTCAAAATCTTGACGATCAGCGTGACCGCCTGATCGGTCACTTCATCAACACTTCTGGATCCGTCAATAGTCCCTCCATCTTGCAGCCGAGAGACGATGGTTCGAAGTGCAACTCGCTGTCTATCGATCTCCGCTTTGGTTACCTCGTCCCCGCGTCGATCGAGAACCGTCTGAGTGTCGGTATCCACATGAATTACAACATCTGGATCTGGAAGTAATTTTTGCATACTTCGGATTATCCACCCTGGCAGTTTTACGTTTTTTTGACCATGATCGAATTCAAAATCGTAGAAGTATCGATCGATAAAGATCACAGATTTCTTTGCCGTTCTTGGGCGAAAGACAATCTGGTAGCCGATGAGGTAGTCGATCCAGTAATAGCCCCATCTGAGAAGCGAACCGATTAGGCGGGGGGAACGAGTGTGAGTAGCCGATTGATCAGGCTTCGCCGTGACGGAGCCACCAGATAATCTCGAAAGATCAGGTAATAATCTTGGACGAAGATGCGCTGATCCGGTTGAACCGAAAACTGGCCGGAGCCTATTCTCCAGTTGTTCTATGAGGGTGCTTTTTCCTGAACCGTCAGTGCCAATTACTGCGACAAGCATCCCGGGCGGCGCAATCAGCCTTCCGAATCTGAATTTGATTGACCACCAGGTGTCACGAAGATTGCGAAGTAGGTGTTTACGTGCGGTTTTCTTCAAACCCTCACGAACGAGTGATGATGATCTGTCGGTCGACCCAGAATTATGAGATGCGATCAAATCGATAAGTTTTGAAGCGGTAGCACTGCCGAGTGCGATACCCATGAGAATCTGGTAGTCGGGGTCCGACTGTATCGCCGCTGATCTTGCCGATTCTACGTACTGTTTTTTCTTGAATTTACCGGCGTAAGAGAGTGAAGTGACCGTGGTCACCGCTGATTCGGCAATTTTCGACAGGATCCGGACTTCTCCACTCAAATCAGAGTGATCGAGAATTTGCCTGGCTGACCACGCGGAATATCCGTTCCAGCCAATTGCGGACATTACGTCGAGAACGATGAACTCAGCGTGCCCATCTTCATCGATATTCGAAAGGACATAGTTTTTGATTCGGAAATCTTTGCTGGCGGTTCGTAAAGTCAACCAACCCGTGTCCAGACACAAGCGTCGTATCAAAGCATCAAATTTTGATGTCGCAGAAGGTGGAATCAGGATGTCGATGTCTGTCCCGTGGACTGAATCGGGTAATCCTTCGTGATTCCGAAGCACCGCATACTGGAAATCGCCACCGTTTAGCTCGAGAAACAGGGGGCGCAGAAAGTCGCTAATCACTGTTCCCTCCAACCGCATTCGAGTAGAGGGATTCATATCGTTCGACAAATTGATTGATCGAGAAGTCTTGCTTCACTTTAGTTCGTGCATTGGCCGACAACCGTTGATAGACAGCCCTGTCGTTCATGAGAGATGCAATTATTTCGGCATAGTGATCGATTGATCCGGTAGGAACAAGCATGCCGTCGTGCCCATCGGTAATTAGCTCGGCAGCACCGCCTGCATTGGCAGCCACCACCGGAACACCGCATGCCATTGCTTCAGCGATTGCCAGGCCAAATCCCTCAACCGATCCAAAATGCACAAGCACATCGAATTTTCGGTAAACACTAGCCATATCAGTTCTGTTGCCCAGAAACGTGATCCGCTCGCTTGCGGTTGATGCACGTACAACCGCCTTGACATGAGATTCGCTGATTCCTTCGCCGACGATCAACCCGGTTGCATTGATCCCTTTCGTAGTCAGGCGATCGATGAGTTGCGGCATAAGCTCGATTCGTTTTTCAGGAGCAATCCGTCCTACCACACCAACGACGACGCTTTTTGATCGCAAACTAGACTCAGGTTGATGCTGAGTAGGTGTCGGCGAGCGATCGAAGCTTTCGAAATCGATGCCGTTAGGAATGACTTTAACCTTTGAGGTTTCAATCCCTGAATAACTGATCAGGTGCTGTTTGGCGAACTGGCTCGTCGCGCCAATAGCAGTGAACACCCGGCGAAGCAAGGTTTTGTGAATACGACCTTTCCAGCCGATTCCGTTACGTACATCGTTGTCTGTGGGAAGTTTTTCTCCGACAGTAGAGACAACCGGTTTACGCAGTAGAAATGCAGCGATTCCGGCCGCAACATCTCCTGATCTCAGGCAGGAGTGAATTACGTCCGGGCTGAATTTTTTAGCTTCAAGGATGAGACTCAGAATCGGTCGGATGCCGCGCCCGTGAATACGAATACTCGCAACTGAAATTTCTGCGTCGGCGAGTATGCGCGACATCTCCGGAACGGCGTGGAATTCACCGACCATTCTTATTCGGTGACCGCGTTCAGTCAACCCGACTGCCAGGCGGACGGTATTCCATTGTGCTCCACCTTTCGCGGGTGAAACGGCTGGTTGGATGAGTAGGATCTTCATTGGTAAGCCGAGCGCGCTGAGAGTGATGAGTCGAACCGTTGAATCGAGCCAGCGAGCGAGGCGATTATTATTAGTTGGCGATGCTTCTGCGGGCTGCGCGTCTTCGGAGTATACCGAGCCCCAGATTGATGAAATCGACCAGCGAGAGTTTGGTGAGCGTTGCCACGGCGTAGGGCTTCGTGCGAACGTCCCACATCCCTTGATCACTTCTCCGATAGATTTCGCTCAGGGCATATTTCCCTTTTGCCTGTTCCTCAAAAAGTCCCGTGTTGAGATCTATATGCCGATACTCCGACTGCTGGATAAGTCGTGGAACTACTTTTGAAACAAGGGTTTCACGAGATATTTCACCGGCAGGAAGCAATGCAAGGCACTTTCTCGCCGACAACATTATCGAACGGGGTGGGAGAAGGTCGGGTGACTGTTCAGCGATTGCTTTAATACTGGCGTTCGCGATGATTCGACGTTTTTTGTCAACGACATCGAACGACGCTAGATTCATCCAGATATTTTCCTCCATATCCGCTTTTAGTCCGTAGGCAAGTAACTTGATTCGATCTGGATCGTCTGCACCTGATCCCTGGCTGAACGTAATCAGGGCATCAGGGTCTGATCTGACAGCATTCTCGATGTTCGATCGTTCGTCTGTGTCAGAATCGATCACAATAACAGAGGGAATTTCGGGCTGGAAATTTGACGGTTGAGTAGCCTTTGCAGCGGTGAGAATCGAGTCGAGCCGACTTTCCCATGTGTGTTCCCGCAACGTACGTTCAACTGCCGCACTGGCGATCGTCTCTCTCAACTGGTCGTTATCGAGGTAGGTTCGGATTTTGTTTATCATCTCACCCAGTGAAGCGTAGGTTTCGATTTCAGTACCCGGGGCATAGTAGTTTTCCAATCCAGGAATATCCTGAGTGATCTGGAATGTGCCGCAGGCGGCCGTTTCGAATATGCGCCCTTTGATTTGAGGTAATCCACCAATGGTCAGTCCTGAGTTGATGACTATTTTTGAGGAGGTCAATACTTTGAGCATTTCGTCGGTCGTGAGGAAGCCACCCCAAACATGTGCGAGATCTGAATACCTGTTCCATCCGGAGCCGAACACACGGATAGGCAGATTCTCTGAAACCAAGCGTCTTACGATCTCGATTCGATCTGGATGTGCCGCACCGATCATTACGACATCGTGCTTCTTCAAGGCATCCTCAGGTCGGAACACCGCAGTATTCGCTGCATAGGGCTCGTGAATCACATTTCGTAATCCGAGTGCCTTATAGTCTTCGACCCGAGCGACTGTGTTCGTTACAACTAGATCGACATAGAGTGCAAGGTATCTGCCGACGCTGTGGAATCGCCATTCATCATCGGTCATAAATACTGTCGTCGTCGCATCTGGCAGGGATCGGAATCCATCGAGAGATAGTGGAATTTCTCCGACCGTCATGAGTATCGTGGGCGAAAGATCGGCATTCCAATTGAGCGATGACCGAACAAGCTTGCCAAGGTTTTTGGCTTTGAATCTGGGGTCGAGATCGATATCAGAGAATCCACGCTCTCGAAGCAAGCCCTGCCAGTGAGGGCGAAAATAACTGCGCTCCCCGTACCACGCGAACACACCTGTAGAAGCCGTGGGCTCTTTCATATTCGTGCTTTAACTCGACGGATGGTCGCATTTACTCAGGAATTCTTCGATCGATTCTATGAAGTATGTGCGACCACTTTCGGTTATTCCCTCGTGATTCCCGATCATGAGTCCATTTCGGTGTATCCATGAAGCTTCAGATACCTCTCCACTGACGCGGTGAGGCCATTGTTTGATGACGGGATGTTCGAGGATGTTGCCCGCAATAATCGGGCGGACATCGATCGATTTGGATTTGAGGAAAGTAGCGAGTTCGTCACGATCGAATCCTGCTCTGGGCCGTACCACCATGGGGTAACCAAACCAAGAGTGTCGATCTCCGGGTTGTTCAGTACTGACGCTGATCAAGTGGTTGTACTTGAGTAGTGCATCGGACCATATACGTGCGGTCTCTCGACGGTGTTCGATTATCGGATCGAGCTTGGATATCTGTCGGATGCCGAACGCACCACTGATTTCGGTAGGGCGCAGGTTGTACCCGGTTTCAACAAACGTCCATTTCGATTGGATTTCCGAACTGTGTTGAAGCTCTCGTGATTTGAAATCACTGTCCCGAGTCCAACCATGTGCTCGAATCGATCTAACTAAATCGGCAATTAGATCGTCATCGGTCACAACCATTCCTCCTTCGACAGTGCTGATGTGATGTGAGAAGTAGAAACTAAATGTTCCGATTTCACCAAATGTGCCGATGCGGGTGCCGTTTGTGCTGGACCCTGTCGCTTCGCAGGCGTCCTCAATTAGAAACAGATTGTTGTCACGCGCAATATTTGCTATCAAATCCATTCCATGCGGATTGCCGAGCAACGAGACGGGCATTATGGCTTTTGTACTTGGTGAGATGGCATCTCGAACCAGTTGTGGGTCGAGATTGAAAGATTCAGGATCGACATCAACAAACACCGGAATGGCCCCGGTCTGGACAATGGGGGCGATGGTTGTCGACCACGGGATTGACGTCGTGATCACTTCATCACCTGGTCGAATTCCGTTCTCGTAATGTGGGGAAGATAACGCACCGATGGCAGCAAGATTCGCACTCGATCCCGAATTCACCATGATGGCGTGCTTCCGGCCGACATGTTCTGCCCACATTTCTTCAAATCTGGCCACTTTGGTACCCATAGTGACATTGCCGGAAAGCAGTGTATCGAGCACTTCGATTACTTCGTCAGGGCCGTAGTTGACCACACCCAGAGGGATGGTCCATTTGTCATCTGGCGATGTGTTCTCGAACACATCCCTAATGATCGGATCTATCAGTTTGAGGGCTGAATCGCGGTCCATCTAAATCTCTTTCATCCTACTTATTAAGCAATTGTCGATTGGTGAGGTTGCAAGTGGGCCAGTGGTTGATTGGCAATCACCAGTAGGGCTGCTCTCTAGAATTGAAATCGCAGCACGCGCTTGAGAGTGAATTGCTATGCAGATTAGTTCGAAAGTAACTCTGTTCAGAACTACCGACACCAGTAAAAATCGCAACAGCCCTACGAAATTTCGTACTCCAACCTGTGCTCTCCACTTTGCAAAATTGTGCTGTTTTTATACTCGTCTTTCGCCTGTATCGACGCGATATCGTCTCCATGCTGCGCTTAATTTGCGTGGAAGCAAACTCAACCCAAGGTGAAACCACAATTCGACGGTATTTGGCTTGGCAAATAGTCCCTTCAACAAGAACTTCCTTGCCTCCCATGTGTTCCCATTATTTAGCATAAGTCCTTTGGACATATTCAAGCAGAACTGAGCTTTTCGAGCTGTTGGGGTTATCTGAGTTTTGAGATTTTCAAGGACTTCAAGTTCATCTTCAGAAAACTTGTCCTCTGGCCAGTGGTCTCTGAAGATTTTGCTTGCCGCCGCTTGAATTTTTCGGGGGATGTGAAGATTTGATGGTCGAATTCGGTACTGGTACAAAGGTTCATCAATATTTTCTACTTTCGCGATCCGAGCCAGAGACCTCCATAAGAACAGGTCTTCGTACCAGCGAATCGTAGCGTAGCACCCTGCCTTTATCGCTACACTTCGCCTCATCATCACCGACCCATGGATGAATGGGGAAGTCGTTTTTAACAGATTTATTAACTGGTCATTTCCTTGCACGATATTTGGGCTGTATTTAATTTCACCTTCTGCGTCAATTATCGAAACGGCAGTTCCGAGGAGCGCAATATTGGGGTGTGCATTCAGATAGTTAACTTGACGATCGAAACGTTCAGGAAGACTCCGGTCATCGGAGTCATGACGAGCAAGGAGATTTGCGGTAGCCAATTGAATTGCCCTGTTCAGGGTTTTGCCAATTCCCATATTAGGCTGCGTCTCAACTTTAATTCGATCGTCAATTGCTGCATAGCTATTTAACATCGCGAGAGATGAGTCAGTTGAGCCATCGTCAATGGCGATTATCTCAAAATCCGTGAATGACTGTTTGAGAATACTCAGCAGAGCTTCTTCTAAATACCGCTCATCATTGAATACCGGAAGCAATACACTTATCTTGGGTGTGGTCATATTGTTGCGCTCAGCCGAGCATTTACACTCGCTATTCTTCGAGAAGTTTCGCCACATAGTCCAGAGGAGATGTTTCAGTTGGAATCATCAAGATTTTTGGGGAGATGCTTCGGATCCCGCTCTTGATGACTCGTGCGAACTGCTCGTAATGAGTGGCAAGGTTAATCGCACCATATCCGCCTGCCGAGATGATTTGCGGCCATTCAGATTTCCATTCGTTCATGAGGATTGCAAACATTCTAGTGGCGAGCAAATCGGGTTTAATTTCTGAAATTGTGAGTTCGTGCCCAGTGTGTCTTTGCAGGAAAACTATTTTGCTGACCGGGCTACCGGTGCCGATAGCTTCAGGTTTGAACACTTCTGCCGGAGCTGCAGAGTCCAGATGGTCATGACTGGAAGCGGCACGTCTAAGGACCCCTTCTATTCCGAATGACTCGGCGAACGATTTAACCAACTGTTTCAGTGGCATCCTTCGAACGATATTTCGCTTGATAGCTTTCGATAATCGTTGCCGCGAGACCGACCCCGCGCGATTGCCGAAATATCGGTCAAACACATCGATGTGATGTGGATAAAAAAACAATGGTCTCGGGAACGGCAAGATAGTTCCATCAGATTTCACTAAGACGATGTCATCTCCGAGAAATTTGTATCCGTAATCCCGGACAAGCACTCCTGCAGCGAGCGTCTTCCCGGCCCCACCGAATGCAGGAAGTAGAAGTGCTCGACCATCTTTTTCTAGTCCGGCTGCATGAACCATAGTCACACCCTGAGGTACCAGCAATAACTGGATCCAGGGATTGATTGCTACGCCACTGACGTCGAGGAATAGAGTGATTCTCTTCTGTTCAATTCGCACGGCAAAATGAATATCTGGTACTTCAATTGTGTTTGTTCCAACTAATCTCGCAGGACCACCGACCATGCGAGAATTCTCTCGATCCAGCGCATCGTAAGGGCGGAGTTCCAAAGTGTAATCAGAGTCGGTCGAACCGACCGGTTTGAGCCCTACTATTTGATTGGCAACAGATTCTTTGACATTTCTGTGAAGATCATCTGACAGTACGATCTGGACGAGTCCAGAAAGGTCATATGTCGTTGTCAAGTTCGATTCACTTTCCTGCTACGTGGCATGATATTGATGGTGTTGGTGCGAGGTAGATTCCGGCTCGACGAATTTAATGCTGCGCCAATGACAGTTTGCGACGCAAGTTCAATTACCAGGCATCAACGACTATGTAAGAGTTCTAAGTTCTCCATAATTTAGAGATCGGTTGCGCAATGCTGTTCAACATTACTGAGCGCTCAACTTTGGGTGTGATTGCAAATAAGATTACCGTCGTCGTGAGAAGCGCTGTGGCGCGTGTGATGAGGGTCTCTTCACGAATTAGGATTGCGCCAGCGATCATCAGCACTCCGACGCCAGTGAGTGCCCATGTGTATCTCGTTGCCCAGATATTGAGTACGAGACCCATATATAACACGCGTGGGATATAAGCCAGCACACCGCCGATGATGAGTGCAATGCCGATCGATTCAAAGCCCCACGACCAGTAATTCAGGCCGAGATACATCACTACTGGCACAGTGATTCCCGATACCAGCGATGCAACTGCATGAACCTTGATTTTCGCGAGAGCCATGATCGCCATGGCAGGTGGGTTGTGTACCAGATTGAGGAATTGCCAGATTACGAACAGATAAAGGCTTGATGTCAGCGCTGCGAATTTGGGGCCAAGCAACAGATCGACTGCTAATCCTCCAAATAAAATGCCGCCGATGACAACCGGAATCCCCGCTATCAACACGAGGCGGGAGAATCCAGAGTAGTCATCCATCAACCCTTGTGGGGTGCTACTTTTGGACATTTTGGCGAACCAGTAGAACACCGCGGATCGATTAAAAATGTCCAAGTAAACGATGATTTGCATGGCAGCGACCATCAGCCCCACCGACTCGATACCCAGGCCATTTAGAACGATCAGCCGCTGGGTGTATTCCGTTGTCAAAGCGACAACGAGTAGTATCAGATTCGCTCCACCAAATTGTGCGAGGTTTTTTGCTTCATCCGATCGCAACACCGGTTTAGTTATGCCTAGTTTTGCGGTTCTGTGGATGACTGTAAAAGCCATCAACGCGGCGATACCTAAACTGATCGTGAGACCGTAGAACATTCCTGTAAGCCCGAACTGCGAGACCAGTACCAGAACGAGGACGACTTGAATCCCTGCTGACACTGTTCTGATTAGTGCGATACGACCGATGAGCAGCAGGCCCTGAAGGACGGCCGACTGCACGGTTCTGATGGCAGTAAGAGACGAAAATACGATAAAAATGAAGTAGTGATGGATTTTCACCTCGCCGCCCAGCACTCCGTCGATTATCGGACGGTAGAACACGGCGAATATGAGAATCATCGGGATCAAGATGGCAAGGGATGTCGTTAAACTCAAGGAGTAAAGACGGCTTTGAGATTCTTGTTTGTCTGTCGAGCCGTACTCGGCAATCCACTTGGTGACTGGTGCGCTCATCCACGAGGCGGCAAATGACGAAACGAATCTGAACAGACTCTGTAATAGACCGTAGACGCCGAACCCGGCGGGACCAATCAACGAGGCTAAAACTCGGTTCTGTCCGACGAGCGCAAGTGTTACCAACACCTCCGCTGCAGTTAACTTCAGTGTCGGACTGATCCCTGCAGCCAATGCTTGCGTTGAACTGGAGACGGGATTTGAATCGCCGTTCGAGGGCGGGTCGGCTTGCAAGTTAAACTGATCGTTAGGTTTGTTATTCATTGCAAAACGCGACTCGACTGAAGACTATCGACAGTCGGCGATTACACAAGCGAGCAGGAGCTAACTTGGTCGGGCTTCCCGGAACCACTCGACTGTCGACCTCAGGCCAGCTTCGATCGAAGTCAACGCTTTGAACCCGTCCAGTGCTTCGTCCATTCGAGCGATATCTAAAACCTTGTACATAGCACCATCGGGTTTCGATGTATCCCAATCGACGGTTCCAGTGTATCCAGCGGCAACAGCTGTGAGTTCGGCAAGTTCTTTGATAGTCGTGCCAGTTCCAGTTCCTATGTTGAGTGGGGCAGTCCCAGAATACTTCTCAGTTGCCTCAGCGATCGCTTCGGCACAATCTGCTACGTACATGAATTCACGGGTTGGAGAGCCGGTACCCCAGCAAGTCACGTGAGGAACGTCATTGTCGGCAGCCTCGACGAATCTTCGGATCATCGCGGCCACTACATGACTGTCCTTGGGGTTGTACTTGTCGTGAGGTCCAAACAGATTTGTAATCACCAGGAAAATTGAGTTAAGTCCGAACTGTTGTCGGAATGCTTCTGCACCGAGGAACAGAGCACGCTTGGAGAGTCCATACACCTCGACTGATGGATGCATCGCTCCTTTGAGGAAGTCATCTTCGTTCATCAGCCCATCTGCATCGCCCGGATATGCACAGGCCGATCCGACATTCACCAATTTTTCTATCGATGCCTCAGCCGCAGCCTGCATGACGTTGCAAGCCATTCGCAGGTTGTTTGTAAATATGTCGGCTGGGAACAGTTGGTTGTAGCCGATACCGCCAACATCAGCGGCAGCGTGAACGACAATCGAGGGGGCGAGTTCTTCAATGGCCGTTCGAGCTGAATTCAAATCAGTTAAGTCATAGTCCTTAGACCTTGGAATACCGACATCGTATCCGCGGCGTTTGAGGCTTTCGACGATATGCCTGCCGAGGAAGCCACTGCCACCGGTCACCATTACTTTTTTGGCCATTTATGCCTCCGAGCATCCTGATTATTTTCGAGGGTCTAGGCCATGTTTGAGAACGGGTTGGATATACGGATCATCTTGTAGCCATCGATGAGTTCATCAATACCTGCTTCGAGTCCAACCGAGGTCGAGAAGCCGTAGCCACTTATTTTCTCGTAGGAGACTTCATAGTCTCGCTTGTCGGGGTCTGATCCGATATCAGCGAACCAGAGGAATCCGCCGACTTTTCCGTTGATCAGTTCAGCGACTTCCTTCTTGGTGGCGTTCATGTCGTCGCTTCCAACGTTGAACACTTCACCTTTCATTCGATCGTAGTTGTCGAGTGCAAATATGAAACTTTCAGCCATGTCGCGCACGTGTATGAATGTTCGCCGAGCCCAGTTTTCGTAGACGACCAGTTGACGATTTTTGACGGCTTGATATGTGAAGTCGTTGATTAGCAGGTCGAGGCGCATGCGAGGGGACAACCCAAATGCGGTGGCAAAGCGATAGCAAATTGCCTGCCCCGACTCGATCATTGCCAGTTCGCCTGCAGTCTTCGTCACGCCGTAGTGCGATAGTGGGTTCAGTGGGGTTTCTTCTGTGCAGAGACCATCGACCGCTCCGTAGTTGCTGCCGGTCGATGCGTATATCAGTGCGCGGTCAGAACCGGCAAGGGATATTAGAAGTTCAACGGCGTGATGATTTACCTCTTCGGCCAGTCGCGGTTCTGCCTCACAACCGGGAGCACCGACAATCGCAGCCAGGTGAACCACCGCATCGGTTCCTTCCAGAGCATCTTTTACATTGTCTGCATCGCGGACATCACCTTCGACAAACCTAAATTTCGGATTGATGAAGTGCTGTAGCAAACTCGGGGATTTGTGGAGAAGGGAATCCAGCACCGTAACTTCGTCACCGCGGTCGATAAGCCTATTTACAAGAAGGGTTCCGACATAACCTGCTCCACCCGTCACCAAGACATGCATCGAATGTACTCCCCTGTACTTATCAACTCCTCTAAATCAAGGTTTAAAAATATACCTGCGGGTCTTGGTTATCTGTGTGAAGTAAGTATTAATTTCCAAGAGTTCTGAGTGGCCGAAGTATTTGGGTCCATCCAAGCCAAAACTGAAGTTTGGCTAAATCCGGCCAATTTGAGAAGACTCTCTATGGTACTGAGTGTCCACAGTTTGGATCGGATCGAGTATTCGTAGGTCGTAGATGAACCGCACCGAATACCAGTGTTGGCGTAGTTGATAATTGCAAAGTCACCAGTTTTATCGAGTTTGCCGTTTGCGTTCACCCTCAACCAGTCATCGTCAGATTTGCGTATGAATCTTTCGAAGTCAGCAGGCGGATCCCGTTTCACGACATCACCGTTCCAACAATCGAATATGAATACACCGTTCGAACTGAGCCGTTCGAGCACATCTCGAAAGAGTGCGATCAGGTTGGATTCCTCATCGATGTAGTTGATGACGTTGAACATTGCGCACGCGAGGTCGAATCCGCGGCTCTGAACGTCACCAACTGTTCCGTGGATAATGTCGGCATTAGTGATGTTCTTCGCCCTAGCGATACACGCGATTTCGGAGTCAGTATCGACCGCCGTGATATCGATCGAACGACTGGCGAATCGCTGAGTGTGATTACCAGTGCCGCATCCGACTTCGAGAACCGTTTTTGGGGTTTCACCGAGGATTCTTTCTCCTAGCTGGAGTACGGTTTCAACCTCATGATCGTAGTATTTTTCTCGGTGTATGAAGTCGTAGTCCCGGTAATACCCAGGCGGAAATCCGGGCATAGAAATCCTTGATCACATCAATGGTGTAGTTCACTTGTCCTTCCGACATTTCAGGGAAAGCGGGCAGACAAATTCCATGATCATAAGCGTAAGTCGAGTTCGGAAATTCTTCGGAAGTAACTCCAGATTCCTCTACGATTTTCAGGAACGCTGGTTGCTTGTGCAACGGGTAGAAAAATGTGCGGGCCTGGATTTCGCGAGCGTCCATGTATTTCATGAGTTCATGAGCCTGTTCTGCGATAATGCAAGTCCTGAACGGAATTCTCTCGGATCCTGGCTCAAGAGTCAGGAAGTGAACTTCTTCAACATCGGCTAAACCATTCTTGAACCATTGGAGGGCCTGAAGCTTTCGTCGTTTTGCTTCTGGCAGCTTCCCAAGTTGAGTTAGGCCAATCGCAGCGTGGATATCTGTCATTCGGAAGTTAAATCCGATTTCGGGATGGATGAACGATCCACGATCCTCCCGTCCTTGATTCCGCAGGAATTTGAGATTGTGGGCCACCTCTGGGTCGTCTGTGATGACAAACCCCCCTTCGCCGGTCGTAACTGCTTTGTCTGCGAAGAAAGAAAAACACCCAGCTTTGCCAAACGTACCGGCATGCTTGCCGTAATAGTTGACTCCCAGAGCCTGAGCAGCGTCCTCAATGACCATGATGCCATGGCGGTTTGCCAATTTCATGATGGCGTCCATGTTCGAGACCATTCCGTACATGTGCGCTGGCATTATTGCTTTGGTGCGCCGGGTGATACGACTTTCACAGGCTTCGATGTCGAGTTGGAAGTTTGTACTGGTTACATCAGCGAAAACCGGTGTCGCACCAACCATGGCTACAGCGTTAGCGGTCGCTATGAAAGTGAAATCTGGAACAATAACTTCGTCCCCATGACCGATTCCTGCTGCCATTAGGGCAAGGTAAATTGCAAGCGTGCCGTTCGGCGCGAATTCTCCGAATTCGGCACCGGTAAGTTCGAGCAAGCGCGCTCGGAACTCAGACGACTTAGGACCTTCTGTCACCCAGTTGTCGGTAAAGCATGACTTGATTGCCTCATATTCGTCGAGTCCGAGCCAGGGTTGTACCTGCGGTACCTTCATAGATCTCCAGTTCTACCTGTTCACCGGCAGTTTATTTGAGCGGCTTATCAGTGCGACCGCAAACAGCGTTATATAGAAGATTGATGTGCCCTCGATGGGATAAAACCAAACTAAGCTTGTCGATGTTGTGTTGGCGGTAAATAGCCAACTGAATAGAGCAGTGAGAGACAGCATCGCCAGAGTTCTGCTTCGTGCGTCTTTAAGCAAGAGCGACTCTTTCGCCCCTCGCACAACTACTGCGATGATTACTCCCAACAGCACCAACGTTGCGGCAGCCCCAACTTGCTGTGAGAGATCGAGGAATGTGTTGTGAGATGGTGTATATACACCGCTGGATGACAGTGCATGATTCAGTTGTCGCCCAATCCCATAACCGAATCCAAAATTATCGAAGAAATGCGGGGCATTGAGTCTCCAGAGTTCGACACGTTCGAGCCACTGTGGAATCGTGTTCACGCGCCCATCGATGTAGATTGGTCTTGCCTCGAGGACGATCGAAATCTTAGGCCAGAGGATGATCGTGGCCAGACCAAGCAACCCGAACATTCCGGCCGAGAGTTTGTATCGACGAGTTGCCGCAATTCCTATTGGAACTAGCAGCACGCTCAACATCGCACCCCGAGTTCCAGTACTGGCAACTTCAGCGACAAGCAAAGTTGCAGCAACGACCAGGATTATCCTTCGAAATGTCGACGATTCGAACATGGCCAGTGCGATAGCAAATACAGCCGCAACTGTCAGATAACCCGCGTACGAGACAGAGGGGCCAAACGCGAATCCATTTATCCGATAGAGTTCGTCGCTTAGGGTGACCGCGAAAAATCCTTGCCCGGTTGTTGCAATTCTGAGCCCCACGCCCAACAGCAACGACAGCATGACTATTGTGGCAAGTTCTTGTATTCCGCTGAATCCTTCAAACAATACGAACACAATATAAGCAACGGCCACGTAAACCCACAGACTGCCCACCGACAACAGAATTGAGGAAGGGAACGCGTGAGTGAACAGTTGAGAGATTGTTCCAAGCGTCGCAAAAGCCACCATTCCGATAAAAACTTTTAGCTGGAATTCGTTGTGGATACTGTGTCGACTGACAACCAGCGCAAACGCCAGCGAAAATATCATCGCGTGAGTCAGGGCAATGACCTGTGTGTAACCCTCTCCGTTGTCCCACGCAGCAATGCCACCAAGTCGGGAAGTTCTGCCAAGAAGTGCGAATGCAACAACCGTTGCTGCGAACGCGAATTTGTATTGCCCTTTCGCCAACACTACGACGTATGCGGCTCCGATAATCGGGAGTGCGAACACCAGCAGGATGTTGGTGCTGGAAAAGGCCCGGGACTCGACGGCGTTTAATCCGCCAGCGATCATGCCAGCCCCGATGTAATAGAGACCAGCTGCGAAAATCACGAGGGTTCCAACCGCTAGTAGATTGGCAGTGGAAATACGAAAATTTGTTTTCAGTTTGTCTTGTAAAAACCGGCTTTGCATAGGATTGAATCAGCGAAAGACGTTGTTATACATAGATTGAGCTTCTAGTTTTAAACCTTGCCCGGCCATGTGTAGAACGGCTCACCATTTCTGTATGCCCATTCTTTTCCTACTCCCGGATTTTCGACTCCGAGGAGATCCATATCTGCATCCACCATAATCTGTGCAAGGTGAGCGTGATCTGTCTCGGCAGTCCAGCCGAGCTGGTTGATGGATTTCGATGCGTCGGCGAGCAGGCTGGGCACCTCAAGAGGGCGGAAATACCGCTCATCGGTACGGATGTATTCGGCAGGATCGAGACCCGCGTATGAAAAAGATTCTTCAATAAAATCTTTTACAGACACAGAGCTTCCCGTACCGATTACGTAGTCTCCAGGCTGATCCTGCTGAAGGATTTTCCACATTGCTGTCACATACTCAGGCGCATAACCCCAGTCGCGACGCGAATCGAGATTTCCAAGAAAGAGCTCGTTTTGGAGCCCTGCTTTTATCCGAGCGATTGCCATGGTGACTTTGCGCGTGACGAATGTTTCACCACGACGTGGAGATTCATGATTGAACAGAATTCCGTTTGATACGTAAAGACCATGCCCTTCCCGATACTGTCGGGCCATGTGATACGCGTAAACCTTTGCGGCGGCGTATGGGCTCTGTGGCATAAAAGGGGTTGACTCGTTTTGCGGAGGGGGAGAGGCACCAAACATCTCGCTGCTCGATGCCTGATACACGCGTGGCTGTAACCCTGATTTCGCAACCGCCTCCAGCAGTCTTGTGAATCCGAGGCCTGTGATATCGCTGGTATACACAGGGGTTTCATAGCTGACTCTCACATGACTCTGGGCGGCGAGGTTATAAATCTCGTCTGGTTTTACAGACGAGATCAGCTCTGCCATTCCTGAAGCGTCGGCCAGATCACCATGGTGAAGGAACAGGGCAACGTCTTTTTCATGCAGATCCTGAAAAAGATGATCAATCCGTGCGGTGTTGAAGGTGCTCGCTCGTCGAATAAGACCGTGTACCTCATAGCCCTTTGAGAGCAACAGTTCGACTAGATATGAACCATCCTGCCCTGTGACGCCCGTCACCAGTGCTTTACGCATTAAAAATCGTGCTCCGTGAGGTCGAGTGGTTAGTTAATCGCGATATTTGTAGGACAGAGGGGTGTTGAGACAAACAGGCTTTTGAGCCGAGTTCGATCATTGAAAGATACATTTGATGTGACCTTGCCTCCGTTCCCATGCCATACGAACTGGTTAGATTCAGGGACGAATGGCAAGCCACTAATCTATCGGCATATTGTGATCTCTGTCCTCAAGTTCATAGTAAGGGATGACCCATTTTATTGTTGCGATCAATCCGATGGATTGACTGTCTTCCGCTGTCGAGATACCGGCATACCGAAGGATCTAAATCTCTATGCGGTCATCCGATATTTTCGATTTTTCTGCGGGCCGCTTCGGAGATTTGCTTATGGGCGAGATGTAGCGCAATCCCATTAGAAATGCCCGCAGAAGAAGAGTGATATCTGACCAGATTGAGTAGTTCCGTGTATATGTTGCTTCGATTCGAGTCCACTCGTCTGTTGCACTCAGTATTACCGATCGAGGTACGACTGAAACTACTCCAGGGCGCACTGCCAACAGTTCCGGGTGATCACCCTGACTGGCATCCGAAATTAAGCGTGGCCTGGGACCAATCATGCTCATGTCGCCAGTAAGCACGTGTACGAGCATCGGCAATCGCTCAAGCCCATCAGGAAACGCTCCTGCGCTACTGCTCATATTCATCGAGAGAAGCTGAAATGTGTTTCCATTGAGCCCGGTAACCGTAGTTCGATTCAGAATCCGCCGACCTCGCAAGCTCATGTACGACGCTACCAGTAAAATCGGTACACCAAAGATTGCAAGAATTCCGAGTGACACCGAGATGTCGATCAGACGTTTCATGAGAGCGTCAAGCCCAACGATGCTCGATCCATGAAGACGCAGTACGGGGATGTTTCCGACCCTGCCTAACTCTGCACCGAGACTGGCCATTTCATAGATGCCAGGTGCGATATGAAGCTGCCATTTTCTGGACTCTTTAGGACGTAACGAACTCAGCATAAACAGTTGCCTTGATTCCCATGAAATGGCTGTTGGAATCATTAGCACGGTGTCAGCGTGGGTTTCCTCGGCGACAGTGTCAGTTTGCCTGGTGGAGCCAAGAATCGTGAACTGGTTTCTGATTCGCGTTCCCACAGGCAAGAATTCGTCTATGAATCCCACCACCTTGACTCCGGGTACGGAATTTAACTGTTGAGCGATTGCAACTCCCTGTGCGTCAGCTCCCACGATGAGGACGGATTCGTGAATGGCTCCGCGCCGCCGCAGAAGTGTTGTAACTCTGCGCGCCATAAAACGAGCGAGGATTATCAGCAGGACGCCGACTACAACCCATATCGCTATCCATGTACGGGATACGATCGGTTCTCCGCCCACAATGAAGCTTGTAAATATAAGTATCAGGACCAGAAGAGCCATCGATCTTAGAGTCAGGACATACTCGGTGAGTCCGAAGTGAAGATTCGTCGGTTTGTACATTCCTGAAGCAGCGAACAAAAACGGTGCCAATAACGTGATGATTGCGCCAAGTTCAAAATAGCCAGAAATATCGGGGTTAGACAGACCTCTCAGGCTTTGGAGGCCTGATTCAAAACGCAGGTAGAACGCAATGAGAAACGATGCGCTCAGAGCGACTATGTCGGTCAGAATCAGCAGAGATGAGCCAAGTAAACGCGAACGAGATGGCATTATCTGACTCTCTCTGTCAGAGGTAGGCCGGAGTTCATAACAACCATCGCCCCAGTGCTATCGATATCGCATCGCATAGGTGTCAAGCCGTGTACAGCCATTGCCTGGGCAACCTGTCGTTGGGAATCAGGTTTGGTATAGAGCAGCAGGAAACCGCCACCACCAGCGCCAGTTATCTTCCCGCCGATTGCGCCAGCGGAGAGTGCATCGGCGTAGCACTGATCAATAAACGGGGTTGTTACCGATTTCGAGAGTTTCCTTTTCGCCATCCACCCTTCATGCAACAACTCCCCAAGGGCATCGCAGTTGCTTGAAGCGATTATTCTTGCGGCTTCATCTGCCTGCGATCGAATGAACTGCAGGCTTGAAGTGACGTGATCGTCACCAGCTTCAACACTGCTGACCTGTTCTTTGAGAATTGTGCCTGCTGAATGAGAACTTCCAGTAAAGAACAACATGAGATTGCTGGAAAGTCGGATTAACTTTTCATGGCCGAGATTCATCGATTCGACGACGACTTTCTCAGGAGTGAATCGAACTTTATTGACGCCTCCGAATGAGGACGCATATTGATCTTGCTTGCCTACTTTGTAACCGACGCGATCGATTTCGATTTCACACGCGAGGTTGGCTACGTCGTCCGGTGTCATTCTCGTCCCACGAGCCACAGAAAGCGCCTTGATCAGCGCTACTGCGACCGACCCCGAAGACCCGAGACCAGTACCCGGTGGCACTTCAGATGCGATAAAGACGGAGACGCCTGAGCGAAACCCAAACTCTTCGAGGATTCGGTAGACGAGGTTTAGATCGCCTTCAGCCGGAAGAGGGGTTTCTGATATTTGGGAGAAATGGATTTGGAAATCAGATGAAGTTATCTCGATCGGCTGCCCAGGTATCGAGTTAATCATCACGTAGACGTATTTGGCGAGCGCGGCTGAAACGACCATCCCATCTTCACGTTCGTAAAACGCGGGAAGATCGGTCCCTCCACCTCCAAAGCTCATTCGTAACGGTGCGCGTGCGATTAACATCTGGTGTCTCTGATGTTCACAATAATCGAGTATTCATCAACAACATTCCGAGAGATAAAACCGATTATTCAGACCGTTGTCTCGACGTTCTTCAACAGTCGAGTGAACAAATGAATAATCATCATATGCGCATCTTCAACAGGACCATACTCTGAACTGTCGACGACTATTGCGATATCAGCTATCTCAGATACTTTTCCACCACCGAACCCGCTCAGCGAGATAACTTTCATATTTTTGGATATTGCAGCATCTATTGCAGAGAGAATGTTCGGAGAGTTCCCAGATGCAGTAATGGCCAACAGCACATCGTTCGGCTTCCCAAACCAATTGATCTGCTCAGTGAACGAAGATTCGAAATTCGAATCGTTCGAGATTGCAGTGACAGTCGGGGTCTGGTCGGGAATAGATATTGTGAGAGTGGGTTTCCCGTGTACTACGGACGACGATTTCAAGAAATCGACTGCCGCATGACTCGCAGTCGCGGCACTCCCGCCATTGCCTACGACATAGACGGTATTGTTGTTGTGTCGTGTGGCGATCAGAAGACGAACTGCCTCGGCAAGTTTATCTGTATCGACTGTTTGCTGAGCTTTTGTGCTTTCTGCGATATAACTTGCGGCAAGTTCGATTAAATCGGTCATGGAGTCCTTCATGCGAGAGCTACGGCGGATGAAGAAGTCTAACGAATAATCTCTCTGCAACGTAACATCAATGGTGTTAGCTTGATGTAGATTGAGTTCAGGGCGTTACGAACTGAATCGGTACAGACACTCTTCAGATTCGAGCTTGATCAGCGAGTTCGAGTAGGCAGAACTTCAAAGTGGATCCATACGATATTTACGCGGGAAATTCTGAGTGGGTAGAACAGAACGAATGTCCGGCATGTGGTTCTGCTGAGCGGAAATTCTGGTTGCGCGATAAAAACCGTCGCGAAGGTTTGCCAATTGAATGTGATTTCTGGAAGTACGTTAACTGCAGCAGCCTATACCTGAGTCCGCTTCCAGATGCCGCCACCGTTCAACAAATGTACAGCGACGAACACTCAATGGCACCGACTCGGGGATTCTTCGGGCATCAAGGTGACCGCTTCATCGATACATGGGCGCGCATATGGTCACCTGGAGTTAATCGAAGAAGTGAACCCAGAGAGAGCGGAGATGGCAGGAAATTGCTCTCGATAGGTTGTGGTTACGCGGCACAACTCGAAAAATACTCCCGCAACGGCTGGGAGGTCTTCGGTGTCGACTCCGATCCAAAGGCCATCGCCTGGAGCAGGACGCATGTGGCCGGTAGCTTCGTGAATAGCCCCTTTGAATCAGCAATATTTGACGTCAAGTTTGATGTGATCCACTGTTCGGCTGTCATCGAGCACATATATGACCCGGTAGTATTTCTTACGAAGGTAAGGGATCTTCTTTCGCCCGGTGGGCGTCTCATATTTTTTACACCCAGTGGCGAAGGGGCTATGACCCGGCTTTTAGGTCGCTACAGCATCGCGTGCTGGGTGCCGTTCCACCTTGTGCTGTTCACCCGCAAGGGGTTGCTGTTGCTGGCAAAACGGGCTGGACTTGATGCCAGAGTTGCGACTATTGCTGAGCCACACCTGGCATCACTCTCTCTTCGACAGTTTCGACTTCGAAACGGCGAAAGATTCTCACTCACCAAGAGATGGGATACGCGACTCAGTACGTTAGCTCTGGCACCGGCTTGGGCGGCACTGAACCAATTAGGGCTCGGGGAGGAGTTGGCGCTCTATGCTCAACTCCCGTCAGATGGGTAACTCTGGAATGTCTGAATTCGTACACAGTGGGTGTGCGCTGCTGAAGGATTCAAATCGATTAGTGCAGCACTGATTTACGATGCTATGCCAAAACTTTTTATTGATGTGGATGACACCTTAGTACTGTATTCCGGGCGTGAGCCGGGCCCCAACCCACTTGGACTTGAGATGGGGTTGGAATTTCGGGTCAACGTAGATCTGATTGCCGCGATACAGATATGGAAGCGCGACAATCGTGGCGGTCAGGTGGTTGTCTGGTCGGGTGGAGGCGAGGCATATGCACGGTCGGCTGGCGACCGTTTTATTCCTGGCGTCGCAACGTGGTATTTCACCAAGGGCGGAAAAAACCTGACCCTTCCGAATCGAAATGATGTACTGGTTGACGATTCACCGACGGCTCTTGGACTCGACGAGGTCGATGCCCGAGTGATGCTCCCGAAGGAATTCATCGAATTGATGAATGGTTGAGAATGTCGAGGGATGCTTCGGGGATTAACCAATAGCGAACCGCTAGGTATCCGCAAATCTTCCTGATAATCGAACCAGAACTCGACGAAAAACTGTTTTGCCGTAAACAGGCAATTAAGGGCACGATCCCACGGATTAACTGGACAGGACTGTTCAACCGAGCGACCCAAAATTCTGACTCACACGGTGGGATGTATGAAAACCGTGCCAGAAGAATCGGTGCAAAGCTGTGGTCGGTTGTTCCCATGCACCAGCATCGGTCAGGGCTAAAACGCACCATGTTCACGAAGCACGTTAGCCCGTGGTCTGAAGTACGATTGTGTAGTTAGGTCACTTTTCGTTTTTTGGAGGCTCCAGATATCGGATCGAAACACGCACTTGTAACGGGCGCTGCGGGGTTTATCGGTTCTCATCTCGTGGAGCGACTTCTGATAGACAGCTACAGCGTCACCGGAATTGATGATCTTTCGTCTGGTAAACGAACCAACCTCCCAGCGGATGTTGATCTCCGTGAAATGGATATCCGCGATCCAGAAGTGAGAGATGTCGTTACCGAAATTCGACCAGATGTAGTACTTCACCTCGCCGCCCAAATGAGCGTTGCTGTTTCAGCCAGAGAACCGCTGTTGGATGCAGAGATTAACGTTGTTGGCACGTTGAACCTGTTGGAAGGCATCAGGGCGGTGGATGACAAGACTATTAAATTCGTTCACTTCTCGTCTGGCGGCACCGTGCATGGCGAACCGACGAAATTGCCCGCGGACGAATCGACGGCAGTGCAACCGCTTTCACCTTATGCAGCTTCGAAATTGGCTATCGAAACGTATTTGCCGATCTATGAACGGCTGTGTGGACTTGAACACGCGGTAATTCGGCTTGGCAACGTCTACGGGCCTCGTCAAGACCCGCACGGCGAGGCTGGAGTTGTGGCGATATTTGCCAGGGCGATGCTCGCAAACACACCGTTCAAGATATTCGGTGACGGCAACGACCAGCGTGACTATGTTTTTGTGGACGATGTAGTCGAGGCTGTAATCAAGACGATAGATGGCTCGAGTCCGGGACCGTTCAACATTGCGTCCGGTGTTGGGACGAGTCCGAATCAAATATTCAAGTTGATCGCCGAACTGTGTGGATATTCTGATCCTGCCGTGTATGGCCCACCCCGTCCGGGCGATGTCGACAAGATCTATCTCGACTCCTCAAAAGCCGAACGTGAGCTCGGTTGGGTACCGCAAATATCGTTGGAAGACGGCTTTAAGACCACCGTTGACTGGTTCAAGCAGCAATCTGATTGACCGGGGGCACGACTTTTTAGAGCCTTCGTACTGTTGCTGATCGTACGAACCACGTGCAGAATTGATCTGTAGAGCGAATCAGCAGGCTCGTTGTGAGAGCCGAAGGTCAGAATACCGATGGTCTGTAGTCGAGAATGTATGTGCCCCCCGTCAGCGGGATCTGCGCGCACTTCATATAGCGACTGGACCGACTGCATGTGTTGCCCGTGCTGTAGTAGCTCCGAAGCTGCTTGTTGACCCGAAACTAACCACGACGTTTCGACATTCCAGCTAGAGATGCCCCCTGAGGGTGGAGCGTGTTCGCTCAACACCGCTCACATCTTTCAATCCCGACATCGATCACGTCGTCACACGTACCAAGCGTTCAGGTGACCACACTTGTACCCCGTCGCAGCAAAAAACTCAGATATCCGAGAAGGTTCCGAAACGAAATCCATGAACAGTATCGTCGGCACAGCCACAAGTAACGAACTACTCACATCGAGTCAACTCCATGCGCTCGAGTCGGAATCGATACATATCATCCGCGAAGTGGTTGCAGAATTTGAACGGCCGGGGCTGCTGTTCTCTGGAGGCAAAGACTCTATCGTGATGCTTCATCTTGCGGTGAAGGCGTTGCGGCCGGCAAAGCTACCGTTCCCGATAGTCCATATCGATACGGGGCACAATTTTCCCGAGGCGATCGAATATCGAGATACGACCGCTCAAAAACTTGGCATAGACCTCGTTGTAGGATCGGTTGCTGACGCGCTTGAGAGCGGACGTGTGCAGGCAAGCACGCTGCCGGGTGCTTCCCGCAACCGGCTCCAGACACCGGTATTGCTCGACACCATCCGCGACAACAAATTCGATGCAGTGTTTGGCGGCGCACGACGTGATGAAGAACGAGCGCGGGCGAAAGAGCGTGTCTACTCGTTTCGTGACGAGTTTGGACAGTGGGACCCCAAAAACCAGCGACCTGAACTCTGGAATCTCTACAACGGATTTACGAACACCGGACAACACATCCGTGTATTTCCGCTTTCAAACTGGACCGAGCTCGATGTATGGCAGTACATCCTCGAAGAAGACATCGAGCTGCCCTCTATCTACTTCGCACACGAACGTGAAGTTTTCGAGCGCGATGGAATGCTTATGGCGTATTCCGAGTTTCTGAAGCCCGAAGCGGGCGAGAAGATTTTCACCGAGAGAGTTCGATTTCGAACCGTTGGGGATATGACGATAACTGCCGGACTTAAATCTGATGCAGAAACCCTTGAGCAGGTGATCGCCGAAATCGCAATTTCCAGAGTATCTGAGCGTGGGGAGAGCAGGGCGGACGATCGTACGTCTGAGGCGGCGATGGAAGATCGAAAGCGTGAGGGGTACTTCTAGATGAAACTCCTACGAATCGCTACCGCGGGGTCGGTAGATGACGGTAAAAGCACTCTCATCGGGCGGCTGTTGTTCGACTCGAAAGCGATCTACGACGATGTGCTCGACTCTGCCGAACAGCACAGCCGCCGACAGAGTGCCGAGTACTTCAACCTCGCGTTGCTCACCGACGGACTCAAGGCTGAACGAGAGCAGGGCATCACGATCGATGTTGCGTATCGGTATTTTTCGACCCCGAAGCGCAAGTTCATCCTCGCCGATACTCCGGGACACGTCCAGTACACCAGGAATATGGTCACGGGGGCTTCGACTGCGGATGTCGCGCTGATCATCGTTGATGCCCGGCACGGTGTTGTCGAGCAGTCGCGTCGCCACGCAGTTATCGGTGCGCTGCTTGGTATAAAGCATGTGGTCGTCTGTATAAACAAGATGGACCTTGTCGATTTCAGGGAGGATGTGTTTCGACCGATTCAGGACGACCTGCATGCCTTGCTCGAAGAACTAAGAGTCGAGTCTCACCACTTCATCCCGATCTCTGCCCTCGAAGGCGACAACGTTGTCGACTCATCCGACCGGATGCCGTGGTATGAAGATGGGCCACTACTGCCTCATCTTGAGGAACTGGAGCTACCTGATCGCACCAGAGACGCACCATTCAGACTGCCAGTTCAGTATGTGATTCGTCCGCTGAGCAACGAGTATCACGACTATCGTGGATACGCCGGAACCATCGCCAGCGGGTCGGTCGAGGTTGGTCAACAGGTCGCTGTTATACCTTCAGGCATGACCGTCACGGTGACTGCGATAGAGTCGCCTGCAGGAGAGGTAGAGTCGGCATCTGAATCGGAAGCGGTAACGATACGCATTGCGGAGAATCTCGACATATCGCGTGGCGCAATGTTCGCCAGTGCCACTGAACGCCCGAAGATAGATAGTACGCTCGATGCCACGATCTGCTGGATGAGCGAGCGTTCATCGCTGAAACCTGGCGCGATGCTCCGAATCAAGCACACAACCCACACCGTGAGAGCAATGGTCAACGCGTTGCAGTGCAAGATCGACATCAACAATCTGGCTTCCACAGGATCCTGTGACGAGTTGACCCTCAACGAGATCGGTCAGGTCACGCTGCGAACAAGCGAGCCTCTCCTGTTCGATGAGTACAGTGACAGCCGAGGGACCGGTAGCTTCATCTTGATCGATGAAACGACGAATGAGACCGTCGGCGCGGGAATGATAGGTCGTCCACCTTACCTGAGCGCTGCCAGCGTGTAGCCAGATGTGGGCCTGATGTAGAGTTTGAGGAGACCGGTGCCCTTTGAATTCGAATCGGTCTAACTCAGGCGTATGGACAGAAAGTTGAACGACCCCTCGACCCCACTTGTGGGGATTTTTGCTGACGATCTGACAGGAGCCCTCGACGCTGCTGCCCCGTTTGCTGCCCGTGGCTTTCGAACCGTGGTTTCGACCTCGGGCGAACTCCCGCTAAATGTGCGCGAAGTTGAAGTTGTTTCGTTGAACCTCGCAACACGGCACATGGCAGCGAATGCAATCGCCGACCGCACCTCTGAAGCGGTCGCTGCGCTGGCTGGTCTGGGTGTGAAAGTGTTGCTCAACAAAGTTGATTCGACCCTTCGTGGAAATCCCGGCGTCGAACTTGTCGCTGCACTCTCGGCTATTTCAGGCGACCATGCCGTACTCTGCTCGGCGTACCCGCAAAACGATCGCACTGTCGTGAATGGTGAGCTACTTGTTGCTGGCGTGCCGGTTGCCATGACAGATGTCGGGCAGGATCGGCTGTCGCCCCTGCCATCAAGTCATGTCGACGCTATCGTGATGGCAGCCCTAATGCGAGCCGGACTGGAAGACCGGGCGCACGTGCGTGGCCCTGATGGCGGGATGGCGATTGACGACTTCTTGCCGGTGATCATCACTCCGGATGCCCGATCGGAAGACGATCTGCACGCCCTTGCCAAGCGACTCGTCAGTTCGGATTCACCGGCACTGGTTGCCGGATCGGCTGGTATTGCCGTGGCACTCGCAGATGCACTGGACACCGATCGTCCGGTAAGGCGTAGTTTGCAGTCTGATCCGTCTGCGTACGGGCGAAAAATAATGATTGTTACGGCTTCTCAGCGCTCGATCATCGACGATCAGTTGGACGTTATGGGTAAGTTGACCGATCTGGTTCAGGCAGAACTTTCTCCTGATGAAGCGATCGCCGGAGTGACTGCTGAATCGATCGAACGCATGGTCGAGATATCCGAACTGAACGGGATCGTCGTCCTCCGGCTCGGAAAACTGGAGTCAGAGGAAGGGGCAGATGCAACCGAGCTTCAAGAAATGGCAGCAACGATTGTCAGAAATCTCGGTGGGGTAGTTCGAGAGATCGTTTGCAGATCGGCTACAGACACATTGATCGTACTGGGCGGGGATACCACCAACGGTGTTCTTGATGCATGTGGCGTGACTTCGTTGGAGTTGACGGGGGAACTCCAACCGGGATCAGTGGTAGCCCGACCGGTCGATGGAACGATATCTGATGTTTTGCTGGTGACCCGAGCTGGTGGATTCGGCGATGAAAACGGGTTATTCGATCTCGTTGCACTGCTTGAGTTTGGTCATACCGTGTAGTCTTTCGGGTTCACTTCAGAAGCGTCCTACTTTCGAGTCGAAACCAGAATGAAATCTCCAACCTCTGATCTTCCTGTCCTCCTTGTTACTCTGGGCGACCCAGCGGGAGTTGGTCCCGAGGTGACGGTCAAAGGCGTGATCGATGAACTGCCAAAGCAGCGGGTTGTCCCCGTAGTCGTCGGGGACGCGAGGGTAGTCAAGGCGGCTGCGGCGCGATGGGCGCCCGAAGCCGAAGTCGTGAAGATTGCAACTCCGCGTGAGGCGAACTCATCGCCAGATGCGATCAATGTACTCGATATTCCCAACTGCGATCCGGCAAGGTACGAAATTGGCGAGATTGCTGCCTACACGGGAAACGCTGCGTATGAATACGTTGTGCGAGCCGCTGAGTTGTGTCTTGTCGGCGACGCCGACGGAATCGTCACCGCTCCCCTGAACAAGAAAGCGATGGTGATGGCAGGGCACAAGTTCGATGGGCACACCGGCCTGCTCGCACATCTGTGCAAAGTCGATACTCAGTACATGATCCTCGGATCACCGAAACTTCGGGTAATACATCTCACGACGCATCTCTCGCTGGTTGATGCTCTAAAGCAGGTCAAGAAAGATCGCATCGTAAGCTGCACACGTGCCGCCAACGACCATGCGAAGCAACTCGGGTTTGCCAATCCTCGAATAGCGGTGTGCGGGGTGAATCCCCATTCGGGCGACGGTGGGTTGTTCGGAGTCGAAGAAGCCGAGGAGATCGCCCCGGCAATCGAGATTCTTCGTGGCGAAGGCATTGATGCCAATGGACCCGTGTCGCCAGATTCTGCCTACCGGATCGCCTATGAAGGCGGGTACGACATCGTCGTTGCGATGTATCACGACCAGGGACATATTCCAATGAAGCTAATCGGATTTTCGTCGGGAGTTAATATAACTCACGGTCTCCCGATCATTCGTACATCAGTCGATCACGGTACGGCTTTTGATATCGCCTGGCAGGGCAAAGCCGACCACGCAAATATGCTGGCGGCAATTGACTATGCGTTTCGATTGACCACCGGCTCAGGCTGAGAATTCGGATGAAGCCAATCTACCGCGGTGGTTGGCGCGTTTGGCGCGTAAGGTGACCCTCAACTTGACGCTCCGGTCGACTCCGAATCAGATCGATGCCGGATGCAGGCTGGAGAATGCGGTAAGCGGGAGTTACGCGGCCGCCTGTTCGTTCGCGGGCAGGTAGACATAGCCATAGCCACGCCGCGTAACGATAAGTTTTGGCGACGATGGGTCGATCTCAATCTTGCGTCGCAGGTGTCCGATGTGCCACTTCACAAGCTCGTCGGTGCTGTACTCGCGACCCCATACCCCATGTAACAGTTGGTCGGCAGGGATCGGGCGGTTTTTCTGGTGTACCAGCGTTGTGAGTAGTTTGTACTCAGTTGGGGTTAGATCGATCTGCTCACCACGCACGGCGATTGTCTGACTTGCGTAGTTGATGTTCAAAACATCATCCACGTACGAATCGACCGGCTCGACTGAGACCGCATTTGAGCGGCGGATGACTGCCGATACCCGTGCGATCACCTCGCCCATTCCGGTTCCCTTGACGATGTAATCGTCGGCACCCTTCTCGAACGCCTCAACCTTCTCGGTTTCGCTGCCAAGCGCGCTGTACATGATGACAGGCACGTCTGATAACTCCCGGATGCGCCCACAGATTTCGAAGCCGCTGAGCCCGGGCAGCATCACATCGAGAAAGACCAGATCGGGTTGGTACTGATAGAAGATCTTCAACGCAGCATCACCGGTGCTAACACCGTTGACGTCGTAATCCTCTTCCTGGAAGAACTCTTTGAGCCCGTCGAGGATTTCCTGACTGTCTTCAACTATTAGGATCTTTTCTTGAGGCATATGCAAACATAATCAACTGAGCATGAAGTGAAGTTCATCTGGGTCTTGCTGCTCATCCTAGTTTGGGCAGGAGTTTCTGACCCCTGTGGAAGTCCCCAATCAAATGTGGATTCCTACCTACGGTAGGTGTGGGCGGTCACCTTCGATATGGGACTTTCGGGTCGTTTTCGTGTAGGCCACTCAGGATGCTGCACCTGCGTCGGTGAGTCGCTTCGAGAACGGGGCGTGAATCGGGGCGTGAAGCGCAGCACAAACTTTTGACCGAGAGACCTCCGGGTGCGGTCTGGAAAGTTGAGAACGACGGATATCAGAGCGTGATCGATACGTCGTTTGGCGCACGAATCCGATCATGTGATTGTTGGAGGCAACTGGAACTCTGCGTTTAAAAAGAACATCGCCGGGGGGTACGCACACCCCCCGGCGATGTTGACTCTGAAAGAGCCAATTGGGTTGAGGAACAGATTATGGACAGGCGCTCTGCGTAACCGCTCCGCCGGTAGTCCAGGCGTATGAACACGCGGTCGTGCCCAGTCGCATGTACGTTGGCGAGAGTGCCGGTGTTGATGCGGTCATATCGGTCGTTGCGAGCTGTGCAGTGATCGAACCGTTTACAGCCATGTAGAGATCGACGGCAGACTGGACAGTCGCACCCTCGGTCTGTTGTGCTGCCGCGTCACCGCTGTTTGCAAACTGACTGACGTTTGGAATAACGACCGCCGCCAGTGCGGCGATGATGCCGATAACAACCAGAAGCTCAACGAGGGTGAAACCTCGGTCTTTACGTGTGTTAGTAGTCATTTGAAAAATCCTCTAAATAATTTTCTCAACCCGGCTCGGTGAGCCATGACTCCACGCTACAAACCGGCTGAATGGGCTGCATCGTCCATCCGACCCAGCAGCACTAGGACTATCGGGCAACGCCAGAAAGTTGCGGATTAACGGACGCACGCGAGGCACATATACGTGAGCCTTTCGGCTGCAAGGCTGCCCCATGAATGAGCCGCGAGTACGGCGGTTGAGTGACCCAAACGGGCACACCTGCGGCACACGATTGGAACCCCGGACGAAATCTTCGCCCACCCCCGGAGCACTCTCGAACTCACCTACACGACAGCCCTGAGTACCGCAAACTCAGTTGATGCAGCAGGCGATCTGGTGATCCAAAACGACACCTACGAGCTGCGGGAATACCAACTACGGAGAATTCTTGATGACAGCGACACGACTTCTAATCGTCGATTCAGACCAGCGCTTCTGGGATACCGCCCAGTTCGAGCTTGCTGTCGATCCTCGTATCGAGCAGATCACACGAATCGAGTCGGCGCAGGAAGCGCTGACGGAATGGAGTTCTCTGAAGGCCGGAGTAGCCATTGTGAACATGAGTGTTCCATCTGCTGCAACTTCCGATCTGGTACGAAAGCTCTGCTGTGGCAGCGACTCTATTCCGGTTATCGCATTGTTCGATACGTTGGATGATGGACGTGTCGGCTATGCAGTAGGCACGGGTGCGCGAGCGTGCATCTCGAAATCCTCACCACCCAGGCAGATTCGCGGCACAGTTATCGAAACGCTGGCAGGTGAACTGCCGATCCATCGTGATGTGGCTGAGCGCCCATACCTGCTGACGGGGCTGATCAACGAGTTTCAACGACAGTCTCGTGGCACGGCTGAAGTCGAGATAGCAGCATGCCCGCTTACGGCCCGCGAATTAAAGATTCTCTCCCTTGTCGCCGATGGCAACGCCAATAAACAGATAGCCGAACTGTTGTTTATATCGGAGCGAACAGTCAAAAACCATATGACCAATATCCTGGCAAAGCTCAATGCGAGAGACAGAGCCCACGCAGTGCGATTCGGGATACAGAATTCATGGATCGATCTGGAGCAGGCTGAGCCTGTACTCAGATTGGTTGCCTGAAGATGGTTCAACCACTTCGCAAACCGGATGAATTCAGTCCTGCCGGGCGAGACGACGATGAAGAGGGTCAAAACGCCCCCGAGCTTGTACTACTGGCTCAACCCGAGGTTGAGGAGTTCGACTGGTCGAGTTTAGGCTCTGGCGAGGCTGCGACGAAGTTGCTCCCAGAGGACCTGGCTCGAAAGTATCTCTCGTTCCCGGCGCGAGTCATCCAAGACAAGTTACTACTTGTGATGGCCGATCCACACGACTATCGGGCTATCCAAACGCTCGAACTGCGGGCCGGGATGGAAGTTACACCGGTCAAAGGCGCGCCTGCAGATGTGATGAATGCAATCGACATTCACTATTCGGCAACCATGCCCGATTCGATTTCGACTGCGATGGACGATGAGTTCTCGGCTCCGTACGACGCCCGGGATGGCATTCGCCAGATTGCACTTGTCGTGGGATCGGGTGATTCGGCAGGAGTCGACGATTCGCCGGTGATTCAGGCGATCGACAGTCTTATCTCGCAGGCGGCCAAGGCGAGGGCTACCGATATTCACATCGAGCCAATGGAATCGCGCGTGCGCGTGCGTTTCCGCGTCGATGGATTCCTACAGGAAGTTGGATACCTTCCGCTTGCGGCGCACAACGCAATTATCTCTCGCTTGAAGATTATGTCGGGCATGGATATCGCCGAGCGGAAGCGACCGCAGGACGGCCACTTCGCCGCGCAGATTGCCGAGAATGAGATCGAGGTTAGGGCGGCTACAACCGACACGGTTCACGGCGAGATGGCGGTACTGCGGATTCTCAATAAGAGCCTGAAGCTGTTTTCACTGAAAGACCTGGGCCTCTCACCGGGTGTGAGCAAGTCTTTGAGCGATCTGATCAAAGCGCCGTACGGAATAATCCTGGTCTCAGGTCCAACGGGCGCGGGTAAGACGACGACCCTTTACGCAGGCCTTAACGAGATCGACTCCCGCCGTCTCAATATCATCACAATTGAAGATCCCGTTGAATATCGGTTCCCGGGGATAAACTCGATCCAGATCAATGACAAGGCGGGGCTTACATTTCCAACCTCGTTGCGAGCGGTACTTCGACTCGACCCGGACGTGATTCTGGTTGGTGAGATCCGAGATGCCGAGACTGCACGAATCGCAGTTCAGGCAGCACTTACCGGCCACCTCGTGATGTCGTCTGTTCACGCGAATGATGCAGTACGCGCTGTATCGAGGTTGGTCGATCTTGGGGTTGAGCCGTTCTTGCTTTCTTCGGCGTTGCTGGGTGTTGTGTCGCAACGCATGGTTCGCAGGGTCTGTGAACACTGCGTGACCGACAAGATCCCCGAGGGCGACGAAGCCGTGGCTGCCGAACAGATGGACTTCAGCCCTGCCAGTGCTATTCCGATGGGTGAGGGCTGCTACTTTTGCGGATTCACCGGGTTCAGGGGGCGTACGGGGATTTACGAGGTGTTATCGGCCTCGGAGGAATTTCGCCAACTGGTCGTTCAGAAAGCCACGAACCGGGAGTTGATGGCTGAAGCTCGAAAATCCGGGTTCAGGTCTATTCGGGAGGACGGCATCGACAAGGTCAAGGCGGGTATTACGACGCCGTTTGAAGTCCTGCGGAGTGTGTACGCACTATGACCTCGACTGCCAGAAAACGCCGTCCCAACCGATCGATAAAGACGCGGCGCAAGTCGGCTCGCAAAGAGCCGCAAAAATCGCTGTTGCAACGTCTGAGTTCAATAGAGATCACCAGCAAGAAGATAAAGCGCGCCGAGCTCATCGCGTTCTCAAGAGAGTTGTCGACGTTGATCGACGCCGGCATCGGGATAGAGTCAGCTCTGAATCTGCTCATGGAACAAAGAGTCGGAAGTGCATTCGAGCCTGTCATCAACCAGCTTCGAGACGACCTCAATGCGGGACGGACTATCGCAGAGTCGATGGGGGCACAGCCGGACGTGTTTCCCCGGGTATACATACGTACGGTATCGAGTGCCGACCGTGGCGCTCCATTGAGCCGTACCCTGAGCCAGGCCGCCGACTTTCTCGATTCAGCACAATCGGCTATGGCACAGGCGAAGCGGGCGATGATCTACCCGATGATGGTCGTTTTGGTGGGCATCGGAGTTGTGACGATGCTACTCACCGTTTCGCTTCCGCAGATGATCGGACTGTTCGAAACTATGGGGGCGTCATTGCCGATGCCAACGAAGGTGCTGATTGCACTTTCGGGTTTTTTAACCAGCTACCCGCTTCACATTCTCGGAGGGTTGGTAGGTACCGTATTCGGCGTTCTCAAGCTGAGCAAGACCAAGCGTGGAACAAGATTTATTCACACGATGATGCTGAAAATGCCCATGCTTGGGCAGATTGTGATCGGTGGAGACGTGGCGCGATCTATGGGCGCTCTTGCCTCATTGTCAGAAGTCGGGCTGCCGCTGCCGGAAGCTATGGAAGTGGCCCAGGAAACAGCCAGCAACATGATCGTCCGAGAGGCTCTGAGTGAAGCTCGGGAGGGTCTTGTTGCGGGTAACGGGCTATCACGCCCCCTCGCGAGGAGTGGAATGTTCCCGACGACGTTGATTCAGTCGATCAGGGTGGCGGAGGATACCGGGACGCTTGAGGAGAACCTGCGGCGGATGTCTGACTTTTACCAGCAGGATTCGAGTGAGCGTGTGAAGGGCATGGTAGGGATGATCGAGCCACTGGCGACGATCACCGTGGCCCTTGCCGTCGGTTTCGTCGCAATGGCGGTGATCATGCCGATGTACTCGATTCTCGGCAGCATTGATCAGTAGCGCGGGAAGCACAGGTACGCGGCCTTTCGCATACACACCCAATACCCACTCAAGGCATTCAGTCGGCAATCGAGGGGTGCTCAGTATGAAGTGACCATATCTCAGGAAGGGATTGGTAGTTTTTCTCCACTTAAGTGGAGGTGGGTTCATGTCACTGCAACATCTCACAATTCGACCACAGAGTTCGCCCGGATCAAGTGCATCTGAGCGCGGGTTCGTGATGATCGAAATGATGCTGGCAGTCGGCATCGTCGGTACGGCAATGTTGGCGGTTGTTCTCGCGTTTTCCACAGCATCTAAGAAAGCCGAATTTATCGATGACGCTGCAACTGCACAGTGGGTGGCGACCTCACAAATGGAACTGGTGAGAGTTGCGACGTACGTCACAACTCCCGGCACCTACACATCTGTCGCCGCCCCTGCCGGGTTTGTCGTTTCAAATACCACCTCTGCGGTTGCTGGAGGAGACTCGAATATCCAGCTTGTAACCGTGACTGTCACCGAGAGCGGCACGACGGTTTTCGAAACCTCGACGTTGAAGGTGAACCGTTGACTCCGAACATGAAGTCGAACGTTCGAAAAAGCAACCGCTCCGGAGAGCGTGGTCTTTTTCTGCTTGAGTTCGCGGTTGCAGTCGGATTCATGGGTATTCTCGGTTCCCTCGTTATCAGCATGCTCGGGCAGGGATGGGAACTGAACTCCCGCAATGCCGCGATCATGAGAGTGGCTGTCGATACATCGACATCGACCACGTGGCTGGTACGTGACATTCATCTCGCCACTGCGACCGATATCCCCGATGGCGGTGGAACACAGGCGACTGCTCAGTTCACCTGGACCGACGGTGGTGGGGCACGTGTTTGCGACTACGCACTGGTTTCGAGCGAGTTCTCACGTACGTGTGATTCTGTGACACTGAGCATCGCAAGGAATATCGAGAATTTGACGTTCGAACGCACCGGAGATCTGATCACGATTTCCTACGACGTCATTGCGGTTGATCGCCCCGATATCTCCGACTCGATTTCGCTCAATGTCGCACTGGGAGCAGGGTGATGATTGCAGCGGAGATATTCCCATTGCTTTCGAGAATCGGTTCTGCGGTACTTCCCGCCGAACGCGCTCAGACCGGGTCTGGCCAGCGTGGCGCATCGACCCTGGCACTGGCACTGATCGGCCTTCTGGTCGGCACATCGCTGGCGGCACCTGCCATGCAGATAGTTGTCGGGTCGTTTACTACCACGGCAGGAGCATCGGCGTCGGTCGATGCTCGATCAGCTGCTGAACATGCGCTCTGGCGACTGGAAAACGACCCGGCAGTGCATGACGAGATGACCGGTTCTCCTCCTTCAACAGACTACGTTCTTGGGTTCCCGACCGGCGATGCCAACATCAATATCGTCGCTTCGTCAGACCCTCCAACGAATCAGGGCTTGCGGGCATCGATCAACGTTTCACCAACTACTATCGAGCCGGATACCGCAACGGAGATCACATTCACCCTGACGTTGATAAACGATGGTGATGAGGCGCAGGATGTGACGCGTTTCCGTGCCATTCCGTTGTTCTTCTCGCCCTCGTACATCTCGGGTTCGACGACTGGTGCGACAACGCAGAACCCGACGGTGTTTTTCGGAATTTACACGTGGGAACTGCTCACTCCGGTTTCGGTTCCGGGATTCGGCGGGACGACATCGATAAGCTGGCGCATGACATTCGATCTGCCAGAGGGGCAGTACTGGACAGCCGGGATTGTCAGAGTGAATGGCGAAGGCAACGTCTATGCTCCGCTGGATGCCTACGTTCGAGCAGTTGTTATCAACGATATCGACGTATCGACCGTGGTCACGCCGAACAAGGTGACTGCAGGCTCCGCTCAAACATTTACGTACACCGTGACGATCACTAACAACGGACTGACCGACTACACGATCGATTGGCTGAAGCACTATGTGCCGAACTATCTGGATCATGTTCCGGGATCTACAACGGGCTTGACCACCGCCGACCCCGCCAGAACGCTCGACTTCATAAACAGTCGTTGGGTTTATACGTGGACGCCGAGCTCGGTGATAATTCCTGCTTCCGGCTTCGTAACTCTCCAGTTCGATATCACCGGATCACCATTGCCGGGGACGATTTTTGCATCGAGTGCGGTTCGGGTAGTGGAAGACGAAGAAGCCAACTGGCTCGAACCGACATCTTCGACCGGTGATACGGCTCCGATCTCGGTAGTTCGACACTACACGATCACCGCGACACAGAACGGGCAGACCGTGACAGTCCAAATCACACTGACGAACGCAGGAATAGAGATTATTTCATGGGTTGAGAGTTAGACCATGACGAGTAGAGCGAACCACCGGCGCGAGCAGAATTTCGATGGCAACGAGCCTGACGGGGAAGAACTCGATCTGACGACGGGCAAACGACTACTTGCCGTTGCAGAGACAGTTGCCTGGCATCTTCGCCGGACAGTCGTATTCGTACCCATATTCGGGGTCGTGTTTCTGGCTATCGGGGTTTTATGGTTGCAGGATGTTCGTGAAGAGAGGAGCCTGAAGCAGAGGTCAGATCAACTGACGATACTGCTTGACCAACCGGCTCCTCAACCAGAGATACTGTTGCTACAGGCGGGTGGCTGGGACACCGCGTACCGGGTGGTGATGGATGGACGAACCACCCGACCCGAGGACTCCGACCTGATCGAGCGGGTAATCAACGCTGCGTCTGATTCTGGGCTGGTGATAGTGGAGACTGGAACGACCCTCGACGGTGTCGTGACGATCGAAAATGAGGATTACACCGCTACGCCCGTGCTGATCACCGCAATCGGAACGATCAGCGGTATCGAACGCTATCTCGCATTGCTGGAGACAGGTGAGTTCGCCGCATTCGGTATCGAAGCGCTGTCGATCGAAGAAGGCCTGGTTGGGTATCAGCTATCGCTGCGGGGCCTCTACTACTCGTTGCCTGAAAATTTCGGCAAGGAAGAGCCAGCCGACGAAGCCGAGTTAGCGATCACTCCCATTGTTCCTGTTGAAGGGATGGATGCCCAATGATTTCAACCAAGTGGCAACGGCGCGCCCCGAAATATGCCGACACAACGTCTGCACCGGGCAAAGTCTCACGGTTGGGCGCGCGTCTGCGGCGTGTCACCACTGAACTGTTGTTCCAGTCGGTGAAACCGTCGCCACAAGTGCTACCTGACGAGCGACACGACAACGGCCCATTCGGAAGGTTAGGCCCGAACACAGCTCAAGCACTCAAGCATGGTGCAAGTGCAGTTGGGCGCACCGTATCAGCACCGTTCGGAGCGCTGATAACGGTCACTATCGCCGACGGGTTCGTTCGAGTGATTACAGCTCGTGGCAACAAGGTTCGAGCCTGGGCGGAGTCTGAACTGCCAGCAGGAGTAGTTCAACACGGCCTAATCGTCGATGAGCAGACCTTCCTCGACGTGCTGAGCGACGTTATCAAGGACGTCACACGGAACGGGAAGTTGAACGGCCAGAAGGTTGCAGTAGCAATTACCGGCAGGAATATGGTGCAGCGCAGATTGACTGTCTTCGTCGAAGATGACGACGAACTGGCCGAAGCGATCATCACCGCCAGTTCAGATTCCATGTCGATTCGTACAGAAGAGATGCACATCGCGTGGGACGCGGAGCAGCTTGACCTGATTGAAGAAGATGAGGAGTTGGGACTGGACGATGGCGCGAACAGGGACGCAGATATCGATAGTATCGAGCCCACGGCCGAGCTCACTTCCCGCCCCAGCGGTCCCGAAGACCTGGGGCTTGAGAATCTAAGTATCGAGGGCGACCTTGAGCCGGACGGTGATCCGTACGACGTATACGCGCTGGCTTTACATAAGCACGTGATACGCAGGAACCTTCGGACGGTTTCAGAGTTCAGCACACGATTCGCCGGGGTGCAGCCCAAAATTCTCGCGCTGGCAGCAGCCGTGAACAGTCCGGCCGGGGTTGTTCTCGATATCGAGTCGAACACTTTGATTACGGCAGTTGTGAGCAATGGTCTGCCCGAGGTGATCAGAGAAGTCGGACTCGATTCAGATATTTCTGCTGTCGAATGGGAGAATATTGTCACCACACAGGTGTCCCGCGCCGTCGCCTTCTACGATTCGATCTTCCCCGACGAACCGCTGGGAGATGCGGTGGAGGTGTTCCTGACCGGTGAGACAGATCGTGCCGAACAGGCGGTTGTGAACGCTCTTGAGAAACTTCCGTATATTCGAGCCGAAATGCCGCGCACGCTCCGGGCACCTGAAGATTTTCCATTTGAGAAATATGCTGCGAATGTTGGCCTTGTGATCGTTTCGGGTAAGCGGTTCTGGCAGCGGGCACCGGTGCCTCTGTTGCCGGTTCCGAAGTTTGACTACCGGCCAGACCAGTATCGACCGCGACCGCTTCCGGTTGCCGCGGTGCTAAAGATTGCGGTTGCGCTCATTCTTGGATTCGGGATATTTACTTCTTACCAGGTGATGACAGTTCAGTCGGACTCTCTCTATCAGGCGAGCAGGACAGTTGAGGTTCTCGAGGTACGGTCTGACATACGAACCCAGAAACTTGCGGAAACACAGAGCGCCAGACTGCTGTTCGATTCCGCGCGGCAACGAACCGAACGACTGATTGCCGCCAACGAGGTGCTGCAAGACCGCGATGCAGGATTCGCCGATACGGTGATCGTTATTAATGATGTTGCACCTTCGGAAGTGCAGGTAACTTCTATTGACGATGATGGGCGAATCGTCGCTGTCCGTGCAGAATCTGCCGACTATCCTGAGATGCTGGCGTATATCCGGCTATTGGAAGATGTGCCGCAGTTCGTGCGCGTTCAAGTATCGAGCCTGGGTCGCGAAACCACGGCAGAGCCGGACGATGATCTCGAACCGTCTCCGCTGGGTGGAGGTACGTTATTTGGGGGCACACCGGATGAGGGCACACCGGATGACGGCACTAATGCGATTGAGCAGCTCGTCGAGGCGTCGCTTGTGATCACACGCATCGAAATCGACGATAGCGAGCTTTTGCCCGGTGACGAACTTGCCGCGGCAGGTGATTTCGAATAGCCCGCCTCGTTACTTCTTTAAAGAGGGCAGATCGGGGGCAGGGCGGATACCGGTCGTGCCCATCTCTGAGTGGACTATGCTCATCGCCTGATGGTGAGGGATTCCGTCGTCACGTAGCTGCTGGTAACGCGTTTCGTCGATCTGAGATCGATCAAGGAAGCCGCGTATGTCGTAGCGCTCTTCGTCTTCGAGCGGGAGTTTGCCCTCGCCGATCATCTGGTCGAGCGGGTATTCCTTCTCCTCCATCGGGAGCCTGATGACCCTGTTGTGACGTGCCGACTCGTACATCGCCATCATTACTTCGACCGTGTCGCGGGCGATTCGACCCGACCCACGGCTTTCCTTGCCGGTTTCAATCCACTCGATTAGTTCGCGCGTCTGTGCAGCGTTGGTATTTCCGCCGATCGCCTGATCGCCTTCTTTGAGTCCGAGGTCGATGTTCTTCCATCCACCAGACTCAGCATTGAACAGCTTCAGAACGGTTTCGGTGACATGGAGCATTACTTCAGTTCCGCGGATAAAGAACTTGCCTGCGTCGCAGTTTCGATCCCAGAGGTCAGACTGAATGAAGAACTGGAGACTACCGCCGAAATGGATAAGGCCCATGCAGGCATCTTCGATAGCGGTGTCCCGTTCGAACTTGTTGGTGCGACGTTCAACCGCGCCCATAACCCACTCGGCAACAGGGTCGCCGAGAATGAACCTTGCGCCATCAATAGAGTGCGTTCCCCAGTTTGCCAGTCCCTCTTTTACCCGGAGGTCGGCGCGCAGCGGAATGCCGATGGCGCCATCTTCGACCAGTTCTTTCGCCCTCTCCCAGCCGGGGGTGAACCGCCGCTGATGTGAGATCGCCAGTTTCACCCCGTTGGCCTCACAGACATCGACCATCGCATCGGCCCTGCCCATTCCGATCGCCATCGGCTTTTCGCAGATGATGCCTTTCACCGAGGATCCGGTAGCGACCTCAGCGGTGACTGTGTCGTGCAGAAGGTGCCAGACGCAGACACTGACGATATCGGGCTGGGCCTTCTCCAGCATTTCTGCAACCGTGGCGTAGCCCTGCGGTATTCCGTACTCGGTCATGTACATACTGCGCGCCGCGTCGATCGGATCGGCTACCGCAACAACGTCGACGTTGTCGAGGCGGTCGTAACCCTGCATGTGCGCCTGCCCGATCGACCCGCAACCAACGATTGCGGCTTTGTACTGATTCGACATTGACTGGTTTCCTGTGTTGGTACCGGATAAAGATGTGCGTGCGGCAGTTTACGCCTGATTCTCAGTGATGGGCCGTGTGTGTCGCCGGGTGTTCTGGCCAGCTTTGATGCCCTGTGATTGAGGCAACGTCAGAAACTGCCCGTCCACTCCGACAACTTCGGCGTCTGCCCGGGTGCGAGTGTCATCGGGATTTTGTATCGCGGTACAAAGCAGTAATCGGTGGCTTATTAAGGAGGAAGCGTTCGCTGTTAGCTCTGAATTCGCTGTACTGAGTGGGGCTCTCATCAAGTTCTGGCGGTTTTGGCGGCTGTCTCTGACTCTCGCAGTACCAATCATCAATAGAACAAAAATCGACACGACAAACTGTCAATAGACAGCCCGTGAATTTCCGCGTTCCGTTCCTTTTCGACTCTCACACTATATTCATATTTTTTGTGAGTACCTCACAGCATTACGGGGGTGTTGTGAAAATAATCACTTAAAGCGTAGGTGGTTCGAAACCAAACAGGCGGACCACGCAAGCGTGACGAAATTGGCCAAAAGATTCAGGCAGGCAACCACAACACTGCCGGGCTGGTGAACAATGGAATTAGATCGCACTGAGAATGACCGAAAATGGCAGGTAAGCCGTCGCAAGTTCATGGAATTGGCGGCAGGCACCGGTGCGATAGCTGGTCTCTCTACACTCCTGCCGGGAAGTATTCTCGATGTATTCCCGAATGAGGATACGACGTCATCCGTAGATGGCACCCCACAGGATTCGCAGCGTGTGCGCCAGTGGATGATGATCATAGATCAACGCTACTGCGATGGCTGTCAGTCACAGGGAACTCCCCCACAGTGCACACAGGCATGTAACGATGGCCATTTCATACCCGAACCGATGGAATGGATCGAGGTCTACGAGCACGAACTGAGTAAAGAACGGGAACTTACTGGTATCGGGGCATCGATGCCAACTGAAGGATCGAACTTCTTTCCTACTCCCTGCCAGCAGTGCCAGAATGCTCCATGTGTGGCAGTCTGCCCGGTCGGAGCGACATGGACCACTCCCGAGGGCGTCACACTGATCGACCAGGATCGGTGCATTGGCTGTCGGCTATGCATGGTCGCATGCCCATACGAACGACGATTCTTCACATGGGGTGACCCGTCGATCCCGAGCGAAGCCGATCTCGTCGAGCGTTCAGCAGAGCATCAAGTGCCGCTGAAAAAAGGCACGGTCGCAAAGTGTGACTTCTGCCCCGAGTTGGCACGTGCAGGAAGGTTACCGTTCTGCGCACAGGCATGCCCACAGAACGCAATTTACTACGGCGATTTCGAAGAAGATCTGGCTACCAACGGTGTCGATGTCGTAAAGATCAGCGAGTTTCTTGCTCATAACTCAGCGACACGGCTGAAAGAAGAGCTTGGTACCCGGCCGCGGGTCTACTACATACCCGGGCACGGCGAACTTGCCGGACGCGACCCGTTGACACATGGACGGCTTCCTGTGACGTGGATCGGTGATGATGATCCCACGACCAAGACATGGCGGAGGGACGGTAAATGAGCACCCCGAACCACGAACTGGAAACACGGATACTGGCACCGATCACCAATTGTTCGCGATCGTTCTGGATATGGACAGTGGTGCTGTTGCTCATAGTCGCCTGGGGCGGGGTGGCATACTTCGTCCAATCGCGAGACGGGCTTATCGTAACTGGTATGCGTGACCGCATTATGTGGGGTCTCTACGTGGCGTTATTCGTCATGTTTGTTGGTGCCAGCATGGCGGGGACATTCGTTTCTGCCGTGCTGCGACTAACCGGCGCCTCATGGCGTGGCCCGATTGTCAGAAGTGCCGAAATGGTCACCGTTGCCGCGCTGATAGTTGCTGCGATATTCATCTTCTTCGACATGGGTCGCCCCGACCGTGCCGCAAATATTCTCTTGTTCGGCAGGTGGGAGTCACCGCTTGTATGGGACGTGTACGGCCTGACGACTTACCTCATCGGCAGTTTGCTCTACCTGTATCTGGCGGCGATACCGGATATCGCAATTGTTCGCGATCTGGTTCCGGGATCTGCCAGAGTGCGAAAAGCCCTGTACCGCATGTTCGCGGTGAACTGGACAGGTACTTTTGAGCAGCATCGAGTGCTTCTTTCTGCGATGAGCGTCATGACGATCATCATGGTTCCGGTGGCAGTAATGATGCACACGGTGACCTCCTGGATTTTCAGCATGACCCTCCGAGAGCCGTGGGATTCGGCGATGTTCGGAATCTTCTTTGTTGGTGGGGCCATCTACTCAGGCATAGGCCTGATCGTGATCCTGATGTACATCATCAGGCGTGTTTACCGGTTGCAGGATCTGATAACTGAACAACACTTCTTGAAGCTGGGTTATCTGCTCGCTGTGTTCGCCGTCCTCATGGCATTCTTCAACGTCAGCGAATTTGTCACTCTCGGGTACAAAACCTCAGCCGACTCATCGTTCTTCATCGACCAGATGACCCGCGGGAGCCTGGCGCCGATTTTCTGGACTTACGTCTGGGGCGGTCTGATATTTCCGCTCCTGATAATCAGCCTGCCATGGACCCGAAACATGAAGGGCATTCTTATCGCCAGCATCTCTGCCAACATAGGAATGTTCTTAGAACGGTACTTCATCGTGGTTGGCGGGTTGAGAGTACCTCTGAATCCGTACGAAGCTGCGAGTTACGCACCGACGTGGGTTGAGTGGTCGTTGATGCTTGCAGGAACTGCAGTGTTCGCCCTGTTGATCACGTTCCTGACGAAGATCCTCCCGATCGTCGCTATCTGGGAACTGCGGGAAGAGCAGGCAGAAGAGGCACCCAAACCGAGCACCGATGCAGTTGTGGAGGCTTCGTCATGAACACGATTCCACGGCGATTCCTGAAGGCACTTCCGGTTCTGGCACTATTTTTCACATTAGTTACGGTTCAGGTCGCGAGAGCGCAGGAACCAGATCCTACCCTGAATGTATCGGTAGTCGAGAGCGCACAGGCAGGCTCGATAATCGAGGTGGTAGCGATCCTCACAGGGCCAGATGGCGAGCTTATCTCTGGACAGGACATTGAGTTCAATCTCTCTGTCGAGTTCATGGGTTACTTTGACGACATCCTGATTGGAAGTGCTACCACAGACGATGCTGGCATAGCTCGAATCGAGTACATGCCGAGAGCGGAAGGGGACCACACCCTTGTAGCACGCGCCAGATCGAAGAACGATCAGACCATCGCTTCGGATAGCAGTCCACTCCAGGTGACACCCGGCAGCCAGCTGTACAGGGAATCCAGTCCGGTCAGAATTCCCGGTGCCAACGTATGGATGGTTGCGATCGTGCTACTGGTGGTCTGGGGGGTGTTCATCCTGATCGCTCTCCGAATATGGCAAATCGCACGGTTGGGCGAAAATACGGGGGATAGGGCTGATGCGTAAAGGGCTGCCACTGGGGATATCAATAGTTCCGGCCGCGATAACTCTGGGAGTTGTCGCCACCATGGTCATTCTGGTAGCTCAGGTCACGTTGCGACCGTGGGCAAACACAGACGATGGCTATGATACGCGCCTCAACTACTCCGCTGTCAATGAAGACTACACACGAACTAAAGTAGCGCGTGTGGGAGTGCCGGGAACGCTTGACGGCTGGCAACCTGCCGAAGGGACAGACCCGGCAGACCCCGTCGCCAACTGGGTTGGTTCCGGCTGTGCCGCGTGCCACGGCCTCGATGGTTCGGGCGGGATCGTCGGCCCGGACATGAGTGAAGTCACGTGGGAAGATTTCATCGACCACGTGCGAGATGGCGACGAGGGAATGCCTTCCTATACGTCTAGCGTGTTGAGTGACGAACGATTGGCGACTATCGCCGCGTTCCTCGGAATTGAAAAGCCGCTTGCAGTTGTTAGTCCTCCGGTACACAACCCGGATTCGACGCCAAAACCACAAGATCCGCCAGAATCGTCAGATCCGAATGTCGCTACCGCAACTGCGGTAGCCCCTGAATCTTCGCCGGAGACCGGTGTTGATCCGTCGCCGACAGTCAGTGTCGAGGCATCGCCAACGGCAGTGCCAGACGCCCCTCCCCTGATTGATCTGCCAGTGACGTTCACTGCCACGACAGCCTCGATGACTGTCGATGGATTGATCGACGATTGGGCCGGTATCGAGCCTGCGGGCGTGATATTCGAACCGATCGCACCGATCCCTGGTAAAAAGATCCCTGATCTACCACCGATGCAGGGGGAAATCAGCGTCGCCACTGACGATCAGAACATCTACGTGATGCTTCAGATCGACGATGATTACGATTTCACGGTCGGCGATCGGAAGCGTTCGGCAAAAGTCGCCGTGATGTTCCTGATCGAACCCGATGCAGAAACCGCCATGGGTGCTGCTGAGGACGACCAGCGCAACAGCCTCGGGATGGTTGATATCTGGCACTGGACACTCGACTGCGGACCGGGCGAACTGGCCGGTGGCGGTGGTGTATCAGGCGGGAACGACCCCGGATGTAACTTCGACGACGAATACGCACTGACACCCAAAGATCTGGAAGACGACGGGTCGCCCGATGCCGAGAACAGCCTGCAGGGTGTCTGGCTTCACTCCGGTTCCGATGGCGGTAACGGAACTGATGGACGTTGGACATTCGAGATGTCCCGCCCTCTAATCACAGGCGATCCTCAGGACGCCCAGATGGAATCTGGCAAAACAGTCAAGGTAGCACTTGCCTACTGGGATGCCGACCAATCTGAGAAGGGCTGGACAGATCTCGGACACCTACAGACGTCGTGGATGGGATGGATCGAGGTGACACTACCTTGACCACCCATACCGATATTGCTTATGAGTTTGCCCTTACCCACGGGCTTGCACCGTGCCTGGGCCACAATAATGAAAAGGAGAAACAGCCATGTTGAGCACGTACCGGCGCCGAGCGTTGGCTTTGCTCATTGTTCTTGCTGCGATCGCCCTGGTGGCGTGTACCAGCGAGACAACCGCGACACCTACGGTGCAGTCGACCGCGGTTCCAGCGCCAACCAGCGCACCGGCACCAACGACAGCGCCTGATCCGACAACAACGTCGGTGCCGCCAACAAACGCTCCGGCACCAACAGCCAAGCCAGACCCGACGGCTACCACACCGAGCCGACCGCAGTTTGCCCCGGTGGTATTTGATGCCGCAGCTCTGACGATCGCTGTCGATGGCGACACTGCCGATTGGGACAGCGTTACCCCGCAAACGGTAACCCTCGAACAATCCGGGCCAATTGAAGGTCACGAGTGGGGGGAAGTCGCCCCTATCGACGTCTCGCTCCGCGTGGCTGTCGACTCAGACAACGTCTACATGCTGATGGAGGTCCCCGACGAGTTCCTCTACAACGCTGCCGACCACAGGTTTTCACCAGCCCTGGCTGTGATGACGAAGATCGAAGCGGCCGCGGGCCCCGCGATGGGATCGGATGAAACCGACCTCGAGAATTCTCTCGGGCTGGTCGATATCTGGCACTGGGAACTTGATTGTGCCCCAGGTGCAATATCCGGTGGTGGCGGTATCCAGGCCAACGGCGTTACCGGTGGGAACGACCCTGCGTGTAACTTCGATGATGAGTACTCTGTGAGTGTTGATGAGCGGGAAGATGATGATTCATTAGCCGCTGAGAACACGTTGACCGGTGTCTGGGATCACACGGCTCGCAGCTCTGGTCCGGGTGCCGACGGCACATGGATCTTCGAGATGTCCCGACCATTGCTGAACGACGACCCGCAAGACGGTCAATTCGTTCTGGGAGAGACCAACAGTCTCGCACTTGCCTACTGGGCAGCGGACGAAACCGACAAGGGTTGGACCGATGCAGGACACCTGCAATCGGCTTCAAAGCACGGTTGGATAGAAGTCACAGTGCCCACTGCTGCTGAGGCAGCTGCTGCGATGACCTCACAGGTATCGTTCAATGCCAGTGCAGCGACGATCGCCGTTGACGGTGATACGTCGGACTGGCAGGACATATCTGGTGCCCAGGTTCGCCTGCGCCAGATCAACCCGATCCCCGGTCTTGAATGGGCCGAGCTTCCTCCGGTTGACGTGACGCTCCGTGTCGCAACCGACACCGAGAACATCTACGTTCTTCTTGAGGTTCCGGACGACTACGACTACGTATCCGACAACAACAAGAAGTCGCCAGCGAGTGCTGTGATGTTCTTGATCGACCCTGAAGCTGCCCCCCACATGGGTACAACAGACGAAGATCAGGATACGAGCCTCGGTAAGGTAGACATCTGGCACTGGGAACTTGACTGTGGCCCAGAGACACTCTCTGGCGGCATAGCCATCCAGGCTAATGGAGTTACCGGTGGAAACGATCCACCTTGCAACTTCGACGACGAGTATTCAACTACCCCGACGGAACGTGAAGACGATGGTTCGTTGCTGGCAGAGAACTCGTTGGCGGGTGTCTGGGAGCACACGGCTCGCAGCTCTGGTCCGGGTGCCGACGGCACATGGATCTTCGAGATGTCTCGGCCGCTGGACACAGGCGACCCGGACGATGCGATCTTCGTGCCGGGAACGGTGGCGAAGATGGCCTTGGCTTACTGGGATCCTGATGAGACTGTCAAAGGTTGGACCGACATCGCCCACCTGCAGTCAT
>JAJRZP010000066.1 GCA_024275195.1 Chloroflexota bacterium | reverse complement strand
TAACAGAGTCGACCCGGAAACCGGTCGTGTCGTCAACGGTATCGACACCCTTGCTGATGCTGTTGATGAAGCTTTTCGTAGCGATCCACGCCTTGCACCCAGTCTTTCCGAGGCCACCGACGAGGAAGTAAAACTGGTCATTCACCTGTTATTCATCAATCCGCTAACAGTTGGACTGAGAGAGGTGATCTCAGAAAAGGCTACGAGTGAACAGCGCATCGTGTTCGGGCAGGAGATCACGTGGTGGACCGCGCCAGCGATCCTTTCGTTCAGCGTCGCCGACAATCAGAAACTCGGGGGAGGAACACAGCAGATCGGACTTGGTGCTGGTGACATCGTTCGCGACAAGGAAGAGTTCAACCGCAATGTCCAGGAACTCTTGCGCGGCGATCAGATTCAGAACCGTGTGTGGGGCATCGCCATCGACGTGTCGCTGGAAAGCGAAGATCAAGGTGCGATTGCGGGCATCTTCATCATGTTCACCGTCATCGGCGCAATCATCGTCGTCGGTATCGCGCTACGCTCCTACTGGGCGATGGCACTCACCGGTGCCGGCCTCGGCATTCTGATGCTCTGGCTGAAAGGAATTTCAAACCTGATCGGTCTTGAGGGAGGGCTGATCATCGAACTCATTGTGCCAGTAGCGATGATCGCCCTCGGAGTCGACTTCGCTGTTCATGCCCTGAAACGATATGAAGAAGAGAGGTTACTCGGGTTCGAACCGCGTAAGGCGTTCGTCATCGGACTCGGTGGCGTCATGGGTGCTCTCGCACTCGCTTTTGCCTCCGACAGCCTTGCTTTCCTCTCCAACACCTCGTCGGGCATCGAGTCGGTCGTTCACTTCAGCGTCGCAGCCGCAGTCGCGATCGCATCGTCATTCGTAATCCTCGGAATCGTCGCACCACTGGCCATGATGGAGATCGATCTGATCCGAATCGGTCGTCGAGCCCGAACCGGCAGGCTGGCGTCGGCAAGTCTATTCATCACCTCGATCAACGTTGCCATACTTTCGGGTGTATCCGTCGTATTCATCGTCGCCCGCGGGGTTCTGCCGAACGGCCTCGAACTGGTAATTCTTGCTAGCACGATAGCGCTGCATCTGCTCCTCCCTCTCTATCTGATCAGTCGCCGACCAGAAGTTCTCATAGAACACTCAACGGCTCATCCTGAACGCAAAGGTTCCTCGAAAAATAACCCTCTTGTGTTGTTGGTCACGTCACTGGCACGCTGGCGCTACGTTGTCCTGCCTGTAGCCCTCGGTATAACGATTGTCGCCGGTATCTTTGCGGTGCGACTCGAAGCATCGTTCGACGTGAAAGACTTCTTCTCAAGTGATGCCGATTTCGTCGTTTCATTGGACAAGATCGATGAGCATGTCGGAGACCGTGGCGGTGAGTTTGCGATCATCTACCTGCAGGGAGACCTAACCGACCCTGACGCTATAGCAGCCATCGACAGGTTCATAGACAACCTCGCCGAGAACCCGTACGTCGCACGTGATACCACCGGCAAACCGGATGTGACAGAGTCGATCGTTTCCATTACGCGGCGCATAACGTCGTCCGAAAGTTCGAGGGCCCTGGCTGCGGAACTGGCCGGCATCGAAATAGTCGATGCCAATGCGGACGGACTGCCTGACGACTCCGCAGGGCAAAAGGCTGTTCTCGACTACGCCATCGCCGAGGGTGTGCCACTCTATGGCAAGCTGGTGCTAACGGCCGCACAGGTGGGTGAGATCATCGACTACCCCGGCGAGAACGGGCTACAAACCACTATCTTCATGTCCGGCATCCCCGGCACCCGCCGTCAAGAGGTAGTAAAGGCCGCCCGAGAAGCCCTCGAGATCGATCTCGCTAGCTTCAATGAAACAGCATCCATCTCGACCGCCTCACTCACCGGATCTGCGTTTACACGGCAGGCACAGCTTGAAGCCACCACCGACGCACTCCAGCGCTCGATACCTATCGCCGCCGCAGGAGCGCTGCTATTGCTACTGGTCGCAATGCGTTCGTTCCGCTACGCGATCGTCACGGTCGTGCCCATCGGCCTCGTTGTCGCATGGCTCTACGCAATCATGTATCTGGGGGGCTTTGCCTTCAATTTCGTGACCGCAACGATAGGTGCTGTCTCCATCGGTGTCGGAATAGACTTTTCGATTCACATGACGGCACGCTTCCGGGAAGAGTTGGGGCGGGCATCGTCCCGAGCAATTGCACTTGAGCGAGCTGCGCGAGGAACCGGGGTGGCACTCACGGCATCCGCGGCATCCAGCATCGTTGGATTCGTGATTCTTGGACTTGCTCCAATGCCGCTTTTCTCCTCGTACGGATTCCTGACGGCAATAATGATCGCCCTGGCACTTACTGCCTCACTGGTCGTTCTACCGTCACTACTATTGCTGGTAACCCCTGAACTAAAACCAAAGCCCGACGAGGAAGCGGTGACCACCACCCCCGCCTAGGAAACAACGTAACCCTACAAAGTGGGAGTTGCTGCGGAACATCTCAGCACTACCATTGCGAGGAGCCTGCCCTGCGCGACGTGGCAATCACGCCAGATCGCCAGAGATACAGAATCCCATTCGACTTTGTTCAGGGCAGGCAAGTTCAGCAAGGCTGCGCGGCAGGGAGTCGTCTCCCTAGGGAGAGGATATAGGCGAGGGGGAAATCGCCCATTACAGCAGCTGGTCGAACGAGTGACCCTCGTCCGTCTACTCAGAAGGCTGAAAACATCAACTCAGCCAGCAACTACCGATCTCTCAGAAAACGTGGCCAAGCCACCTCAGAATCCGTGGCAATGCCACTTATCAAACCGCGATAGTTACTTTGCCTTCGGGGGTTGATTCCCACAGCTTAAAGAACGGAATACCACGTCGCTCAAGCTCGGTGTCGCCACCCTGGTGACGATCCAGAATCGCCATAACAAGCACGACCTCGCATCCGAACGCTTCAACGGCATCGATCGCCGGAAACAACGATCCGCCAGTGGAAACCGTATCGTCGAACGCAACGACCTTCATACCAGGCTGAAGGTTGCCTTCGATCTGCTTACCGGCACCGTGCTCTTTCTGCTCTGGTCGGACGAAGAAACCCGTCCAATTCTTGCCATCCAGACGCGCTCGAAGCGCCAGCGCGCCAACAATCGGAACAGCGGCAACCGTAGGGCCACCAAACGCCTCGGCGCCGGAATCATCGATCGCCACGCTGAACGCCTTCGAGATGAGATCTGCACCCTCAGGGTCTGTCGAAAGCATGCGACCATCGAAGTAATAAGTGCTTTTCTGACCCGACGACAAAGTGAAATCGCCAAAACGCAGCGAATCAAGCTCCATCGCCCTATCGTATAAACGTGTCGCAATTCTCTTTAGGTCAGATCGATCAATTCCCGGCATGAACACTCCTACTCGCGATACAAGCCCTGTTTTTCGATGTACTCGCCAACCGCTTCGGCGACGAGACCACTAACTGGCCGATTTTCCGAAAGAAGATCCCGCACGCAGGTCGCTGACACGTCAATCATTGGCCCCTCAACATACTCTGCCCCGCTTGCCGGGTGTGGTTCACCCAGCGACTCAACACCAAACTCCAGACCGGGACGTCCGACAACCACGACGCTCGCCAATCTCGCGATCTCACCTGCATCTTTCCACTGATCCATCGATAGCGCCGAGTCTGCACCGACGATCAGATACAACGTGACCGAGTCTCCTAGCTGCATCGTCAAATCGTTGAGGGTATCTACCGTATATGTCGATCCCTCTCGAAGGATATCGATCTTCGAAGCAGTGAATTCCGGATCGTTTTCGACAGCAATTTCGACCATGCGGAACCGATCCACCGCTGATGCAACGGGAGGATGTTCTCTGAGCCACTGGTCCGACGTAACCACAAACAACACACGGTCAAGGCATAACGCCTTAAGCACCGCATGGGCTACCTCAACGTGCCCGGCGTGTATCGGGTCGAACGTGCCGCCAAACACGCCCACTCGTCTCTTGACGCGTGAAGAGGCCATCAGTCCCAGTCGAACTCCCAGTCACCGATCAGAACTGTGTCTCCCGTCTCAATACCAGCGTCCCGCAGGGCCTTAGTAATTTTCAACTGCTCCAGCCGACGTTGAAACTGGATTCGGGCTTCCCAGCTTTCGAGGTTGCTGCCTCTTGCCAGCCGCACCGCTTTTTGGTGGACGATTCGAAGTGGTCCTTCAGGGTCGCGGACCACAACATCAGACGACTTCCTAACCTTTGGTCGAAGAACTGGGATCTCTTCACCGATAGCTGCGGGCGCAGGCGGCTCTTTCTCGTGGGATGCCCGAAGCAGGTGGAACATCGCCTGCTTCAGTGGCTCCAGACCCTCGTAAGTCGCTGCCGAAACGAAGAATGTATCTGAATGAAGTCCATCGAATGAATTTAGGCTCTCTCTGATTTCCTCGATAAGTACCGATACTTCATCGAGGTCGAGTTTGTTGATCGCCAGAATCTGTGGCTTCTTGGCCAGTTCCGGGTCGAACTGGGTTATCTCATCATTGATCGCCCTGATTCGACCCGGAACATCGTCTTCACTGCCATCTACAACATGCACCAGCACTCGAGTTCGTTGCACATGCTTGAGGAACTCGTCGCCAAGTCCCACACCCTCGTGGGCACCCTCGATCAATCCGGGAATATCAACAGCAACAAACGCCTGCGGACCATGCTCCACCACGCCCAGAACCGGCTCGAGCGTGGTGAACGGGTAGTCCGCAACTTTCGGTCGAGCTGCGCTGATGGCCGTCAAAATACTCGATTTTCCCGCGTTGGGCATACCTATCAGTCCCACGTCAGCGAGAAGCTTTAGATTCAGCCTTACTCGGCGAATTTCGCCATCGCCACCAGCCTCGGCAAGCAGAGGTTCCTGGTGAGTCGCATTGACGAAATGTGCGTTCCCCCTACCACCTCGTCCACCCTCGGCAACGATCATGCGTTGACCTGCCGTACTCAGATCCCCGATCAATTCCTTATCTTCGCCGTCTTCCCATATCCAGACCTCAGTTCCAACCGGAACTGTCACCTCAATCGCGTTGCCTTTTGCACCGTTTCTGTTATGCCCATCACCTTTCGTACCATTTTTTGCGATGAAATGTGGCTGCCAGTGAAACTTCGTTAGCGTGTTGATCGACGGATCAGCAATTAGCACAACGTCGCCGCCATGACCACCATCACCACCTCCTGGGCCGCCGCGCGGAGCGAGTGCCTCCCTTATGAAAGACACCATTCCGTGCCCGCCACTGCCAGCACGAACTTCTATTACTGCGGAATCAAGCATGTGGAAAACTGGAACAGTAAATTCTCATAGTTAGTTAACCGTCATATCAGTAAGCAACGTTGATAAGTGAATAACGCTCTTAGACTGAGTATAAAGCGACTGTTGAAGAACGGTTGGCAACGAATCGATTTAAGAAGAAATATGTGACGAGATAAAGATGACCTGTGGACGAGGGATCATTCATCTGACCACCGTCAAAATAAACCGATATCCGGTTCGGTCGTTGCCGCGAGTAATTCATCGATATTCTGGCTATCTTCCACAAAATCTAATCATCACACCAGAGTCGATTCGACACTGAATCCCCAGCCAGCCGGTCAAACCAACGGATTTTGTTGGTGACGATTGTTTTCAAGTATCGATCTTTCAATCCTACAGCCACTGTGTTCATCCCCCACCCCCCAACATCTGAGACTTTCCGGTAAGAGCCTGAAATGTATCTATCGTGTCGTGAATGGACGCACCGAGGGGAAAGCAAAAAAACCGAAAGCCGCAAACCAGCCGAGAAACATTGCGGTTCTAAAATCGTAGCTTCCGCCAGAACCACCAGCGACCGTCTACTAAGTCCACCCGACGAGTATTGGTTAGCTGGTCGAAACGCTGACTCTGCGGGCACGCACGATAATGTCCCGAACGGCTGCGAGATGCTGCCGGACGGTCCTATCGGTTTCCATCATCTCCTCGAACCGCTTCTGTGCATAAAGAACGGTCGAGTGATCCTTGCCACCGAGTGCTTTTCCAACCCGAGCCGATGTCAGATGAGCGTCTTCTCTGAGCATGTACATGGCCATGCGGCGTGCTTCGGCTGTGGCTTTGTCTCGGCGTTTTCCGGTAATGCGATCCACACCCACTCCGGTGAACTTTGAGATTGATCTCAAGATTTCGTCAACTGAAACGACATCTTTCGGAGTTTCAGCAAGCAGGCTTTTCAAGGCCTGGTCGGCGAGTTCCGTCGTAACCGGACTCCCAATGAGTTGCGAGTAGGCAATGACCCTGTTCAGG
>JAJRZP010000065.1 GCA_024275195.1 Chloroflexota bacterium | reverse complement strand
GACGTTCGACTGCCCGTTCAAGATTGCCAGCGTCCGCTCTAGGCCCAATCCAGTATCGATGTTTTTTGCCGGTAGAACCGTGTCGTTGCCATCGAGGTCTCTGTAGTACTGGGTGAATACCAGGTTGTACAACTCAACGAAATCTTCGTGGTAGTTTGGCCCCCATTCGCCACGCCGCGACGGGTCGTCAACTGCCGGTACGTCATCGAGTGAGCCACGATAGTAGTTGATCTCAGAGCTTGGTCCGCAGACTCCCTCGTTCCCCGCAGGCCCCCACCAGTTGTCTTCATCTCCAAACCGATAGATCCGCTCTGGCGGGATTCCGAGATCAAGCCAGATTTGCTCTGCTTCGTCATCGGTTGTGTACACCGTGTAGTAGAGCCGTTCAGGATCGAACCCAAACTTATCGGTTAGAAGTTCGAGCGCCCACTCACAGGCTTCTTTTTTGAAGTAGTTGCCGAAACTGAAATTACCCAGCATTTCGAACATCGTCAGGTGGGTATCGTCACCGACTTCCTCGATGTCAGTGGTCCTGAAACATTTTTGGGATGTGGTGATTCTGGGATGAGGTGGCTCTTTTTCGCCAGAAAAATACGACTTGAACTGCGCCATCCCCGAATTTGTGAGCAGCAATGTTGGATCTGCGGCAGGAATCAGCGATGCCGAAGCCATTCGAAGGTGGTCCTGACCTTCGAAATACGAGAGAAACACCTCTCGCAGTTCATCTGCTGTTTTGGGAGGATTGGAGCTCATTTTTCTCCGAACTGCACGCGAGTCTGTGATCAGGGTTAAAGCGAACTAGTGATTTTAGATAGCGGCCAATTTGCGTGTCAAAGACGATTCGTGTCATTTGTACTTTGACCATGACCGGTTCAACTGATTGATTTTGTTGCAGGAACTAAACAACCCCAGTGAACAATACGCCACTACGTAGTGCAGTTCTTGCGTCAGAGTAAATCGCATGGCTCACTAGCGGATTTCCATGAACCCCGCACACCGGCTGATGCGGGTCAAAGAGGACTTCTCAAGACTTGCGCGTACGGATTAGCCGGACTATTCGTTGTCACTGGTATCGACATACAAGGATCGTGCCTGGATGTCCATGTTTGCGTCAGCAATCCTCGATGCGGTCGCTATCGCGATAGCTGCGAGCAGTTCCTCACGGAGTTCAGGTGTCATCTCTCTATCGTCCTGGCTACCAACGGTGATCTTTGGTTTTGGAGTGACAGGCTCGACCGCAGGTCTGGTGGGCGGTCGCACGGGGACCTCACGTACTGTCTCGGCAGCGGTTTCTGCCCGGAATGGTGGCTGTGCTTCTCCCCAGTACACGGTCTGGTGCGGGAACGGAATCTCGATTCCTTCGGCGTCGAGGCGAATTTTGATTCGCTTACGCATCTCGCCCATGATTTCCCACTGTTTCATCGGCTTACAGTCGCCCAGCATCTTGAAGGTGACCGCAGAGTCATCTAAGGAGTTCAATCGGAGGACCTGAGGGGGAGTTATCAGCATAAGTCCGTAGTAAGGATCGGCGGCGATATCCTCCCCGATCTCGTTCAACACCTCGATTACGCGGTCTACATCTTCTTTGTAGGCGACACCGACATCGAGGTTTACCCGCGACCAGTATTTCGTCTTGTTCGAAGCGACAGTGATTTCGCCGTTTGGTATGACGTGGACCTGACCATCCAGATCTCTCAGAACTGTTCGTCTCAAGTTGATCGACTCAACCAGCCCCGATATACCCGCAATGGTTACGACATCACCTGTCCGGTACTGGTTTTCGGCAAGGATGAACACACCTGCAATCAAATCGCGAACCAGATACTGCGCACCAAATCCGACCGCAATTCCCGCAATTCCGAACCCTCCCAACACAGGTCCGATGGGAACTGAAAGTTCAGTCAGCACCATAAACAGTGCCGATACGTAGATCAGTGCAACCACCGCTCCAACGAAAACGCTCGAAAGTGTTTCCGAACGCTTCAACACCTCTTCGTGATCTGCCGTTGATGCCTGCCCGAGCATGAGTGAGGACAGTGCGCGTGGAATGACCCTCTT
>JAJRZP010000004.1 GCA_024275195.1 Chloroflexota bacterium | reverse complement strand
CGACCGACATGCGGGCCGACTACATGAACTCCCAGAAGCCTGCTGCTCTGGAATCGGATGATGTGGCGGCTGAATACGCCGCGATCGCCGCGGCGCTCGATATCCAGATCGAAGCCGGGAAATCTAAGTAACCGCTATACCCGGCAATCTCGGTTTTCGGGTGGCCTGTTCTCTGCGAAATCCCTTAGATCAGGATCTTCGCGTTAAATCGCGTCTGGCACGCGCCGCATTCATAGGTGTAGCCATCGCTGGACGACAACTCAGCAGAGCCGCACCTCACGCATCGTGCAGGTTTGCGCCCTTCACTCAATCCAGCGTGAGAAGCGTTCTGTCGGTTCAGGCGGTGAAGCACCGGAATCGACACAGTCGCTGCCGCCAGTAGAATTGACATGACGCCCATGGTACGAGGCATCAACTCGCTTTCAACCTCACCCCAGATCACTATCGCAATCATCACGGAAAGAAGGGCGACCAGCAGATATGCTGCCCTGACCACGATGGCATATTTCGGCTGAACGACCGCCATTGAGATCAGCGATGCGTAGCCTGCTGCAACTGCGAACGTGAGAATCGAACCGACAGATCGCGCAAGAATATCTTCTCTGAACTCCGTCCAGACCAGTATCACCAACAATCCGAAGCCGACCACTGACAATCCAATCCCAATGATCGGCACATGACCCAGCAATCCTCGCTCACGTGCCGGAAACATCATCAGTGAAAGTACGCTCGCTGCGGAGACGCTCAACGAGGTCATCAGTATCTTGCCCTGCTCTTCACCGAAGTCGCCTACGATCAGTGCGACGATGCCGAGCACGGCATTGATCACAACGGATGCGAAAAATATGATGAGTGCCAGCTTGCGTGGTGACGACGAAGTCTCCTAATCAGCCTTTTGTAGCATGGCAGTGATCGATTTCTCTAGCGTTCTTGAGGTATCGATTTCTCCAACTCGTTCGTGCCCGATGGACGAGTCGGCGATTTTTCGAAAGGTTTCCGCTGCACCTTTGTGAATCAGAGGGCTGATGCCAGCATCGGCAAATGTTGCAGCGATCTCTTCCATCTCGCCAATCCAGCGGAATGCCTGAGCCGAAACGGACTTTACTCGGTCCATGCCTTCAAGCGTTCCCGACTGGCTCAACTTCATCTCCTCGATCAGATCATCGTAGAGTCCGAGTGACATGGCAGTCATCAGTGTAGAGGCATATAACGCCGCGGTTCCTTTCGTCAGGGCTGCATAGACCATCTTTAGTCCCGACGCCATACCGATCGGACCATCCATCACTGGCACGGAGATTCCCTTTCCGTCGAGTTCTCCGAGAATCGAAGCATGTACTCCGGAAGCATAGAAACGGGGTGTTGCACCACGCCGTGGAGTACTGCCTATTATTCCCGCATCGATAAACTTCGCACCTGCGGCAGTAATTGTCTTTTCTAATTCGACCGCTGTTGCTGGCGAGACGGCATTGCAATCAGCGACAACAATTTCTGATTCAGATCGTGTGATTGCCGCTGCGACATTCTCCGCAAACTGAACCGCCTCTGAAGGAACAAGTATCGAGAGGATGAGGTCGCTCTCCCTTACCAGTTCGTCGAGCGAGCCGGCATCTTCGATGCCCTCTTCTTTAGCCCGCGACCGGGATGCGTCGCTACGCCCATCGAGAGCAGTCAGGACGCGAAGTCCATTCCGTTTCAGAACGCCACCAACACCGCTCCCCATATCGCCGGGGCTCATCACGCCAACGGTTGCCACTGTCACTGGTGCCTCTCCTGAACTTGTGTATGAACCACAGTCTGCCGAATTGAGGCTGGAATGTCATCTCGAACGAAGTAGAACACCCGGTCGGTGTGACCGGGCGTTCTACTCAATAATCTCCGAATCGAAAAGTTAGCCTTTTACGATCTTGGCGATCGCATTCCCAACCAATTCTGCCTGGCCTTCGCCAAGTCCAAACACGTGAATCACGAGACGGCCATCCTGCACACGCGTCCAGATCGAAGGATCGCCGTCGCGGAGCTTATCGACGAGATCGTCGACTGTGAATCCTACTACATCGGGATCCACGGTTATGAACACGCCGAAAGGTTGATGCCCCATGATGTTCGTATTTAGTTCGGCTGTTATGCCCGGAATACCCTGTAGTGGCTTCAGAATCGCCTGTGATTGGCCCTCGGCAGTTGAAAGACGGTCTTCATGGTTCAGAGTCATCCAACGTTGAACCGCGGCAACAACACCCATGATCTCCTGACGGTCAATCTTGTGAGGTCGCCCCACACCACGAATCCGCCTCGTCTCGTACCCGACAAAAGAGTGGCGACTTATCGCGTCGATCACTTCTTTGGTTCCGAGTGCGAACCCTGTCGAGTGGGGTGCTCCCATATATTTTGCAGCGATACATTGGAAATCGGCGCCCATTTTCACATACTTGCCGAAATTCTCCAGTGGGTAGATCTGCCCTGCCGCATCGACTGAAACCGGCTTACCCGCAGCATGTGTGATTGCGATAACTTGCTCAAGCGTCAATACATTGGGATCGACGGGATTCTGTTCGTACATCACCTGATGCACGGCTGCTGTTCGGTCTGTAATGGCATTCCGGAGATCGTCTTCTGTCGTGCCGTTCTCGTCGCCATACTCGACGAGCTTTGCGCCAGCCAGTTCGAGACAGCGGTCGTACCAGTAACGTTGTCGTTTCTGGATCAATATCTCGTTTGGCATTCCCGTCGTGTCGGGTAACTGCTCGATTTTGGCGTCATCGGTACCGGCCATAAACGCTGCGGTAGCCAGAGTCAGAGCTGAGCCAGCACCCGACGTAATGTATGCGGCAGGAACCCCCAGCATTTCGGCAATTCGGTCTCCGGCTACTTGTTCCAGCTCGATTAGCGGAATGTATGCCGAATCGGCGGCATCCATCGCGGCCTTCACTTCAGCCACCGGTGTCGAGCCGCCGAGCAGCGTTACACTGCCGGTTGCATTCACGACCGGCTTCGCACCCATTTCCTTGTAGATCGATCCCCAGTCATTGGTTGTCACGTCGGCTTCCTTTTCGAACCCTGATATAGCGTTTCTGCAAACTGTTTACAGCAATTCAAGCCTATTGCTGGTCGGTTCCGAGCCAATATACCCTCGAAGCGCACGGCTCGCACCCATCAGCGACAAATTGATAGCTGCGAGCCAGTTCAATTCCAGTCAGACGAGATACCATTCGCCATCAGAGAATTCGAAACGCGTGGATACATCCCGAGTGAGACATGGCAGAGTTCAGTGAAGTCGTAGTGACGCTGCAATCAGGTGTGGATATTCAAGTACACGCTTGGGCGGGTCACGATGAAGCACAACCGCTCGTGATCGTTGCTCCTGATAGTTCACCCGGCGACTGGGACGAGTTCGTATCGTTCCTGAATCCCTCTCATGCACCACTGATCGCTGATGTTTCTTCGGCACTCGACCTATTGATGCTCATCTGGGAGATCGGCGAACCAGTCCTTCTTTTATCGCAGGGTGAACTGGCTGCCGATATTGCCTGCGGTGTTGTTGCGGCAGCACCCGGGGCAGTCACGTCGTTTATTGTCTGCGATGGTGCAGTTAGTTCATCGAGAGTTGCTGATATGCATGGAATTCCGACTCTCATATTACGAGGTCGCCAGAGCAGCATCCTCAGCCATGAGACGGCTGTGCAAATGCACAACTCCCTGGCCCGCTCGATACTGATCGAACCCGAAAACTGTGGCGACTTTTCAGCGAAGGACAATCCGGACGCTGCGGCGGCGGCGGTGAATTGGTTTATAGCCGGTCGGGATCGCAACTACGGCGAGTTCGCCTCCTCAGAGCCGATCGACCCGACGGAATAGACCGTTTGTCCGGGTATCTATTATTTCGATACCAGTAAAGGCAGCCCATCGACCCCGACGTGGTGGCGTTCAAGGGTTCCAGCATCCTTCACAGTTATGTAGATATCACCGCTTCCGTGCGCACCAAAAGCGACGTTGGTCGGCTGGTCGCCGGCGACCAGAATACGTTCTGCAACATATCCATCAGTGTCGATCACCGTCACATCGCCTTGCCCGACCACTGTGCAGTAGAGATATCCGTTCTCGCCTACCGCCAGTCCATCTCCACCTTTCGGCCCGGATTCTTGGGATCGATCGATGAGATCTGCGAAATCTTCACGAGGGCCGAGCGTACCATCGCCATTCCACTCGTATCGGTGTAGTAGCCCCGTGACCGTATCTGTCACATAGAGGGCGTTATCGATCCCGAAGGCAAGTCCGTTTGCGAACTGGAGACCTTCGTCAAGTATGGTTGCGGTCATGGTGAGCAAATCGATTCGAAATATTTTCCCGTCTATTTCGAGGTCTGCCTGCCCGCTGTCACGGGCTGACTGGAACGCGTTTCGGTGAATGCCGGAATCAGTCATGTAGAGCGCTCCGTCAGGGCCGAATGCAAGGTCGTTTGGGAACAGGAATTCTGCACCCTGCCCTTCGGTAAGTACAACTTCTGAATGACCATCGAGATCGACCATAAGAAGCGAGGGCGGGTTCATGGATTCTGCGACCCATAATTTACCGTTCCGATCTTGAACCATGCCGTTCGGACGACCTGTTTTGACAACAACTCTCTTCGAGGAGCCATCGGGGGAGATAACCGATACATGGCCGGTTTCAGGGCTCATTTCGACTACACCCCAACTGCCATCATCGAGCAGCACGGGCCCCTCTGGTTCACCCAAACCATCGTGGAAAATCGTTCCCGAAGCCATTAGATCAAGACCTTTCAGATGTTCGTGTGTGAGGTTGGTAGACGCAGATGGAACGAATATAGATCAAAGTTTCGTTCTATGGAGCCGGCAGAAGCATCGACTTGGGTACGACCTGCCCTTATAGCCGCGAACTGATTGATGTTGTATTTTTAACAGGTTGGGGTGTGGGCATCCGAGCGTTTGCTCGATTTTTTTGTTCGTAAAACCCAACATCTAGCACAGTGAGTGTGACGGCAGTCGCCTAAACCGTGGCTGGGTCGGCATGCCGATCCGCTGTATTTCAGCGCAAAACCTACCGTCGGACGCACAAGGTGATGAATAAGTGAAAGTTCTATTTCTACAGGACGTACGCCCGACCGCACGCGCCGGTGACGTAAAAGAAGTCAAAAACGGCTTTGCTCGAAATTTCCTGCTCCCACAGGGTTACGCGGTTATGGCGACGGAGCACGAGCTTCGCCGTGCGTCGAAGCTGCGCCAACAGGCCGAAGACCGACGACTCGCCGAGGCCAAAGAGTGGCAAGATGTCGCTGATGCACTCAGAGAACAGAAGGTTCGTATTGATGTACGGACAGGACCTACTGGTCGACTGTACGGCTCAGTCACGAACACGATAATTGCTGCCAAACTGAGTGAGATGACCGGTCGTGATATCGACCGTAAGGGTATCCAGATTCCCTCTCCGATTCGAACTACCGGAGAGTACAAAATTCCGGCTCGCCTCGTAGAGGGTGTTTCAGCGACAATCGTTGTCGAAGTCGTTGCCGACGACGCTTCCGTTGAGTTGAACAAACAGTTGGAAGAAGCAACGGCACAGATGACCGAAGAGGACACCAACGTTCTCGACCCATCTTTTGAAGATGTTCTGGCGGCCGCTGAAGCGAAGATCTACGCCGACGCTGAAACGGAAGAATCTGAGAACTCCGACGATTCTGATTCGTCCTCCGAAACGTCCGATGACTCCGAAGAGAAATCTGAAGAATAGTTCCGGCACAACGACTGAATCTCTGAACAGCCCGGGGCGTAGCTCCGGGCTGTTTTTCATTGGAGCCAGTTAAAGCCTTCAAATTCTAGAGTTGAACTTGAGTGGGGAGAACGTGGGGAATATTGTGGATATCTTCAGTCAAAAATATCTGACTTTCCCACTTCTAATTTTCGCAGCACACCTTGTATATTGCATCTCAACCAATGCAAGCCGACCGACTCCCACCACATGATTTAAGCGCCGAGGAATCAGTTCTCGGGTCGATCTTGATTGACGGCATGGCGATCACCAAGATCGCGGGCTATCTCTCGGTCGACGACTTCTATCGTGAGATAAACCGGCAAACCTACGAGGTTTGCCATGAGCTATTCCAGCGCGACGAAGCGATCAACCAGGTCACTGTCACCCACGAACTCGAAAATCGTGATCTTCTTGAATCTGTCGGTGGTGCGTCCTATCTCTCGCACCTCGTCGAAGTAACCCCAACTTCGGTCCATATAGAGCACTATGCGAACCTTGTGCGCCGCACAGCCACGATGCGGAGGCTTATCGCTGCTGCAAGCGAAATTGCTGAGATCGGGTACAACGATGATCCCGATGTCGACGTCGCTCTCTCGGCCGCAGAAGATGCTCTTTTTGGAATCAGGCAGGGATCGCAAAACCGTGATTTCGTACCTCTGCGAGATTCACTTGAGCCGTACTTAGAAGATTCTTCTCCGCTCGATCAGATCGATGGAGAACAGGATAAATCGCCGATTGCCACTGGCTACAAGCGTCTCGACGAGCTTCTTGTCGGCGGGTTACAACGCTCTGACATGGTTGTTCTCGCCGCTCGACCTTCCGTTGGAAAATCTATGCTGGGGCTGAATTTCACGTTAGCCGCGGCAAAAGGCGGGTTCAAGGTCGGAATCTTCTCGCTCGAAATGGGACGTGACCAGATCGCCATGCGGCTGCTTGCTGCCCAATCGAGAGTAAACATGCAGCAGATTCGAAATCGGATTCAATCACCGAACGAAGAGGATCAGGTGATCAACTCCATCGGTTTGCTCTCTGACCTGACGATCTATGTAGACGATACGCCGTTCCAGACCGTTGCCGAGATGCGGGGGAAGGCCCGTCGGCTTCAGATGACTCACGGCCTTGATTTCCTTGTCGTTGACTACATGCAGTTGATCAACGGAGGATCGAGTTACGGTCGGGAAGGAAATCGTGCGCAAGAGGTGTCTGAGATTTCCAGACAGATGAAAGGCATGGCGCGCGACCTGCATATTCCGGTTCTGGCAATTTCGCAGTTGAGTCGAGCCGTTGAACACCGTACCTCGCATCGCCCGATGCTTTCTGACCTGCGTGAATCCGGATCAATCGAGCAAGATGCTGACGTTGTGATGTTCATTCACAGGGAAGATAAGTTCACCACGGAAGAGGAATGGAACAAGGCGAATCCAACCCAGCCATTCCCGCGTGACAGGGCATCGTTGATCATCGCAAAACACAGGAACGGCCCAACTGACGAGGTCGAAATGCGAGTGCGCGACTCTGTAGGAATTTTTGAAGAATTGTCGTTCCAAAAACAGTCGTCGCCATCGTACGCACCTCGCGCCGGAGCGATTCGGTGAAGAATGGATTCCCGCGCGGGGTCCAGTTCACACCAGTGCCAAATCCACTTCTGGCCTCGCTACTTGAAGAAATCGATTCCCTGGAAGAGCTTAAGGTCGTGCTACGTACAGTTCACGGATTGCATCGACAGCGAAAAGTACCAGCGTCGATCGCTTTCGATGACCTGTTCTCCGACCGTACCGTAGCTGCGATGCTCAATGCTTCCGGGCACCAACTAGAAGAAAAGGTGAAGACCGCTATCGAATCAGCCGTCGGACGCGGAATACTCCTGATAGTTGGCGCAGGATCCGAACAACCTCAGATTTGCTTGAATACGGAACCGGTGCGTCGTGCTCTCGTACGGCAGGGGGTTGATCTAACTCACACAACCCGCAAATCCGCTGAAACATGGGCTGACACCGAAGCTGCCCGGCCAAAGCAGGATGCGGTAACGTTTTATGAGCAGAACATCGCAACAGTCACCCCGCTTGTTGCCGACAATATCCACGCAGCACTGGAAGAACACCCGGAAGACGAGGTTCTCCTGGCAATTCGGAAGGCTGCAGAAGCCAACGCCCGAAGCTGGAACTACATAGCCGCAATTCTTCGCCGATGGGCGATAGAAGGAAGACCCGAGGAGCTTGATGATGGACGGGATGGAGCCACTGAACGAGATCTTCAAGAGGATCGGTCAGACGAGTTCTACGAGGAATACCTCAAGCGACAACGAGCCCGAGGAGCCAACTAATACCGAGACCCATTGTGATCTCTGTGATGACAAGCGGTGGTTTGTAGTTGCTTCGAGTGAGAATGCTCCGGCCTCTGCCCGGACTGTCGTTCCGTGCCAGTGTCAGGAACGCGTCTGGGGTGTGAAGTCGTCAGATCGAATCAGGCAGTACTCGGACCTCGGGCCACTCGAACGGCTGACATTCGATACGGTTGAGCTTGGCACACGCGACACATTCTCGGAACCTTCGAGTTTCAGGGACGCATACCACGCAGCGCAGCGGTTCGTGACAGACCGACAGGGATGGCTGGTTCTATGTGGCCCGTCTGGTACCGGTAAAACGCACCTTGCGGCTGCGGTAGGAAACGCACTTGTGGAGGCCGATCAACCAGTGCGGTTTGTATCGGTCCCAGACCTCCTCGACCATTTGCGATCTGCCTTCGATCCTGCTGTGGGAGCGCAATATGACGAAATTTTCCTTCAGGCAATCGAAGCGCCGATCCTGATTTTGGATGATCTCGGTGCGCAATCGTCAACCGCGTGGGCAGACGAAAAACTCGATCAAATTCTTACCCACCGCTACAACCGGCGACTCCCCACGCTCGTTACGACAGGAGTGCCATTCGAGGAGCTTGGTGACCGACTGCGTACGCGCCTGGGTGATCCATACTTCTCAACTGTTGCGAAGATCAGGGCAGGAAGCGGAACTCCAGATATCAGGGATTCAGGACTTCAATCCAGACTGTCTGAGTCGATGACTTTTGAGACCTTCACTGTCAAAGGGGCCGCCGGGGCAACATCTGCACAGAAGCGTTCGCTAACAGAAGCGCACGAGGCCGCAAAGGTGTTTGCCGAACATCCTTCCGGCTGGCTGTATCTCGCCGGTCCCACAGGTGTTGGAAAGACCCACCTCGCCGCTGCGATTGTCACCGAAAGCATTGCGCAGGGGCGAGAAGTGCTGTTCCGTTTCGTCCCTGATTTGCTCGATTCTCTCCGTCGTTCGTACGGACCATCTGGCAGTAAATCTTTCGATCATGTGTTCAGTCAGGTTCGTGATGTTGACATTCTCGTACTTGACGATTTCGGAGCAGAAGCCTCAACCGCCTGGGCCGAAGAAAAGCTGTATCAGTTAATCGTGCACAGGCACGATTCGATGATGCCAACAGTATTTACGAGT
>JAJRZP010000064.1 GCA_024275195.1 Chloroflexota bacterium | reverse complement strand
TGACCTACGTTTCGTGCTTCGAATAGGTGACAATCATGCCCGAACTGAACACTTGCGCCGGGTTGGTGCGCAATGACCGAAGAACAGTCCAACGATTGTGGCTATTCGCTATCGGGATAGCGTTCTCGCTCGCTCTCACGGCTTGTGCAACCGCCACGGAGCCTGAAGATTCGACTGCAGTCGTCTCTGGCTCAACTTCAACAACAATAACTCCCACAGTCGCAACGCCATCTGAAGAAACATCCACGATTGAACCAGTTGCCACACTGACTGCCGACCCGACCGAACTCATACCGACCAGCACCTCGGCTTCGAATACTGGAACAACTACTCCAGAGAATGAGCCACCAACACCAGCACCTACCGACACGCCCGCACCTGTGCCATCTCCCCCGACAGTTACTCCGGTACCACCCACGGTCATACCACTTCCAACTACAACACCACTCCCCACCGGGGTAATCCCGCAGATATCCGCTGAACCTGCATTCCCAAACCTTCACTTCAGCACATTCGGTGACAACACCCTGCTGCTCACCTATCCTCCAGACGGATCGAACCGTGTCGCCGTGGTTGAAAAAGAGGGCAAAATCTCGATCTTCGAAAACACGGCATCTGTAACTCAGGTAAGCACATTTCTCGACATCACGTCTCAGGTCGCCCTCAACGGCAATGAAGAGGGTCTGTTGGGGCTCGCATTCCATCCAGACTATGCGAACAACGGCCAGTTTTTCGTCTACTACTCATCCGCCAATCCAAGGCGCTCAATCATCAGCCGATTCACTGTCTCGTCCGATCCAGATAAGGCTTCGAAGTCATCAGAAGAAATAATCATGGAGGTCCCGCAGCCTTACTCAAACCACAACGGCGGAATGATCGAATTCGGGCCGGACGGCTATCTCTACATCGGTCTGGGCGATGGAGGTAGTGGTGGTGATCCTCACGGGAACGGGCAGAACCTCTCGACCCTGCTCGGGTCGATTCTTCGAATCGATATCGATAGCCCGTCTGATGGTCGAAACTACGGCATTCCGACCGACAATCCGTTTGCGTCTTCTGCGAACGGTTCCGACGATCCTCGCCCTGAAATCTGGGCTTACGGTCTTCGAAATCCGTGGCGATTCTCGTTCGACAGGGTCAATGGCGATCTCTGGTTGGGCGATGTCGGTGAAGACAAGTGGGAAGAGGTCGACCTTATCGTCAGCGGAGGCAACTACGGCTGGAACATACTGGAGGGTGGCAACTGCTTCAGGCCTGTATCGGATTGTGATTCGACCGGGACGATACTACCTGTCGTCGAATACGACCACAGCGGACGTTGTTCGATCACAGGTGGCTACGTATACCGTGGATCAGCCATTCCAGAACTCAACGGAGTCTACATCTACTCCGACTTCTGCTCGGGTGAGTTCTGGGGCATCCGCACCAACGACCGCAATGCCGGATCACAAATTATCGCCACAGGAATCCAGTGGTCTCCTTCGTTCGGTCAGGATGCTGAGGGCAATCTCTATGTCCTCACCCTCGGCGGTCCCATCAGGCGAATCGTACTGGCCAATTAGCTGCCTGTTAGCCACGCCTGCCAACCGGTGTAGAGAGCAGATTGATCAAATCCATATGCCGAGGTAAAAGCGCCGTCATATGTGCTTCCCGATTTGAATACTTCAAGAAGATCAATCATCGCCTGCCAGCCGTACGTGTCGATCAGGTATGTCACCAGGCTCGTGCTCTGCGCGTACGACAACGATGCCCTCGAGTGATCTGCTGGAAAACTGGAACTCAGGCTGCGTATTGAAATTAGCGATCCACCCGCGACTGCCTCGTCGATTGCGGTCTGGTAACTCGAAGTGATCGGACCCTCAGAGTACGTGGCAAGTCCTTCCGCCAGCCACTGCGGCATATCGCCAATACAACTGTCGGATTCCTGCGCAACGATCAGGTGCGCGATCTCATGCGTCAAACCCGTCACCTGTGTATCGAATCTTGCCGGGTCTATCGCTATCAAAACGATGTTCTGGTTGGTAAAAGCCAGACCACCGGTCCAGGCCTGAGCATAAAGAATCGCCTGTTGAAGTGTTGCGGCATCTTCGTAGATCAATGCTTTGATCGGGGTTGTTACCGAAGCACCGATCGCAAGCCGATCTATGTCGCTCAGTACGCGCTCGTAAACTTTCTGACCGAACGCTTCGCCACCTGCGTACCACTGAATCGTCAGGTTATCTTTCGTGTACTGCTGCCACTCGAATCGATCATCGTCCCAGTCGATAGTATTTGCCCCAAACGAATAAGAAACGCCGTTGGCATCAACGATGCTCCAACCGAATGCAATAATCGTCCCCGGCGGTATTGAGCCGGTCTTTTTCATCTCCCAGGTCCAGGTATATGAACCGGTGGATTCTTCAGGAGCATTGATTCGAACGCTTTTAACGCTCTGTGCAGCACACTGCCTGACCTGATTGTAGGAAATTATCAGCTCTGCGTATTCGATTTCCTGACCGTGGTCGAACTCGGCGATGAACTCGATTTCATCAGGAAAAGTTCGACTCCATGATCCGTTTAGTAACGGAGCCACCACAGTTGAAGTTGGGCTGGGTGTACTGGTAGACGTCGGCAACGGAGTCGATGTCGCAGTCGGCGTTGTCGTAGGCACCGGTGTGCTCGTCGGAATCGAAGTGCTCGTTGGAACCAATGTGGGACTCGGAGGCGACGTTGGTTCCACAGTCGCAACCGCCTCAACAGTTGGGGTTTGAACTGTTGTGGGATCCGGCACGTTGGTCGGCACAACGGCCGTTTCAGCAAGAGAATTTAGACGAGGATCGGTTGTATCGCTTGCTGACTCCTCAGCTGCCGTACAGCCGACCAGTAAGACGACCAGCAAACCAACGATTGAGAAATAACGCAGCCGATGGGCACTCGCAGGTGTGATCATCGTTGAATCTCGTACAGGTGTGATTGACGAATTCCGATCGGGGCTACCTGAACGTTCTTGACCCACGGCTTGGCGAGGAATCTGGTCTGCCCACGCCAGAGCGGCACCATCACGTAGTTATCGATCAGCAGATCTTCAGCCTGCCGGTACAGTGCATTTCGAGTTTCAAAATCTGGTTCGACTGAGGCTTCGTCAACCAATCTGTCGAACTCGGGGTCTGCAAACCCTGTTGAGTTCTCCTGGCTTTCAGAATGAAAAAGAATCTCCAAAAAATTCTGTGGGTCCGGATAGTCAGCGCACCAGCCAGTTGTTCCGAACAGAAACTCTCCAGCATCACGTCGGTCCAACCAATCCTGCGATTCCATCACCTCAATCGAGGTGAACCCGACGCCAAGATAGTATTCCCACATCCAGAGGAACGAACCGCTCGCACTGTAGGACGGAATCGTTTGGTCACGAATCGTGCTGCCGTCGATAGTCTGACGAGCGGTGTCTGGATCGAATCGGATCGCATTCGGGCGCTCTGCGTAGCCAGAGATTCCAGGGGGAAGTAAAGAGGTCGAGCGTGTGGAACGACCCTGATGTGACACCTCGATCATCCTGTCGATGTCGATTGACGTTGCGAACGCTCGACGAATATTGATGTCGTCAAATGGCTCAGATGATGTGTTGAACCAGAGGTAGTTCGAGCAGAAATTGTCACCAACGTAGAGATCGGCATTGAGCGCGTTGGCCGGATCCAGAACCCGATCGACATTCGCCCCGCCAACACCAACCATGTCGATCTCATCGTTCTCGTACATCGTCATTGGCCTGCCAGCAAACAACAGGTAAACGATGTTCTTCAATTTCGGGACTGTGGTGTAGTGCGCTTCGTGGCGTTCGAGCACCATCACCTCGTCTTTATCCCATCGTTTCAGCTTGAACGGGCCCGACCCGTTAGGAGCATCCGTCCAATCCTCTCCACCAGCCTCCACCGCAATCTTGTCCACAACGAACGCCGTCGGATACGTCAGTTTTTGTAGGAAATACTGAATCGGTTTCTCGATAGTTACCTGCAACGTGAGGTCATCGAGCACCACAAGCCCAGAAACTTCAGTTGCGTCGCCAGAGTTCATGGCGTCGATGCCCACGATGTCTCCGAGGTAAGTTAGCACCGTTGGTGAATCCGTGATCGGATCAGCGGCACGTTCCCACGAATACTTCACGTCGGAGGCGGTTATCTGGCTCCCGTCATGAAATACAGCCAATGGATTGAGATTAAACGTGTAGACCAAGCCTGACTCGTCGATGTCCCACGATGATGCAATCTCGGGCGCAACCTTGATGTCGGTGTCGAGCATCACCAATCCGCTAAACAACTCACCGGGGATTCCGGCCGCAGCACCTCTGTACAACGCCGGATCAATGGTCCTGATCTCACCGCCAGCCAAGAACATCGAGTCGGTCTTAGATGCTCCATATGGGGCGGGAGTCTCCCAGACGAAGCTGTCGATAAACTCATTTATTTGCGCCAGTCTTATCCCGTAGTCAGAAGCCAGAATTAACACCTTGAGAGCCACGAAGTTCGAACCACGAACAAACCCAATCCATTCTTCCCTTAGATCGGTTCCCGCTGTGTTGCGCCACTCAACAAGAATTCGGTGAGCCGTAGTACCAGTTGATGCATTTATCGCAGAACTGCTTATCAACAGTGCATCCGTGCGAACCTCAAGAAGAGTGTCAGCAACATCGTTCATCGCTGTCTCGGCATCATTTCCGTTCGATTCAAATAAATACGCCGATGCAATGAAAGTAGGCGCGTCCGGATCATCCTGGGCGCTCAAGAACTGTGAGTCTGAGGTAATTTCCGTGCCGAGCCACCCTGAAGGCAATTTGATCGAAAAGCCTCTGAGAGTATCTCGGTAGACCCCGGTGCCTGAGTCGAAGCCGGCAAAACTCTCGAACTCGATCGCATCCGGCGCTACAGTTGCGGCATTTGTCCGAAGGGGCAACAACAACCCACTGAGGACTGTTAGCGCAACAACTGCGAGAAGCAACAAGCCTGTGCGTATGGGATGGCGCCTTAGCTGCATCGAAAGATTCTAACCATGTGTAATGCATAGGGAATCGAGTACATGTCGAACATGAACAGTATGCTTCACTCACACTAATATCAGCAGCCAATAACGTGTTGTTTTTATGCGCTATTTGACTTTCACTCCGAGATTATCGCCACCTAAAGCGGCCGACGCGCCAGACTGAACGACTGACCTGTTGGGCCGCCTTGTTTCTGCGCTGCCAACCACAATGCGAGAGGTGCGACTTCTTCGGGAGTTTTGACACGCTCACTCGGAGCGAATGGTGGAGGGCCACCAACTTCCATGACACCTTTCGTGGCATCCGTTGCCACCGGGCCGGGAACCAGCTCATTGACGTCGATGCCCTTGTCCCAGAATTCCTCAGCCATACACTGAGTGAGCATCCACGCGCCTGCTTTTCCGACTCGATAAGAAGAGTTTGACCCACCCGAACTGTGCCCCATTCCAGAGCCGATATTGATGATCTTCGAGCCCTTGCCCATCAGAGGGACGAGACCGACCGTCGTCAAGTAGACGCTATCGATATTCAGACGAATAGCCCCGAGCCAATCTTCACGACTCGAATCTGTCATCCCCGCCCGGTCGGTCGCTCCACCGGCGTTGTTTACAAGTACGTCCACCCTGCCAAACTCGTACTTGATCAGGTTGGTGGCGGCATCGACATTGGCGGGTTCCGTCAGATCGGCCGTCACTGGAACACCCTTCCGACCCATTCCCCGAATCAGTTCGGCCACATCGCCGATCTCAGATGATGTCCTTGCCACAACTGCAACATCTGCCCCGGCCCTGGCAAAACTCAGGGCGATTGCACGACCGATTCCACGCCCTCCACCAGTAACCACGGCCACGCGTCCCGCCAATACGTCATTCACGTTCATTCCCAGATTTCCCTCAAGTTGTGTCTACAGTTCGTATGCGTGATTAGCTAATCAATGTCATTGGACACCAGCTTACGGTCGATTTTATAAATTCGATCTGGTGGTAAATGCCTCAAAACAATGCCGCCGTTCCATAGTGGAACGGCGGTCAGATGTTTGTCTAGTTAGCCCGGGATTCGGTTCGACGATCACTCCGTGGCACTAGTCATCATCATCGTCATCCTTGTCCTTTTTCTTGTCTTTGCGTTTGTCGTCGTCGTCATCATCATCATCGTCGCCATGACCGAGATCCGGCTTCTTCGGCTCGGCAAGCTTCTTCGCCTTCAGCGCGTGCTCCCATGCTTTACGGTAACGATCGATCGCATGCTCGGGGTCGCCTTTGTCGATTTCCGCCTGGGCCTTCAGTAACTCTTTTCGTGCTTTCGCCAGTTCTTTATCGACAGCTTTCTGCTTCTTGGGGTTGGCGACTGGCATCGCCTCTGCCTCTTCGAGTGCGACCTGTGTAATCACCTGATCTGAGGTCAGAATCAGGAAGATGGCCTCGTTGATGGCATTGATTGCTGCTGGCGAAAGTGAGTCATCATCGTCATCGTCTTTATGTTTGTCTTTTTTCTTCTTTTTATCTTTGTCGTCGTCGTGATCATCCTCATCACGCTTTTCTGCTTTCTCGATGATTTTGGTCAGCTTCTCGACGACTTTCTTTTGATCAGAGAACACCTTCTCGCCGTGCTTCGGCTGGAGGCGAACCTCGTCTATCCAACGATCTCCACCTTCCCAGTCATCGCCATCGATCACTTTGTCGAGCTTATCCAGCGCTTTCCGAAGATCCTTTGACTCGTCAGCAAACGGGGTGAGAATTCTTCGCGCCTCGACATTCAACTGATGACCACCCAGCACTTCTACCAGATGAGTGAAACTGGCGGTTCCACCATCGTCGTCGGTGATTGTCACGACCACGGAGTACGCACCAATCCAGTTGTATATGTGAGTAGCGGCAACGACACCAGTCGTCGCGGTTCCGGGACCACCGGGCACCTCGGAGACTGGCACCGATTCGATTGTTCCGTCACCCCAGTCGATAGTCGCTGTGAAGTCTTCATACGAGCCAGCGCTTGCCAGCAATGCAGCCAACACTCCCGGTGGTGGGAGTGGTGATTCACAGGTGGGACAATCAAATCCCGGGTCTGAGAATGCTGAATTGATGTCGAACGGACTGAAGATAATCACCTCAGGCTCGCCCGACGGAACTAACGAAGGAGCGACGTTAGTCACGACCACCGTTAGCGTGTCAACACCCGTAGCACCCTCATCATCAATCACAGTTACAGTCACTATGTATGTGCCGTTGTCTGCGTAGATATGCGAACCGCCGATGGTGCCTGATTGCCCGCCGATTAGTCCGGGTGGGCCGGTTGGGGTCTGGGCTACCAGTCCCACCTGCACCGCGGTTCCATCACCCCAGTCGATAGTCGCTGTGTGAGTATCGGCTGTGCCGGGGTCGGTGAACGTCGAGGTCATGAGTGAGAATACGTCACCCTCAGCTACCGTCGAATCAGCCCCCGCATCGACGACCGGCGATGCATTTCCGACAGTCACCGCGAGAGTATCTGTTGCAACTGCACCATCATCGTCGGTCACTGTGACCGTCACTGTGTAGATGCCGTCGTCGGCATATACGTGTGCTCCGCTCACTGAGCCACTGAGCCCGACTAAGGATCCCGGCGGACCGAACGGAGTCTCTGATACAACGCCGACATCAGGCGGAGATCCATCGCCCCAATCGATAGTTGCTGTGTGGGTATCGAGGGTTCCGAGATCGCTGAAAGTCGAAGGATCAAGAGAAACTAAATCACCTTCGAGTACCGATTGATCGACACCGGCTTCGACGGTTGGTGTCGCATTTTCGACAGTGACAATGAGAGTGTCCGAGCCCACTCCCCCATCGTCATCCGTAACCTCGATTGTCACGGTATAGACACCGTCATCGGCATAAACATGAGCACCATCGATGAAGCCGTTAAGACCCGTCACAGAGCCGGGTGGACCGTACGGAGCCTCACTAACTATCCCCGTTGAGGATGTCCCATCTCCCCAGTCGATAGTTGCCGTGTGCGTGTCCAGCGTTCCCGGGTCGTTGAACGTAGTCGGGAAGAGTGAGTACACACTGCCTTCGGTCACTGTCGAATCGGGTCCTGCCACTACGGTAGGTGGCAGGTTGTTCACCGTAATCGAGAGATCGAACGCCGGGCTATCAACGTGTCCGTCGTTCGCGGTCAGTGCAACCGTGTAAACGCCGTCATCGCCGTACACATAGTCGGGTGATACTCCACTTCCGGGTACTGAACCGTCACCAAAGTCCCAGCTATATGTAAGCACGTCGCCGTCAAGGTCGGACGAGCCCGACGCATCGAACGAAGCGATAGATCCCTCATCGACGTTCGTCGAACCAGTCGCAACCGCGACAGGAATCCGGTTCGGGTTCAACGTAAATGCCGATCCTGTGATTTCGCTGAATCCTTCGAGCTCCCACGGGGCACGGTCACCATCGTAGAGGCTGGAGTCAACATCGCTGCTCACAGGGTGAGATACGTCGTAGGCGGGGCCTTCGCTGATGTTCGCACCGGCAAATCCGATCGCGTCGCTGTAAACATCGACATACTCTCCATGATCATCGTAGTAGCCAACCTCAACATGAGGGTCTAAACAGACAAGCCCGGTAAGTTCATCCCACTCGTGACACTCGACGTGCCCGGGATGCCATTGAAGATCAGGCTCCCAGTATGTAAACAGGAATTCAGATGGCACGATCTCGAATGAATCGATTTCCAGAACTAGCTCAAGGGCTTTGGTTCCGAAAGCTGTGGCGAACGTTGTTTCCGTGTCGTTCACAAAGGTGTTGTCCACCATCGCAAACGTCGGCTCGATACTCATATTGTTCTCAGGCGCAACAAAATCGACTCGCTGGCCGGCGATGAACACAACGGTTGCCGAGGTTCCAGAACCCACGAGGGTTGCGCCATCGTAAATCCAGAAATCAACAGGCACCGGGAATGCGAGTGAAACCTCGACATCTCCAGGTGTAAACGTAAACTCATATCCCTGCGAAACAGTGAACTCAAGGTCGACGTCGATCAGGTCGTAACTGCCTGAGGCACCCTGTCCAAAGTCTGGTGCGGACAGGCCGTAGGGTGGTTGCCCACTGAGCTTCGTGAACCACTTATCAATATCGAGCTCAAGATCGATGTAATTGGGGTCGTAACTGGTACCGACGATCGACCCGGCAGATGTGCTTGAAGAGACATCAACATCAGGGATTCCGAACGTGCCGCTAACCCCGGTCAAAAAAGACGTTATTGGATCGATGCTTACCTCAGTCGGATCAACAGAGAATAGATCGATTCCAGCAACGGATATATCGCCATCGTCGAATCCTGCCACTTCAAAAGCGCCTGAATCATTTATCGGCGGGAAGAAGGGGAAATCTGTGCAACTTCCGAAACATACTTCGGCTCCAGCAGAGGTATTCAACTCAAAATTAGCACCGAGGCTGGTGCTTGCCGCCGGTCGCGCTGCGGTAATTGCTGCACCAGCAGAATTGAGAACCGGGATGCTCGATGTGATGCTGACCACATCGCCAGGAATGAACGATTCGGGTGACGGATAGTCGAGGGTTACTGAGATCGGAGCATCAACTCCTACTGATCCCGCCCCAGCCGTGAACTGTGCCGTAACACCGAAACTTCCGCTGGTGGAACCGTTGAGCCCTATGCCGTAAGGAAGCCCGAGGATATCGACGAAGTCACTCGCGCCAAGTGACTCATCCCACGCTGTCAGTGAATTCGGGATGACATCTACAGTGACGTTTCCGGGCGACAGTTCGGAACCGGGGCCCCACATACTCTGTCCGCTGGTGCTGAACGTAAGCTCATACGTTTGCTGTTGAGTCGGTGGCGGAACATGCCCCGCAGATGCAGGTTGAGTTGCGCTCCCCGCACAAACCAGACTTACGATTACCAGAGCTAAAACGAGCAGTCGCGGCGCAAGAGACCGCGCAGAGGACATTTGGAGCACAGTCAACATATATTTCCTTAGCTAGAAAGTAGGCACTTCTACACGGAAAACTAGACCACGCCCGGTAGCCCACAACAATTAAACTTCAATTACAGCATGCAATGTATATGAAGCTTTAATGGCAAGCAATAAACAATTGGCTCATAATTATTCGCCCCACCAGAGTTATCTACGATAGTCACTGCAATGAGTCAATCAGGCGTTGATTCTCCAGCTCACTGAGTGTCCGATCCCGGCCATATCACCACGGGGCAGTTCACCAGAATGTTGTCCATTCCCACATCTACCTCGGCCGCGGCTTTCGACGAATCCCAGTCGTAAACTGAGTCGAATTCCGATTCATCGACGAAATCGTTTCGCCATAGGGCCCGGTACAGATTATCTCCGGGAACAGAGTCGAACACGTTGCGAGTCTTTCCAGAGACGGGATCGACCTTCATGCCGTTTGAAGGGTTGTTGCCTTCGAAAATTACCCGAACGACAGCATATGGCACGTCCAGAGGACCGGGATTCACGATGTTGACTTCCTGTGATTCGAACACAAAATACTGGACGTGCAGTCCTTTGTACCAGCCGATTGCCGTGCGTTTGGCAAGGTTGGCTGTCGAGCCGTAAGGCACGATCGGGCAGTTGATGATCGTGCCGGTGCTGCGTAGTTCAAATCCCGAGTTTTCGATCTCCTCGAGACTACGGATTGAGTTGGGCTCATAGTCATCCGGCACCAGCACCTCGATCATCTGCCAGAAATCGTTGTACCCGTCCTCTCCGGGCAACACATCGAAAATAGCGCCCTGTCCATCAACTTTACGGGCGGGATCCGACGCATAGACGAACGCGTAGACGGGTGCCGATAACAGGGGGTTTGCATCGAACGCGTAGTAGCTCACTTCCTCACCGTTCGGCCCCAGTGCGTCGCGCAGGAAATCTGCGTCATAGTCGATTGGTTCGTTCGGCGCGGGTAGATCGGGATTGTCGGAACGTCGCATTATCGTGCCAGCCTCGTCAGAGAACCTGTCTACCGATACATATTCGATACCTGTTTCAGGGTCGATATGCGGCACAACCGCCTGAACTTCCGCCACTGAAGCACACGCGACCGTCAGGGTGAAGGCGGTTGCCATCACCAGCAAGCCAAAAGTTCGAATACTCAACGTAGTTTCACCCGACAATTTACTTCCAGCCACATATCGAGAGTTGTGTCGTCGAATCTCAGCCCGACCTGCACTGAACTAAATGCATTTACGCGTGTACGCGTAAGAACGACGATAGGTTCTGCCACGGCTCATGGACCGGGGGGCGATATACCAATCATCTAAGTGATTTACGCAGTTAAATACGACCGCCGACCCTGATGGATCGGCGGTCTCATCTGTTATTCAGGCTTCAGCGTGTCTCGGACTACCCGTGCTGAATCTCACCGAAGCTCGACAACAAATGATCAGGAAACGAGCTGTTGATGCGTTAGTCCTTCGACAGCGCCAGTTCGGTCAGGCGGGCAGCCTGGAACCGAAGAACGCTCACGATCGTGATCAGTGCCAGTGCGATTCCGCTGAACAGCAACGCCATGCCGAGGAACTTCAACGGTGTGAGCCATGCAGCAGTTGCCTTGATTACGCCCAGATCACGCAACACGTCTGACCCGGCAACCGCGGGATTCAGTACCGTGGCGATGGAGTTGTTCCAGTAGCTGTGAGTCTCTGTGGCCAACCAGATTGAAACTCCAAACGCTGCGACCAAAACCATCATGCCCATCATCATCAGCACGGGGAACAGCACTCCGGTCAAAGGCTTCTTGATCACCGTCTGATCGGCACCGAGAGCCTTCTGCACCTTCCCACCGGCAACCCGCAAGTTGCCCAGAATCGTCGCAAGTAGAAATGTAATTCCACCGAGCATGAAGCCGAGGCCCAGGAATTTGAAGCCCGGCACCCACGCCATCAACGACCTGGCCACCGAGATCCAAGCCGGCTCTTACGCCTTGATGGACACCCAATACGCGCGCCTGCCCGACCTCGCGTTCCGCCCTGCCCTGCGAGTTCTGGCCAC
>JAJRZP010000063.1 GCA_024275195.1 Chloroflexota bacterium | reverse complement strand
AGTCCCCCCTGCATCTGGTACACACAGCCTGTATCGGCGGCAACGACAGTAGGACAGCCAGTGGCTTCGATAAAGTCGAGTTTTTCTTCAAGAATCGCCGACGATATATCGGGCATTTTTACTGAGAACGCGCCGCCGAAACCACAGCAAACATCGGCGCGCTCAAGTGGTACAGATTCCAACCCGTCGATATGTGAAAGCATATCTAGTGGCTCTTCGTTAATGCCGATCTCGCGCAGCAGATGACAGGATTTGTGGTACGCCACCGACTCATTGATCTGGCCGGTTATAGCCTGTGTACCGAAGAAATGATTAATAAACTCGGTGAACTCATACAAGCGGGCACCCACGCGACTCGCCCGTTCGATCAACGCTCGATCATCGCGAAATAGCTCACGATAGTAGTTGCGAACCATTGCGGCGCAGGAACCGGAAGGCACGACAATCGGTCCTTCCACTTGCTCGAACAGTTCGACAAACCGAACGGCCACGGGACGGGCTTCGGATCGAAATCCACTATTGAATGCGGGCTGCCCGCAACAGGTCTGCTCGTCCAGAAAGTCGACAGACACGCCGAGGTGTTCGAGCACTTCGACAGTGGATTCGCCGACTGACGGCGCGAGTTGGTCGACCATGCACGATGCGAACAGGGTAACGCGGTCGGGACGAGGTGGATTCGAAGAGATTTCAAGCATCAGATGAAATTACCAGATTCCCGTTGCGAATAAACGTTGAATTCGACATTACCAAGGTTCTGACGCTGTGGTAGTTTTTCTCCATAATTACTGTAAAAGCGAGAGAAAGTACCAAGTGCGTTCTACTAAATATGACGTGATCGTCATCGGGGCCGGAATAATCGGGCTCTCAACAGCGATGAAATTGCTGGAGAGATACCCGTATCTCAAACTGGCAGTGCTGGAAAAAGATGCCGGAGAGGGCACTCAGCAAAGCGGTCACAATTCTGGCGTGATTCACTCGGGAATCTACTACCGCCCCGGATCGTTCAAAGCCGATTTTTGTGTTGCAGGCCGGGCATCGATGATCAGGTTCTGCGAAGAAAACGATATCCCTGTCTGGACTTGCGGCAAGTTAATTGTCGCCAGTGATGCGGCTGGCATGGAACGCTTGAGCACACTTGAGGAGCGTGGGACAGCAAACAAGGTCAGTGGTTTGAGGATGGTTGATGCCGAGGAAATGGCTGAGATCGAGCCGCACGTCGTCGCTCTAAAGGCGCTCCATGCCCCCGGTACTGGAATTGTCGACTATCGCAACGTGACTTCTGTGTACGCTGATCGCGTTCGGGCCACAGGTGGGGAAATCCACTTCAACACTGAGTTGAACGGTTCGAGAGTTGTAGGTGGTGTCACGGTTCTCGATACATCGTCTGGTGAGTTCGAGACCACGAACGCAATCAACTGCGCGGGATTGCACTCCGATCTGGTTGCCGAAACCATGGGGGTTGAAACCGGGCTGAGGATCATCCCGTTTCGCGGTGAATACTACAAGCTGAAAAAAGAAAGCGAATTCCTAGTAAAAGGGCTGATTTACCCCGTACCTGATCCAGCATTCCCGTTCCTCGGCGTGCATCTGACCCAGACGATGAAAGGGTGGGTTGAGGCAGGCCCGAACGCTGTCCTCGCTATGAAGCGTGAAGGCTACCGAAAACGAGATTTCTCGATGAGCGACTTCCTTCGCACGATCACGTTCCCTGGATTCTGGAAAATGGGGATACGTGAGTGGAAAACCGGTGTCTGGGAGATCAATCGCTCTTTCCGAAAAAATGTCTTCCTCGCAAGTCTTCAGGAACTGGTTCCTGAACTCACCAGCGATGATCTCGCTGGAACAGGGTCGGGTGTGCGGGCTCAGGCTGTCGACCGTGCCGGGAATCTGGTGGATGATTTCCGTATCGAAGAATCACCAAGGGCTATCCACGTGCTAAACGCGCCGTCACCCGGCGCAACGTCGTCGCTTGTTATTGGCGACTACATAGCCGATCTTGCGTCAGAGAATTTCGGTCTCACCGCTGCCCCTCAGGTGGCGGTGAGTCAGGTCGCTGGCACTTGACGACCTCTAGCGCATTCGATTGTTGCCACTCCACATGTCGGCGTTTGTTCCCAGCTTCGTCTTTACCAGATTCGTAGCCACCGACAACTTATCTGATATCTCACGGGGCAGTTCATAGTAAAACGCGGGGATATTTAGCTCCAGCTCTTCTGGTGAACGGGCTCCGATAAGGAGGGCCGTGACGCCGGGCTGAGACCTCACCCAACCGAGTGCTATTTTGGCCGGATGTTCACCGAGGTCATTGGATATTCTGACTATTGCAGAAATGGCATCGAATACCTCTTTTTCACAGCCTTCTTCACCGTGATTTGCGAGAGGGCGACTGTCGTTGAACAACCGTGATCGAGAAAGGCCGTCAGGAACCTGGTCTGGAGAGTCATAACGCCCCGTCAGAAGACCCTGAGCAAGTGGGCTGTAGCAGATCAATCCAACTCGGTTTGTGATGCATTCAGGCAGAATTTCAACCTCTATCGGTCGCCATAGAAGATTGTACGGAAGTTGGTTGGTCACGATATCGGCAGCTTCAACGGCATCGACCAGATCAACTACTCCGAAGTTGCAGACGCCGATCGATCTGATTTTCCCGACCTCACGTAAGCCGACGAGCGCATCTCATCTATAGAGTCGTCGATATCAACGTCATGATTGGGCCAGTGAATCTGGTAGAGGTCGATGTAATCGGTCTTCAAGCGTTTCAGACTTGCATCGCAGGCCTTTTCGATCAGATCAGGGACCATGTGCGGTGGGCTAATTTTTGTTGCGACAACTGCTGCTTCGCGACGCCCTGCCAATGCCCGACCCAACACATCTTCCGAGTGTGAATCATCGTTGTACCCCTCAGCAGTGTCGAAGAAAGTTATTCCATTATCGAGAGCGGAGTGAACGGTTGCTATCGAAGTGGAGTCGTCCTGTGGGCCCCATACTTTCCCACCTGCGAACGGCCAGCAGCCAAGGGCGAATTCTGAAACCTCAATGCCCGTGCTACCGAGCTGCCTGTACCGCATGGATCTTCACCTGAAATCTGAGATTATTGAACGCAGCTCACCTTAGCACCAGAGAGCACCTGAGAGATTGAACCCGAACCCGGTAACTCGGGTAGTGATTCGGTTATCATCGTCGCCAGTCAGGGTTATCCAGCTATGTGTATCCGGGGGTAGATTTGATAAAGGTCAGTATCGCAAGCACAAACGACCGTGCGAAAGGCGTCGCTGAGGCGTTGGGGCGGATCGACTCGGAAATCTCAATTCCCGATAAGCCAGTTATGGTCAAACCCAACTTCGTCACAACTTCGAATCAACTGGCAGCGACGCATGTTGATGCAACCCGCGCTACTCTCGAATATCTAACCGCCAGAGGTGTCACTAGCTTTGTGCTAGCGGTAGGACCGGCGATAGGCACACCGGATTCCGGGTTCGACAACTACGGATATCGCGATCTTGCCGACGAATTCCAAATTGAGTTTATGGATTTAAATACAGACGAACGTATTCCGGTGCCCGCCTTCGATGACCAGTTGAATCCACAGACGCTGTACATGTCAAAACGCCTTGCTGAATCGTATGTGGTCTCTGTCTGCCCCATGAAGACACATAATAATGTTGTCGTCACTCTGGGATTGAAAAACATTCTGGTCGGAACATTGTCCGGTGTTGAACAGAAGCAAAAGATCCACAAAGGCAGCAAGGCAATCAACCTGACTCTGGCAAAAATGGCGCAGCATGTCGTGCCCGATCTGACCGTGATTGACGGAACACTGGGCATGCAGGGAAACGGACCGATCGATGGGTATGAGATGCGATCTGATGTTGTGATTGCGTCACATCACGGAATTGCCGCCGATGTCGTTGGGCTACAGGTGATGGGGTACGATCTAAATCAGGTCGGATATCTTCGTTACGCAATGGAGTTGAGAAATCTCAGTCTTAGCGATCTGGAGATTGTCGGGGCGCAAATCGAAGATGTCCGTGTAACCTACACCGATCATCAGGACATCGAAGAACAACTCACCTGGCCGCTTGATGACGATTGGCGCGGTGTGTTCAATCGAAGCTAACCTTCGCACGCTGGGTTCATCTGGGACAGGATCCGTGTCTGCTGGGCCAGCGTATCTATTCTCTGGAGTCGGCAACCGGCGTTAAACGAACCGCAACCGATCTTGATGTAAGCGAAACGAATGAAAATTATTCAATCTTCTAAGTCTCGATCATTGTTCGTTGCAATCGCAGGGCTTACGATCATGGTGCTCGCCT
>JAJRZP010000062.1 GCA_024275195.1 Chloroflexota bacterium | reverse complement strand
CTGATATTCTGACAAGGGCCGGATAATCTCGTGCTCTTCCATAAACTCGATCTCGGTCTGCTGCGTTGAACGTTTGATCAGCTCTCTCACCTGCCGAAGCCTAAAGCAGTGGGAACGAAGGGCCACACGGCTGGCGTGGTTGATGGCGTAAGCCGGATGTTTTCGGGCAAGACCGACGAAGCCTTGCAGAACACGAACACCTTCAATGCCACGCTCATCAAGCATTGCCCTGGCCCACCTGGCTGAGTCGTCACCGATGCGAACAGCCCGCGATAACAGGTACTCGGCACCACGCTCGATACCCGATATCTTTGCATCGGCAAGGTGGGCACGATTGGTGTTGAACCGACCCGGAGCAACCTTGCTGTGAATGGCAATCTGCTCGAACCTCTCGTTAAAAAGACGAACCAGACGCCCGTTCCACCGAACCCAGACCGAGCGTCCCAGATATTCAGGCGGAACTGAATAGTAGGAACGCTCCACTTCAACATGAGCGTCCCGATGAACTTTCCGTTTACCCTCGTGATAAAAAGGGAATCGTTCAACAGGCAACGGCTGAAGAAAAGAGCGTTCCGCTTCGAACATGGTTCCTACCTGTTTTTTCGTCGTACCATGGATTCGGGTATCGGCGACATTCTTCTCCCACTCCACCAGAAACTGGTTCTGCTCCGCCAGCGAGCTAAACGTACGACCCCTCAGAGCGTTGTTCTTGACATACTTGATGCCGCTCTCTACTTTCCCCTTGTGTTCCTGGGTATACGGCTTTGTCGGCAGAACCACGAAACCGTAATGTCGGGCGAACGCCAACACTTTCGGGTTGAGATCAGGATCAAACCAGTCAACCCTGCTAACCGCTGCCCGCAGATTGTCGATCACCAATGTCTTCGTCACACCACCAAACGACCGGAAGCCATTCTCGATGCAACGGATGAAGTTCTCGGTCGTCTGTTGCCAGACAGTCTCGCTGTAACTTTTGCGGGAGTTGCTCAGCGTTACACGCAAAACATGGGGACGGCGTTTTTTCCCATTCTCGACAACCCAGGCACCTGTACCAAAATCAACCTGCGCCTCATGACCAGGTTCGCATTCCATACGACGGGATGGCAGAGGCGAGGCATTGCCAAGCTTCCGCACAAAACGTTTGACCGATGAATAGGAACCGGAAAATTGATGCTCCGTCACCAGATCCTGATAGATTCTGGTCGCAGACAGACCTTGATCGATTCTATCCTCTATGAATTTAAAGTGAGGATCGCACTGGCTACGGGAAAGAGCAGGAGCCCTCACCGGACCGAAGACCAGAGGATCAGGATCGTCCGACCCGGGGGTCACTTTGGACGGTTTTGATGCTGATTCAACATGAAGCCGGGCGTAACGAGCCACCGTATCACGGTGTATCCCAAGATCACGACCGATGCGACGATAAGACCAACCCTGTTCCAATAACCCTATGATTGCACTGACTTTAAACATTTTGAGCCTGTTCACATGTATACCTCCTTGCGGAAGAAGGTATACATGACCCCTCAAAATGGCCGGTTTTGAAGTGACCCTACGTGGCCGGTTTTAAGTGACCGCTGACACTGATTTCGCTCCACCATCAATCCAAGCTGCTGCTGAGAAGGATTATTTGGCGACAGAAGATAACGAATAAAAAGCAATGCAACTCAGTTTTGCAATCAATTGCAGAAATGGAGAAGGGTAGACATATTGAGGCTTGCCATTGACGAGCAGGGATTGGTCATCACCAGTAACCTGCCCTTCGATGAATGGACCGAGGTGTTTGAATCGGAATGGATCGCCCAGCATGTCCATATAGTCGAGATGAACGGCGATAGCTACCATAGTTGGGAAAAAGGAGCTGTTGAGAATATCAACGGAATGATCCGACGCTACATCCCGAAGGGTACGGATATCGCGAAGATCACGGAAGAACAAATTAGATGGATCGAGTGGCAGTTAAACAACCGCCCTCGTAAATGCCTCGGCTACAGAACACCGGCTGAGGTTTTT
>JAJRZP010000061.1 GCA_024275195.1 Chloroflexota bacterium | reverse complement strand
AGCCTTCGACCAAGCTCGGTCGCAAGGCTCGTCGAGTTCGGAGCCTCATCGAGCTCGGCATCCGGATCAAAATTGACATTGAGTCCGATTCCTATGACTGCTTCCATTTGATCGCCGGTTGTGCTGGAATCAGTCCCCGAATCTCCGACAACAAGATTTGCCATGCCTATCATTTGCTCAGGCCCGGTTTTCGACTCTGCAATCACACCGGCCAGCTTCTTCCCCGCGACCTGTACATCGTTTGGCCATTTTATTCCGGCATCTATTCCGTACCCTTCCGCGACATCTGTAACAGCCAGTGCCGCCAGCATCAACAGTTCGCCAGCAACAGCTACGCGCGGTCGAAGTATGACGGAGCAGAGAATGTCTTGACTCTGTCGCGATATCCACGTTCTGTCATGTCGCCCACGCCCTGCCAGTTGTCGATCTGCGATAACCACCGACCCATCGGGCGCTCCGTCACGAATCAAGTCCCACGCAACGTCCATTGTTGATGTCGTGACATCCAGGTGTGATATTCGGCTGCCGATAGTCGGCTGCGTGCCAGCGAGGATTTCGAAATTCTGATTCATTTTCAACTCATCGGCAATCGTTGGAATTCCGGTGAAGCATACTGAGTTGCCGGGTTCTATTTGTGTGTATGCACACACGTATACACCTTGTTTGCAACATAGAACGAACCCGAAGGCAAGGCTACGGTACTAAGAGTCAAGTGTGAAGAACGAACCGTGCAGGTATAGCCCTCGACCAGAGTGCAACACGCCGGAGCGTCAACAAGGTGCCAAAGGATGAACGAGGAGAATCATGGCCCAGCGATCTAAAAAAAGCTCACTACTCGCAAGCCTGAGCTCATTGCCTACCGACAATGCATCGGCCGAGGCTGCATGGCGACAGGCACTACTACTCCGAGAACTTTCTCGGGACGAGCGAGTAATCGCTCGAAAACGCCGCGCTGAGGCAGAGGCTGCCAAGGAACACGCGGAAAATGAGGCTATCACAGCCACGAAACAGCTTTGCGCCGAACTCCAGGCTGGAGCCCGCATGAAGCTTCAGGAAGCGGAAGATACTCTCGGTGATGCCGAGCGTGTAAAAAGCAACGCGGATGCATATGTAACGCGGGTTCAGCTCAACATCGATACTGAACTGGCCAATGCGGTTAAAATCCGCGAAGATGCTGATCTATATTCAGAAGACATCCAGAACAGCGCTAGAGCGGCTGCTGAAGCACTGATGTCACAGACCCGAGCCGGTGCCGAAGAAATGGCAAGCCGAATGCGACGTGAGACTTCGGAAGACATCCGAAAAATCCTCACCGACGTCGAAGTTGCCCGAGCATCAGCCGAGGATGAACTCGAAACACAGCGAATCCTCACCGAGACAGCTCGTGTTCGAGCGTTCTCACATGGTCTGGCAGCTGAAAACGCTGAAGATGAGCTGGCTCGAACGAACAAGCCAGTCTCAAAACCAACTCCAGCGAAGCGAACCAAAGCCGCACGCAAGACCAAAGTCGTGGCTAAGAAGGCTTCCGCTCGAAAGGCGAAAATAACGCCGATTCAAAAGGCTGCGTAAATCAGCGTCAAGCTAATACATCAGGGCTCTCAATCTCGGTTGAGGGCCCTGATTTATTTAACGCCCCTCTCAGCAGTTATGGTTGAGTTGAACTGCCCTCTCTCTATCGCAAGTCACCATTCTTCTGTGCGCCGGACTCCGGACTTTTGCTCGATCAGGTGTCGGCAAAACAACTCCGTTCTCAAATCCACTTCCCTCGATTTCAGATGTGACCAAGGACTATTACAAGATTTTATGTATGCGTAGGTGCGATCCCAAGCTACACTTCCGTCCACTTACCCTTCCACCTGAAGACCTGCGGTGAAGACTCAATGCTAAAAGCCACGACCGAAACTCTGTACTACGAACACTCTGCCGACAATCCGGTAACACTCACGGTCAAACCCAACGAATGGTTCGAGGTCGAAACTCAGATGAACCGCGGGCCGGACGCGGATCGCGTACCCGCGGACATTCGAGACCTCTACAACCAGTATCGTTCTGACAGCCAACCGACCGATCGGGGCAACGCCGCATCGGGTTCGATATATGTCGAAGGTGCAAAGCCCGGCGATCTGCTGACGGTGGAGATTGGCGAGATCAAAGTGCATCCCGTTGGTTGGACACGGTATCGCGGTTCGACCGGTGCAATGCCCGGCTATCTCGGACCATCGAATATTGGCGAGCAGTTCCGGATATGCCGAATTGAGAACAATGAAATCATCTGGAACGACAAGCTCCGTTTTCCAGTCGAACCGATGATGGGTGTCATTGGAGTTGCACCTGAACGAGAGGCCCGTCACAACGGTTGGGCTGGAGAATGGGGTGGAAACTTCGATATTCAGGAAGTTACCAACGGCGCAAAACTCAGTATCCCGATCCACCACGAAGGCGGCTTGCTGCATGTCGGGGATATGCACGCCAGGCAGGGTGACGGAGAGATCTGCGGTGGAGGTGGGATTGAAACCGGTGGGACGGTGAAACTCAGGGTTTCGCTGGGCGAGAAGCCTGCCGAGATGACCTGGCCTCGCATCGAGGACGACAGGTACATCATGACCACTGCTTGCGAGAAACCGGCCGAGGATGCGTTCCGCATTGCGTTGTCTGAAATGATCCTGTGGCTCGAAGCGAGCTACGGCATGAGCCGGGGGGAGGCATATATGTTCCTTTCGCAATGCCTTGAGGCGCGGGTGACTCAGTTCGTGAACCCGAGTTACACCTACGTGGCGAAAGTAGCCAGGAAATATCTGGTGTAACGGTTGGCACAGCAGATCCGAGCAGTACTCTTCGACGTCGGTGGCCCCCTAGACACCGAGACAATCATGGATCGCATGATCGACGAGCAGATCATCGAGTCTTTTAGGAAGCACGGCGTCGCGATAACCGATGAGGAATACTCAGCGGTCAATACCTGGGCTGTCGATGTGTTCGCGCCGAAAACGTATCATTCGATCATATGGAGAATCGCAAAAGGCGATCATGCGCTATTCGACAGAGTTGAATCTGAACTAATGGAAACCGTGCCTATCAGGAACGAGGCCCGCGATCATTTCGAACTGCGCGATGGCATACGCGAACTACTCGCCGAGCTGTCGAACGAGCGGCTGCTGCTGGGGCTGGCAGCGAATCAGCCAACTGTGGCTCTGGAAAACATGGAACGGCTGGGCATCCTGAAGTATTTCGAATATCAAGAAGTCTCGGGCTCGATCAACCTGAGGAAACCAGACCCGCGACTGCTATTGCATTCTTGCGCGGGATTAGGCATTGAACCCGGGGAAGCAATTATGGTTGGCGACCGAATCGACAACGACATCGTACCGGCGAGGATGCTGGGCATGGCAACCATTCGATTCATATCGGGTCGTCACGCCAGACAGCAACCCCGCTCGCGAAGCGAAGCCCCTCATGCCGACGTGCATACCGTCGATGAACTCGGTTCAGCAATTCATGAGTTCATCGCTAGACCACGGAACGTATCTGTGGACAATATGCCAGAGTAGCTCGCCAGCTTGCAGGCCGAAGACACCGGCATTAACGAAATCAGCGACCCCGTGAATTGCTCTCGGGGTCGCTGATCGCTTTAGCTAAGGATCGAAATTCCTAGAGCGTCATTCGGTGGTTATCCATCACCGTGATCACCATGATCTTCATCATCATGATCATCGTCATCATTGTCGGAATCGTGATCGCCTTCGTTGTCGTCATCAAGTTGAGGGATCAGCGCTTTCCCCTTCGTAACGAGGATCTCACCAGTGGTCACGCCACCGACTGAATCAACGGTTACTTTCAGCTTGCCTTTCATACGGATTCCGGAAATCTCGCTGGTGATATCGAATTTGCCCGTATCAACAACGTGCAACTCGAACGGAACCAGCGTTGGCCCGACCAGGAATGGCTGCGGTCCAGATGCCGCCATGCAATCGTTGATCAACAGCGGAGCTCCGCCGGCACCTATGCAGATGTATGTCGAGGGTAGCGCTGAGCTACGAATCTTCAACTTGCCCGGACCACTTAGTACATCTGCCCCTCCCGGTGCGATCAGCGAGATCGTGGCATTGAGCTTGCCCTTGAGAGTCCCAACGAGGAACGTCGGGTTCACCGGGTCGTCCTGAAACAGAACCTTTAGCTTGGCTTTCGAAGAGTGAACACTCAGTACAGTTCCACCGTTAAGGATGTTACCGGCGGCTTCACACGCACCTTCACTGTGCTCACCCTTTTCAACACACGAGTCCATGACCATGTCGCCCTCGGCTCCAAAGACGCCTTCACCGACGGTCAATATCTTGACAGACTTGATCGTGCCGTCGTTTCGAACCTTGAACTTCGATTCAACTGTGCTGACACCCGGTTCGAGCCCAACAAGCCCAACATCGCTCGATGCCGTAAATTTCGCCTTTGCGCCAGCTGCGACCGCCACACCGGCCGTAAGTGTCATCATTGCAACGATGACAATCAGGATCATCGCACTTCGCTTGAATATAAATCTCTTACCCAACATTACTATGTCTCCAGTGGCGCTCAGATCAGCCGGTTAAGAACTGAACACCGCTATAACCGTGGTGTTTACTCACACCTTCGGCACACCTGACACACATCTTTAATTACTTTCGGCATTGTGTCACACCATAGAGGGTCACATTCATGACCTCAAAGGTTCACAACGCCCACCGAGAGGATATCTGCAAAAAACCGAGTTGGAAATGTGATCTTGGTATGACCAATCCTTTGCTGCCGCACGTTTTTTGGTATTCTGTCGGTCGGTGTGGACAATCGGTGAAAAAGTAGCGCCGCGCACGCACGCGAACACACCCTCACGGGAACGAATTCGTCTTTTAGAAGTGAATAAACTGGAGTTACGGGTTACCTTGCAACAGTCCGACAGAGTGATTTCTGCACTGATAGTCGATGACGACCCTGGGATTCAGGACATGGTTTCGCTCGCTATCGAGCTGAACTGGCCAAAATCCACCGTCTACACCGCTGCCGATGGATTGACCGGGCTGGATCTTGCGCGGGAGCACTCACCCGACGTGGTAATACTCGACTTAGGCTTGCCCGACGTCGACGGTTTGGAAGTATGTGAAAAACTTCGAGCCGAATCTGCGGTTCCGATCGTGATGCTGACAGCGCGTGATCGAGAGATCGACATCGTCAAGGGCTTGAACGCAGGAGCGGATGACTATGTCACGAAGCCTTTCAGCCATCTGCAATTTTTAGCACGGCTGCAAGCAGTGCTCCGTCGCACGCAGGGGTCTGCACCAGAGTCGACATACAGCGACTCACGTTTATCAGTCGACTTCGATCGACGGTCGGTAACGATCGACGATGAAACTGCTCGTCTTACTCCGACCGAGTTCAGTTTGCTTGAGTTCCTTCTCCGAAATGCCGATCGAGTGGTGACTCATGAAGAATTACTCCGAGCCGGGTGGGGTGAGGAATATACAGACGCAACTGGATACATCAAAACCCACATCAGGACTCTCCGAGAAAAGCTCAAGGACGACCCGACTTCAGAGTCCGGCATCGTCAATGAACGGGGTGTTGGTTATAGGTACGTCAGCGAATTCGAGTAATAGGTAGTTGCGGTGGTGCGCCTAACTCGATCAAACCTGACGCACACCTTTTCACCACCTTTTCACTAACCGGATCAATACCATACCCGCCGCGTAGTACGCCAGCATCGGCGTAGCATCGGCACTAATTTCGGTTTGAAAGCGAATCTGTCCTCAACTTACGGACAGTCCATAATTGGCCAAAAACGTAGATGATTCCAACTACAGAACTCAACTCTCAATTACAAATTCCAGTTGCCGACTGGGATCACGATACTGCCTGGGAACGGTTCACCGGGTTCCGAGACCTGAGTGTAGATCAGTTCTGCGAAATTCAAGAGCAGTTGCTCGTCGAGCAGATACGCACTATCGGCGCGAGCAAACTTGGTGTTCGACTTCTTCGAATGACCAAGCCGAGAAGTGTTCAGGAGTTCCGCGAGACTATCCCCCTGACCACCTACGCCGACTACACAAGATTTCTCGATCCCAGCGCACGTGAAGATCTTCCGGCATTCGAATACATGTGGGCGCACACAACTGGGGCGCAGGCACGATACAAGTACGTGCCGTACACACGACGCGCCTACACCCGCATGCTCGACAATCTAATGGGCGCATTCATTCTCTCTACCGCACGTGAACCGGGTGATGTGAGAATCGGACCGGGTTCGTCGATCATGTACAACGTGCCACCCCGCCCGTATCTCTCGGGTTTTGCCGCGTTCGGAATGGAACGTCGCTTCGGTTTGAAAGGCGTACTTGAGCCCGCCCTTGCAGAGCACATGGAGTTCAAACACAAGATTCGATCGAACTTCGAAAAGGCGATGGAGCATAAGGTCGATCTGATTGTCTCTATGACTTCCGTACTCGTTAGTGCGGGAGAGCAGTTCAGTGACTCAGTTTCTCGTCGCAACCGGAATAAAAAGGCACGCTCTGGTCGAGCAAAGCTCAGTTGGCGAGGCAAGTTAAAGTTGGCAAGAGCGTTTGCCAAAGCTGCAGTCAGTGGCAGAACACCCCGCGCCGGCGACGTCTGGAATGCAAAGGGCATCATCGGATGGGGTGTCGACACTCCAGTCTTCCGCGACCGAGTTGAGGGTCACTGGGGCATGGCACCGCGCGAAATATATGCCTGCACCGAGGGCGGGGTAATGGGTGTTCAAGGGCGCGACTCTGACGGGATGGTATTCAACCCGTACATGAATTTCGTAGAGTTCCTCCCCGCTTCCGAGGCAGCGAAAATTGACGAATATTCGTCATATGAGGGAAAGACTCATCTCCTCAATGAAGTAGTCCCCGGCGAAATGTACGAAGTCGTTATTTCGAGTTACTACGGTATGCCGTTCGTCAGATACAGGCTCGGTCACCAGATTCGCTTCCTCAAGAATTCAGCTTCTGAAAAAACAGGCGGGCTACCCGAGTTTGAATTCCTCGGACGCTCAGATGACCGACTCGATATCGCAGGCTTCACGCGAATCGACGAAAAAACCATGTGGCAGGCCGTCGAAGGTACCGGACTCCAAATCGGATCATGGACTGCGCGGACTGAAAGCCGCGACGGCAAACCGATTCTTCACCTCTATGCCGAAGCAGAAGATATCGTCGCTCAAGCCGATGCCGAGAAAAAAATTCACACAGCACTTCGCGAGGAAGACGATTTTTACCGTGATCTTGAGGACATGCTGGGAATTCGACCCCTTGAGATCACATTATTGCCAACGGGGACATGGGATCGGTATTACGATAATCGCCTAAAACAGGGGCTTCAGCTTCATGAACTCGTTCCACCGAGAATGAATTCGAGTGAATCTGATGTCCTTGACCTTGTAAGTCTCGCTAAGTAATTCGGAGATCTACTCGGCTAAACGGTGTTACACCTATGAACGAAATCTACATATTCCTGCCAATGGTGCAGTTCATAATCAGCGTTCTGCTGGTTAGTGTCGTTCTACTCAGCGCCCCGAAAGACAGGCTTAATCGTCTGTTCACGGCGTTTCTGGTTGCACTTGGAACGTGGGGTATAACGATTTTCCTGATGCGTGATGCGTTCCCCGATGCAGAACGTGCGTTCACGATCGAGAAGCTGGCCCTGGCAGCGATTCCGTTCACAAGTATATTTTTCTATCACTTCGTATACGTGTTCGCCGGTGTCAAGCGAAACAAGTCAGTTCTACTCAGTTTCTACGCCATCGGTTTGATTTCGGGTGCTCTCTCACTTCTCGGGATGACTGCCGATGGGATGGTGGTGAAGTTCTACGGATTTGCTCCTGCCATCACACCGCTCTTTTCCCTCGTTCTTCTTGCATCCTACCCGCCGGTGGCGCTGGCTATCTGGGACATTCGTAAAGCGCTTCAGAATTCCCACTCGCGCCGCGCCAGCCAGCTACGATTGCTGTGTCTGGGTGCAATCGTCTCACTACTGGGTGCAACCAGCGACATCATCCCGTCGTTCGGTCTGAACATCTATCCGATGGGTGTTCTCGGCAACATTGGCTTCGGGATAATCACCACGTGGGCGCTGACTCGGTACCGCCTGATGGAACTTCGTATGGTTGCCCGCCGCGGACTTGCATACACGGTCATCAGCACGTTAACGCTCGGAATTTACGGCATTGCCGTCGGTGTTCTGTGGCTGGTCGTCCCCGATCTCAGCACCGCGGCGTCGATACTTGCCGGTGTCGCTACGATATTCGTCACTGGCCTGTTTATTCAACCGATCTTGCACAAGGCTCAAACCGCAGTCGATCGGTTGTTCTTCCGCGAACGCTTCGACATGTTGAACGCACTGGCGCAACTGAACTCGGACCTGAGAGATATCACCGACTTCAACGCCGTAGTTTCAAAACTAGGCGAGAACGTCCGAGAGATACTGCGAACCGACTGGGTCGGAGTTGTACTACCCGACGCCTCTGAACAGTCGTTTGAGGTCTACTACGACACTCGAGGTCTCACCGGAAGGCTCACCATCGAACTCGATGGCCTGCTTGCCCGCAGGTTGGCTTCGACCCATCGACCATTTTTCCGCTCCGATCTCGCGACCGATCCATATCTGCAGGCGGCAAGTGATCTGGAGCGTTCGACAATTCGTGAGCTACAGGCCGAGATGGTCGTCCCGCTGAAGGCAGGCGGGGAACTAACCGGGTTCCTCTACATGGGGCCGAAGCTGGTCGGTGGCCACTACAACTCGGCTGAGTTGGATTTCGTATCGGCGGCGGCCGACCAGTCGGCAATGGCGATCAACAACGCCCGCGCCTACGCAATCGAGGCAAAGCGACGCGAGGAGTTGGAGCGGCTTGATGGTCTCAAATCAATACTTCTCCAGACGGTTTCGCATGAACTCAAGTCCCCGATCACGGCGATCAAGTTGTCGACCGAACTGCTTGACCATGTTTCTACCGGAAAAGCCTCGGTCGAGCAGCGCAACCGGCTGATCACAACACTGAAGTACGGTATTCAACGATTGGAACGCCTAACTTCGGAGTCGCTTGACTACGCAGCCATGCAGAGTGCCCACCTTGAACTGAACCGGCAGCCGGTTCAACTTGAGGTTGTCGCCAAGGAAGCCGCTGCCCTGTTACAGCCATCTATATTGGCGCGCGAGCAGAAGATCGAATTCGATGCCGACAGTTCACTGCACCCACTGATGATCGATGAGCAGCGTATCGAACGCGTGATTGCAAACCTCATCAGCAACGCCCATAAGTATTCGCCGAAAGGTGGGACTATTCGAATTGAGATCCGGCGGGAGCAGGAAGACCAGGTTATTCGTGTAATCGACGAAGGTCCCGGCATAAACGAGGATGAGGCCGAGGCGGTCTTCTCCCCTTACTACCGCGGCAAACTCGCCGACACATCACCCGTTCAAGGTTCGGGGTTGGGTCTGTCGATCGCCCGTTACCTGACAGAACTGCACGACGGATCGCTTACCGTGGCAATTAATGATGGCGAAGTACAGGGCAGCACCTTTGTACTGAAACTGCCGGCGTCCAGCCTCGATCTTCTCGACGATGAGTTCACAGACGAACCAGCCGATGGCGTTGACGCTGAGGATGATTCGCTGTGGCCCAGGGCAATTACCACACCGTCCGACTCGGCATTCACTCGATAAATAGCCTTCGTTCCTGCTCGCGTTTCGTCCGCTGCGGAGATACAATTTCTGCGATGTTCTCGAACTCGTAGTTTCGTAAAGGTCAGACTCTCGATGAATCACGAACGTTCTGTGCGGCTGTTCGACAAGGCGAAAGAACTTGTCGCAGGTGGAGTATCCAGCCAGATCAGGATCAACGAACCGGCTCAGGTGCCTCTTTTTTTCACTCACGCCAAAGGCTCGAAAATGTGGGATGCCGATGGTAACGAGTACATCGATTACATTCAGGGCATGGGCCCGAATCTTTTCGGACACTCCCCTGACTTCATTAACAAACAAGTGAATGAAGACATGGAGAAGGGCTACGTGTTCGCCGGTCAGTTTGAGCGCGAGTTGGAAGTTGCCGAGATGGCTCTCAGCATGATTCCGATGGAGGACGCCACCATACGGTTCGCGTCGTCTGGGACCGAGATCGATCAACTGCTCTTCCGAACCATGCGCGGATTTACCGGCCGACCGAAGATACTGAAGTTCGAAGGTCACTATCACGGTTGGATGGACTCCGTTAACTGGAGCGTGCATCCACCTCTCGACAAAGCAGGCCCCGAGGATGCACCAGTTCCTGTTGGCGAATCTGAGGGCATGGATGAATCAACGGCCGATGGTCTTGTCGTATGTCAGTGGAATGATTTGGAAAAACTGGAGAAGGCGTTCGCCGATCATTCCGGTGAGATCGCCGGAGTAATCACCGAACCGATACTCGCAAACACGAACTGTATCGTTCCTGCTCCCGGGTACATGGAGGGGCTTCAGCGAATCTGCCGTGAAAACGGTGCTCTGCTCGCGTTCGACGAAGTCATCACCGGGTTCCGCGTCGCCCGTGGTGGCGCACAAGAAATACTTGGGGTTATCCCCGACCTGGCAACATATGCCAAATCGATGGCAGGCGGATTTCCCATATCGATGATCGTCGGCCGACGTGATGTCATGAATCTAATTGGAGATGGCACGGTATATCACGGTGGCAGTTTCAATTCGAACGTGATATCGATCGCCGCGGCATACGCATCGCTGAAGCATATTCAAGAGCGCGGCGATGAGTTCTACACCGACCTGAACGGCAAAGGGCTACGATTAATGGAAGGTCTCCGCGATGTCGCAAAATCGCTGGAGTCCGATCTACATGTTCAAGGCGTTGGCTCAGTATTCGCTATATCGTTCACCACGAAACAAGAAATAACCAACTGGCGAGACCACGCGCGGAATTGTGATGATAAGAAGTATCAACGGTTCGCCACAGAAATGCTGAAATTAGGCATTCGACTGTCTTCAAACGGTCGAATTCACCTTTCTTCAGCACACACAGACGAAGATATAGATAAGACTGTCGCTGCGGCTGCTACCGTTCTGCCTACCCTGTAGAGAGATTCAACTCTGCGTCGGTGGGGAACAGTAACTGCCGACGCAGATTGACGGGACACTTCCCGACTGAGCCAAAGGCTCTGAACGGGGCAGGAGAAGCATAACTTGCAGTGGAGTTCTGCCGTATCAGACTCGCCTTCCTTCACGGAGGCGGTCAATCAGGTATCTGAGCAAATACTGGCCAATCTTGATGGTCAAAACCCCGATCTGGCGGTGGTATTCATATCGTCACATCACACTCCCTCGTACTTCACAGCACCCGAGGTCTTCGCTGAAGCCCTCGGTGCCAGAGTTCTCATCGGTTGCTCTGCCGCGGGTGTGATTGGCGGCGGACAGGAAGTAGAACGCAGGCCGGGAATCGCTGTATCGGCAGCCATCCTGCCGGGTGTTGAGCTATCGCCTTTTCATCTGAATCAGGATGAACTGCCAAGCCCGGATGCGGGCCCGGAGGCATGGCAAGAGTTGCTTGGGATTCGACCAGATGACTGCCCTGCGATCATGCTTCTTCCCGATCCATTTACGCTCCGCAGCGATCATCTTCTGGCGGGTCTGGATTTTGCTTATCCCGCGGCGGTCAAAATCGGAGGACTTGCCAGCGGTGGTGGGCAACCGGGCACAAACGCACTTTTCATCAATGACAAGTCGGTTCGCTCTGGTGCCGTCGGTGTTGCCTTCACAGGCGACCTCGCAGTTGAGACTGTTGTAGCCCAGGGTTGCCGCCCTATCGGCGAGCCTCTGGTTGTGACCGAATCCGAACTCAACGTCATTTCTAAGCTCGGCAATCAAACCCCTCTCGAAGTTCTTCACGATCTTTTCGAAGCAGCCGAAACCCGCGAGAAGCGATTGATCCGACGATCTCTCCAGATTGGAATCGTCATGGATCGCCTTGCTCAGGATCGAACCGAGGGAGAGTTCCTGATCAGAAATGTTCTGGGTGCCGACGAAGACGACGGTACACTCGCTGTCGGAGAGTTGGTTCAAGAAGGACAGGTCGTCCAGTTCTTTGTCAGAGATGCCCAGGCGGCAGACGAAGATCTGCGGATGATGCTGGAAGAATATATCGACAACCTTGAAGGTGAGATTCCAGCTTCTGCCCTCCTGTTCAGTTGCCTTGGTCGGGGCCAGTACCTTTACGGCTCGCCTGACCACGACACGACAATGTTCACCGATATGGTTGCCGATATTCCGATTGCCGGATTCTTCTCGAACGGTGAGATCGGGCCTGTCGGCGATCAGACTTTCCTGCACGGCTACTCCGCCAGCTTCGCTCTGTTCAGCCAGGCATCCAAGGGCAAGAACTAAGCGCAGACGCTAACGGTATTTTCACGTCTTTCTGACACATCGAAGTATCCGAGCGCATCCAGGGGATTTGAAAGGCGGTTTCCGCTGAGCAAAGGGTTCTCGATGAACCAGTACTCACCTCTACGGCAGAAATTCTGCGAGTTCGACAGGGTCGGCGAGGGTCAGAGCTTTGATGACAGCGTGCGTCGAGTAGCCTGATGACTCGACCAATTCGCCATCTGGAGACGTTTCGAAGCAGCCAATCGCGTAGTTGCCGAACGTAGCAACCTGCGCCCGACGATAGTCACGCCAGCATTCGTCGAACGAGTAGTTTTCGACGCCACATGCCTTCAGGTTGTCGGCGTAGTAAGCAACCAGATTGCTCTCATGTTCCCTCAGAATCTCAAAAGGAACCGCCGTCATCATGAACTTCGCCAGATCGTTCGTACCGCCCGCAAACGCGGGTAGCTGCCAGTCGATTATCACCGGCATCGGCCCGTCTTCAGTCTGTCGGAGCAATATGTTGCCCTGATGGAAATCGTTGTGCGTCAGCGTGTTGGGACGGCTGCGCAGAGCATCCCGAAGCTCGTACAGGCGGACGCCCAGATACTCACCGGCAACAACTAACCCGCCAGACTTCTCGAACCGTTGGTCATCGCGAATGACCTTCCAGCCAGTTGCAGAATCCAACGGGTTCTGATTGAACAGGAACGACCAGTCGGCGTCGTGAATCCAGTCGGCTCGTTCCAACTCCAGATCTTGCCAGTACCGGGCATGGTACTCAGCCATGAAATCGAGGGCCGCCCTCGCCACGCCGAGGTCAACCCTTGCAAATTTCTGCTCGCCGGGAAGCACACCCAGATCTTCGAACACAAAACAGGCGGTCTTTTCGTCACTATCCTCGACTGCACCGTACATTCGCGCCAGTGAACTGCCGTAAAACGACTCCAGCAATCGATAACTGCCCAGTTCGGCGATGAAAGGGCCATACCCGGCTTCCCGAATTCTGATCACATCGTCTACTGGCGGAATCTTTACGACTACCGAGTCTGGGTGATCGGGATTTCTGGACGAATACTCGATTCGGACACGAAACAACTGTGAGAGCTCAGGATTGTGCCCGGTCATGACCTCCGTTTGAAGATCGATGATCTCGCAATCGCCCACTCCCGATAACAATGAACCCAGCCACTCGCAGGTCACATCTTCGCGTCGTATCGGAATTGTCGACATCCGGAAAGTCTTGCATTCAATTCCTATCTCGTCCACATCGTGTTGAAATCAAGCACCGAGTTTCCGATACCATTTCGCCCAAATAGTCCATCTCCAACGGATGTCGAGTGTAGAAAAAGAGGCGTTATGAGTAGATTCGAAGGTCAGGTGGCGATCATCACCGGTGGCGCACTGGGAATTGGTGGGGCGACGGCCCGAAAACTCGCATCAGAGGGTGCGAAGGTATTCCTTGCCGATATCGATGATGCCGCGGCAGAGAAGAATGTCGAACACATACGACGGTCCGGTGGCACCGCGGCGGCCAGTCACGTCGATGTTTCTCAGAGCGGAGACGTTGCCCGCATGGTCAACGAGACAGTCGATTTGTATGGTCGAATCGACATCCTTGTCCAGAACGCGTTCGGAGTGGTGGCGGGTGAATCGAGAATTCATGGCAGTGCACTCACTGTTGAAGAGGACGACTGGGACTATGGATTAGACGTGTTACTCAAAGCTCTGTATCTGGGGCCGAAACACGCGATACCCCACATGAGGGCTGGTGGGGGTGGCAATATCGTTAACCTCGCATCGGTTCACAGCTACTTACAGGAGCCCGGAATGCTCGTCTACGAGGCAGCAAAAGCCGGCGTTGTTGGAATGACCCGACAGATGGCT
>JAJRZP010000060.1 GCA_024275195.1 Chloroflexota bacterium | reverse complement strand
GCCCCTGACGAGAGACCTCACCGGCGAATTCGCGTGCAATTTTCTGTCCGAGCCCGATGCTTTCAAGCAGGCCGATTTCGGGGAACTCGTAGTCACCTATTTTTGCCATCTTGTACTTCCCTTGAATCCAGAGATCAATCACGGAGATCGACGGAGAGGCCCCGCCTGAAGCCTTCTGTTACATGGAGGCCGTTTAAGAGCCCACACGATGCAAGCCGTAAGCTACTGGCAAATATCCATCAGCGTATCGCCAGTATTTACGCTGCATATTGTTGCATTGCGCTTTATTATGCGCCGCTTACGTGCTGCAATGCAAGCGTATCGACGGCGCAGGCAGGGAGTTGTTTGATGGTTACCCGGTTCAGTGTCTCTGTGATGTATCCTTCAACTCACCACTTGTCGGCCGAGTGCTTCCTCAGGACATTCGACCAACAAATGTGAATCAAGCGCATCTGTTTTCCCTATTGCGGCGTGAATTTGTATCTGTGGATCGCACGAAGAGCCCGAAGACAGAGATTCGGATATCCTGGGGAGCTTAAATCTCTACTGATGGCGGCCAATGGGGCCTAGCAACTGTGACAGGTCGAAGGTGATAAGCCGTGTCGGATCTTCCAGGACAAAGCCACGCAGTCCATTCTTCTTGCAAACTTGATGGCGTGTTTTGATCGTGTCGCGGGCATCAGCAAAAAGTAGCCGACGTCATTCTCTGGAAACTGCATCTCGCGATCTGAAATTGTCGCATCCGGCGCATAATTTCTGCGATTGAATTTCACGCCGATAAACTACCGCAAGTTCAACTGGTATCCGGTTGAACTGAACCGTGATATTTATCAAAACAAAGATAGTGGACTCTGGCGCATAATTGCGGAGTGCTTGGTGTTGTGTTTTGCATGTAATCTGGATGAAAGAAATGAGATTTTGATCTCAAAGCTAGAATTTCTCAACATCACAAAAATATTCGCGGATTGCCGCTGATTACGCGAGTTCCACGCATAAAAACGACCCGGTGCGGACAACTCCACACCGGGTCGTTTTTGTAGGACTCTTGTGCGATTTTCAGGCAGTCATATCAACCCGAAAATGCTCCCACAAACTCAGGAAAGAATCTAGTCGTCCTGTCCTGTGAATGCGCCGAGGTTTCCGAGCATTTTTGTAAGCTCAAGCGGCAGGATGAATTTCGTCGAATCCCCTGCCCCGAGTTCTTTCAGCGCATCGACGTACTGGAGAGTCATTGTGTTCGCATCCACGGTTTGCGCAACGTTATGAATCGCTTTGAGTGCATCGGCGTACCCGTTCGCCCGAAGCACCGCGGCCTGTTGATCACCTTCAGCTGACAGAATTTCTGCCTGTCGAGCACCTTCCGCTTTCAAAATGGAAGATTGCTTTTCACCCTCAGCAACCGTGATCGCAGCCTCTTTGGTTCCATCGGCCTCAAGAACTACAGCTCGACGAACACGCTCTGCGGACATCTGGCGATTCATGGCATCTTGAATCTCTCGCGGCGGATCGATCTCTCGAATCTCAACGTTTGTGACTTTGATACCCCAACGTTCAGTTTCGGAATCAAGACGAGACCGAAGAACCTCGTTGATCTTGTCTCTCTGCGAGAAAACATCATCGAGGTCCATTTCACCGATCACTGCACGAAGCGTCGTAGTTGCAAGACCGACTACAGCCGACGTGTAATCCTCAACTTCGAGAACCGCCCGCTCTGCGCTTGCAATCATCACTCGCAGATAAACGAGAAAATCAATCTCGATTGGTGCGTTGTCTTTCGTAATATTCGTCTGGCGAGGAATATCAAGCACAGTGATACGAGTATCGATCTTTTGGATTTGATGGAGTACAGGGATTGAGAACACGACCCCCGGCCCCATCATTCCTTCGAACGTCCCCAGTCTGAATCGAGCTATCCGCTCGTAGTCGCGTACAAAATTAATAAAAGCCATCGAAGTCTCCTGATTTCAAGACGGAAAGTCCGCCATGGTCGCACTCAATCGTTACTCGACACGTCAGTCACTCACACCCGGTTCAGTTCTCTGCGGATCAACCCGCTTCACGCGCAGGTGGTTGCCGTCAACCGAAACCACTTCAACATCCATCCCAACCGAAATCTCCCTCGTAGTATCTTCTAAGGGTTCGTTGTCAATTTCGCCGGACCAGTACTCGCCATGCACCAGGATTTCCCCTGCCGGCGACAAATTTACCGTCACAACACCCGCGGCACCGATCAAACTTTCCGAAACAGTCGGACTTTGATACGGATTAATTGCCTTGCTTTTGCGAATCTCTGAGGCAATCCACAACACAAACCCTCCAATCGCTGCCCCGACAACCGCCAGCAACCATCTATTTACCACCGGTGCGTCCCACGGAATGCCGGGGCTGCCAAAGAATCCAACGAGGAAAATGCCACCGAGAATCAGGCTGATACTACCTGCTACTCCGAAATATCCGATACCCGCAGCAGTCGATTCGAGGTAAAACAGCACCAGTGCCAGCCCGATGAGAGCCACACCTGCCCACGAAAATGGAAGCTGCCCAACTCCCGCCCATCCAAGAATCAAGAACAGAGCCCCAATGGTTCCGGGTATCCACAACCCAGGGTTCCAGAGTTCGACAATTAGGCCGAGTCCACCGAGCGATACTAGAAGGAACGCAATGTTCGGGCTGGAGATGAACGCAAGAAGCCGCTCAAGCAAACTCAACTCCATCGTCGTCGTATCTACGTTGCCCAGATCTAGAGTGACCGTCTCGCCACCGATCATAAGTTCGTAACCGTCTAACTGCTGCAGAAGCGATTCGTAATCGGCTGCAATCAAGTCGGCAACTCCCAACTCGACCGCTTCCGTGGCAGAGTAGGCGGATGCCGAAAATACCGTATCTTCAAGCGCACTGATGTTTCGACCGCGCCGCTCGGCAATGCTTCGTATGAACGCTGCCGCATCCTCCGTTACCTTCTGATCGAGCGTGGCCGGTAGGTCGCCGCCATCCGAACCGACAACAGAGGCAGCACCTATGTTGGTGGTCGGAGCCATCGCCAGGATGTCTGCCGCCGCGCCGATAAATGTTCCTGCGCTTGCTGCTTGAGCGCCCTCAGGAGCCACATACACGACGACAGGCACCGGTGATGCAAGTATCGACTCCACGATGTCTCTGGTGGCGCCCAGAAGACCGCCCGGTGTGTCGAGCATCAGAACGACCAGTTGAGACCGTTGAGAAACCGCCGTACCGAGTCCTCTCTCAATAAAGCGGGCAGTCACCCCATCGATAGCGCCGTCAAGTCGCAATAGCACGACGCTTGCATCCTGTTCGCCGGTGCCAGATGATTGTGCCGAAGCAGACTGAACAGCAGGGGGAGCCAGTATTCCCCAAAGCCCGACCAGAGTTACCAGCACTGCAGGCAGTACCCGACCGATCCTCAAAACACCGGGCATCGAAAGATTGGACAAAGTTCAACTCCGTGTGGCGCATTTTACCGAACGGACGTGGAGAAAAGTTGACCAATACAACAAACCTGCCAGAATACAGCCGCAATTACCGGTAGGCATCGACCCCATCGCTACGCCGATGTTCGCTCTGACAGCACGGAAGCCAAATGAAAATTACCGACATCAAAACTCTCCATGCAGGCGATGGCCAACGAAACAATATCTTCCTCGAAATTAAAACCGATGAAGACATAACGGGTGTCGGTGAGGCGTACCCGTTCGGGCCAGACCGCAGTGTCATTGAGATGCTTAAAGAGATGAAACCCTGGCTTATCGGTCAGGATCCGGGAAGGATCGAGTGGCTGCTGAGGCGTGCCCGAAATGCGATGAAGTTTCCGTTGGGTCACGTTGCGTGGTCCGCAATATCTGGAATCGATCTCGCGCTGTGGGACATTGCCGGAAAAGCAGCCGAGTTGCCTGTGTACCACTTACTGGGCGGCAAGACTCGTGATCGTGTGCGGGTTTACCACAGGATTTCCGGTGACTCCCCTGCTGCTGTTCGCGAACACGCCGCCCAGTTGGTGGGCGAAGGCTACACGGCATTCAAAACCAGCCCGCTACCTCCCAACTGGCGTGAATTGACGTGGCGTCGGGTATTACGAGAGGTCGATGATCGCATGGTAGCAATTCGCGATGCCATCGGTAGTAGCCCGGATCTGGCGGTCGACGTCCATGCTGTAATTCGCGAAACAGCTCTCTCACTTGAACTCGCCAGAGTAGTAACCCCCTACAGGCTCATGTTCATCGAAGAACCAGCCAGTGCCGAGTTAATTGAATCGAGCGCCGAACTCCGTCGTAAGTTCAGAGTTGCACTGGCGACCGGGGAGAACCTTTACGGCCTTCACCGATACACAGAACTTCTGAACGCCGATGCAGTAGACATTATTCAGCCCAACTTGTTGCGCTGCGGAGGGCTGCTGGAGGCAAAAAAAATTGCAGCGGTGGCAGAAGCCCACTACGTGACAGTCGCACCTCACAACTCTCTTGGACTGCTCTCGATAGCTGCCGGAGTTCATCACGCTGCTTCTATAAATAATTTCGCCATCCTTGGGTCGTACGGCGATCACAATAAGAAAAAAACCGAATTTGTAAACGAATCATGGATTCCAGTGGACGGATACTTCGAGCTACCAACTCAGCCGGGATTGGGTATGACTTTGAATCACGAAGCCATCGCCGCAAATCCCCCGGTTAATTAGGACAGTGGTTTCACGACGTACAGCGATGGCCCTCACCTGAATTCCTCTGGCAACGTTCTAAACCGCATAGCGTCTCAACACAGAAGATTGAGTATGAAAATAACGAATATCGAAACTCTAATTGGCACTGATCCGACTGGCGGCAACCTCGTTTACGTCCGAACGCACACTGATGCTGGTATCCATGGTGTCGGTGAGGTTTACCACGTCGGTCCAGACATGGCTTCGACTATCTGGGTCGAATACTTCGCCGAGCAACTCCTGGGACAGGACCCAACTGAGATCGAGCGCAACTGGGCTCTGTGCTATCAGGGCGCGAGGTTCCCTATCGGGTCGTCTGGTCTTGCCGCTCTTTCAGCAATCGACGTGTCACTGTGGGACATCACAGGCAAAGCGCTGGACAAGCCAATCTACGAACTGATGGGAGGCAGGGTTCGAGACAGGGTCCGTGCTTACTGGGATATTCACGGCGACAGCCCAGCGGAACTTGCTGAAGATGCGAGCAAGTACGTCGACATGGGCTACACAGCGCTCAAGGCGAGCCCACTGGCTCCGAACTGGCGCGAGATGCGTTGGAACGATGCGGTTATCGATGCGAATGCCAGGTTCAAAGCAGTCCGAGCCGCTGTCGGTGAGGATATCGATGTCGGGTTCGATGCCCACGCCGCCATCTTCGAGCCGATCAGGGCGCTCGAACTCACCGACGCGCTTATGGAGTTCAATCCATGGTTCATGGAAGAGCCAATTCGCATGGAAAACCGGTACGAAATGGGCAGGCTACGAAAACAGATGCCATGTGCGCTCGCCACGGGCGAGTGTCTGTACACGAAATTTGAACTGTGGGACCTGATACGCGAAGGCGCTGTCGATATCATCCAGCCCGAGGTTTGTATCGTCGGTGGTCTTACTGAAATGCGAAAAATAGCGTTTCTGGCAGAAGCGCACGATCTCGTGATAGCTCCTCACAACCCGATGGGACCTCTCGCCAGCGTTACCAATCTGCATTTCGATGCAGCAACCCCGAACTTTCTAGTTCAGGAGTCGCGGATGCTCAATGCGTTCGAGATTGCATCAGTGACGAATGTAGTACAACCGATTGACGGTTATTACCCGATTCCCGAAGGTCCGGGACTGGGAATCGACATTGTCGAGGAAGAGTTCAGCAATAGACCATACAAACGGTCGTGGCATCGAGGCGACAGAGTGAACCCCGACAACTCAATCGCCTATATCTAGATCAATTTCTTGACGAAATAGTGCCATCCAACGACGGCGATCTCAGTTTTTTCGGTCAGATTAGTGCCAGTCGGAGATTCGGTAAATCGACAATATCGCTAATCCACAAGTTAGCCTGAAGCTAAGATAAACACCAAAATGGAAGCCTGGGTAAAAAAAGATGATGCGCTGATCGAACGAGTCGCCGGCTTACTCTCAGTCGCTCCCGTTCACCGAAAGAACATGTTCGGCAGTGCGGCGTGGTTCCTTGAATCAAACGGCATGATGTTTGCCGGGGCCTGGGGTGAAGCGATCATGGTTCGCGTTGGGGCAAAGCGAACATCGGAACTGATCGAATCTGGCATGGCGGAGAAGTTCGATCCGATGGGCGGCAGGCCGATGCGCGAGTACATACTTCTCGATAGCGAACGGATTGCAGAAGACGACGTGTTAATTGGATGGCTCGACGAAGCGAGCGAATATGCTGGGGCGCTGCCACCCAAACCCAATAAGACTCGTAGTCGAAAACGCAGTACCAGTTAGCCGGAGCCTTCTGAGCCAACGGTACTTGCCCAGGCGCCGAGAGCCATCAGCCCTCCATCGACATTGAAGTACGATCCGGTGATGAACGATGCTTTATCGCTCGCAAGGAACAGAACCATGTTCGCGATATCCTCAGGCTGGCCGATTCGGCCCAGCGGGTGCGCCTTCCCTGTCGCAAGTAACTCATCTTCGAGATTGCCACCAGTACCCGCGATCGCATTTCGTACCAACGGAGTATCGATAGCCCCGGGGTTCACGCAGACAACCCGGATATTGTCGCTGGCGAAGTCCAATGACATCTGGCGCATCAACGAGAGATCCCCGCCTTTCGATGCAGCATAGGCGGAAACGCCTCCCATCGACTGAAGCCCCTGTACGCTCGCCGACGAAATAATCACTCCCCCACCTGCCTTACGCATGTGCGGGACAGAGTATTTAGCCATCAGAAACCGACTTTTCAAATTCACAGAAATAATTTTGTCCCAGGTTTCTTCTGGGAGTTCCACAGCATCGACATACGAGTCTGGTGGCTGGATTCCGACATTGTTGAATACGATATCGACACCACCGTGCTCTTTTACCGCAGCATCGACGGTTGAGCGACAGCCTTTTGACGTTCCTGCGTCACCATGCACGAACTGCGCGGTGCCACCGGCTGAAGTAATTCGCGCGACAATCTCGTCCCCTGCCTCTAAATTCCAATCGAGAATTGTCACGCTTGCACCTTCGTGAGCGAAGGCTTCTGACGCGGCACCGCCGATCCCGAGCGCTCCACCAGTGACAATCACAGATTTACTGTCGAACTCACCCATGCCATCTCTCCATGAATTGATTGAAGTACAGATAAACGGTCACAATAGTCGGTAATTTGTGACCGTCGAGCCAATCTATCACCGGAACTTCATCAACAAGATCTGCATCCGCATCGAAATACAAACTGCTGCATCGAATCTACGGTTTCGATCGTGCGGACATACGAATACGCCCTTGAGGGCGTACTGATTAGGAATTAAATGCATCATCTCCGAGCTAAGCCTGCGCTCATGGCATTGTTGCTATTGTCCGTAACTATCGTATTTGCAGCATGCAACGCCGGTGAGGATTCCGGCAACAACGGCGATTTCGTAATCAACATCTACACTGGTGCCGATGAAGTTGGGGTGCAATCAATCTCGTTCGACGAACTTGTTGCCAACGAGGATCGACCGATTCTTCTGAACTTCTGGGCAGGAAACTGTCCGCCCTGCCGCGCTGAAATGCCGACATTAGAAGCAACCTGGCGTGAGTACCGTGATCAGGTTCTATTCGTCGGAGTGGATATCGGACCGTACGTCGGGCTGGGAAGTTACCGCGAAGGCAAGAGCCTTGCTGAAGAGTTCGGAATCACCTATGTAACCGGCAACACGGACAATCGCAGCGTAGTTCCCGAATGGCAGGTTGCAAGCATGCCTTCCACCTTCTTGCTGAATAGCGATGGTCGGATTCACAATACCATCATCGGAGCGATCTCACTGTCACGATTGTCTCAAGAGGTTCGTGGGCTGATAGCCGCAAACGCCAGGTAGCCACCAACAGGTAGGGTAAGTTGCTCACTGGTTGCTGCTGGGGCGGTGCTAAGATGCCGCAGGTCACGGCAGTACCAGCAGAAAAGCAACTTGAAACCGACCGAATCCTCTAGTGAAGCTCCTGAACCGGAAGAAACTCTTCCGCATCGCAAGCAACTAAGACCGTGGTCGTCGCTCGCATTCCGCGACTACACGCTGCTCTGGCTTTCGGGCATGGGAATGCTGATCGCCATGCAACTGAGGTTGTTCACCAGTACGCAATGGCTGTTCGATGAGACCGGATCCGCCGTCGATCTCGGAATCCTAGGCGCTATTCAGTTCATTCAGGTGCCAGTTGTCGTCTACGGAGGGCTGCTCGCCGACATCATCGACCGAAAAAAGTTGATGGTACTTACGCAGTCAGTCTCGTTCATGGCGATGCTGCTACTCACGCTTGCAGCCCTGAACGACACACTGGCACCGTGGATGATATTCACAGTGACCGGTGTAACCGGAATTGTGAATATGCTTGGGAACTCGGCACGTCCGGCGATGCTACCCCGGGTTATCCCTCGCTCGCACACAACCAACGCCGTAACCTTCCAGACTGCCTCATTCCAGATCGGCCAGATTATTGCGCCGCTACTGTTCGGTGTGTTGTTCATTCAGTTCGGCGTCACCACAACGTTCCTCGTTGGAACTATCTTCGCGGGAGTCAGCATGATCGCTCCTGCATTGATATCGGCCAGCGGTGCCCCAGACCCCGACACGATCGCTAAGAGCAAGGTCGAGGCGATACGCGAAGGGGCGACATTCGTACGAAAGCACCCGATACTACCCGGGCTCTACCTGCTTGATATCGGAGTTACGGTGGTCAGTTTTTACCGAATGTTGTTCCCACTGTTCGCCAGCGGTCTCTATGGCATGGGTGCTGAAGGGACTGCCCTCCTCGGTTCCGCAAACGCATTGGGCGGTGTGGGAGGTTCCATGCTGGTGTTCTTCACTGAGAAGATTCGTCATAAAGGCCGAATCGTTCTCGCTGCGACCATGATCTATGCGATTGGGCTGGTCGCATTTGGATTGAATCCCATCTTCTGGGTCGGGCTGCTCATCGTCGCCCTACTTGGCGCAACTGACTCAGTTGGAATGACGATGCGTCAGGCGATAGTTCAGTTGACCACACCCGACCGGCTGATCGGGCGAGCATCAAGCGCTCACTCGTTCGCTGCGATGAGCGCTAACAACATCGGCCAGATGGAGGTTGCTTTCGTCTCAGCGGCAATCGGGGCTGGTGCCACTATGGTCGTGGGCGGGTTTGTCGGAGTCGCAGTCGTCGTAATAATCTGGTTCGCCATGCCGGGCGTACGGCGATACGAGTACAGCGAAACTCCGTCAGGTGGAGCGATGGACGATGACGAAGATGAAGTCGACAGTTGCCAAGATTTGAGGAGTTTGAAGTGAAGATCACCCGTGTAAAGACGTTCATAGTCGATGGCGTATTCAGGCCGTGGACATTCGTGAAGATCGAGACGGACGCCGGCATCGTCGGCTGGGGCGACTGTACCGAATGGCAGGCAGCGTACTCAGTTGCTGCAACTGTGGATCAACTCGGCGAGAACATGATTGGCAAGGATCCGATGGCGTCTGAGGCGGCGTGGTGGGACAACGCCTCGTTCATGGTGCGTCAGCGAGGCGGTATTGCCTACAAGGCAATGTCGGGCATCGACTCGGCACTATGGGACATTCGAGGGAAGGCTCTCGATGCCCCGGTCTGGCAACTTCTCGGCGGGAAGATGCGCGATGAGTTACAACTCTACTGGTCGCATTGCGGTTCTGATCGGGGACGACACTCGGATCGACTCGGGGTCCCAAAGTTATCGACGTTGGACGGAGTCCGGCAACTTTGCCAGGAAGTCCTCGACCAGGGATTCTCCGGAATAAAAACCAATATCCTGACTCTTGATGATCTCCCGCAGTTACCGTCCAGACGAAACGGGGTTGGGAACAGCGGTCAGATCACTTATCAGCAGATACAGAACGCAATCGCAGTTATCCGCACATTCAGAGAAGCGCTCGGCCCGGAGATCGGCATTGCGCTCGACACTGCCCTCAGTTTCCGTCTGGGTGGGGCGATCAGGCTTGCACGGGCGCTCGAACCGTTCGACATGATGTGGCTGGAGACCGAAACTTGGGATCCCGGTTCGCTTCGTACTGTTCGTGAATCTACAGCAACGACGATCTGCCACGGTGAAAGCCTGATGGGTCCTGAGGAGTATCGCCCTTTCTTCGAAGCACATGCCCAGGACATAATCATGCCCGATTTCGCCTGGAACGGTATCACTATGGGTAAGAAGATCTGTGATCTGGCTCACGTATACGATGTTGCAGTGGCGCCACACAACTGCCATTCCCCGATGAATACTTTGGTTTCGGCAAACATCTGCGCTGTTATTCCCAACTTCTTGACTCTCGAGTTCATCAACGACGACGCGCCGTGGCGAGACGACATAATGAGTCATCCGTTCGAGATTACCGATGGCTATCTTAAGGTTCACGACCGGCCGGGCCTGGGTTCCGATTTGATCGAGTCTGAACTAGAAAAATACCCGTGGACCGGTGGCAACAACTGGTAATACGAAGATACTTCACCCGAGTCATATGAAGATACCTGTCATCCAGATAGACGCATTTACCGACGAGCCATTCTCCGGAAATCCGGCTGTGGTCTGCCCACTTGAAGAATGGATACCTGACGATACGTTGCAGGCAATTGCGGCTGAGATGAACGTTTCGGAAACGGCATTCTTTGTACCCCGTGGGGACAAGATCGGCGAGTTCGATCTGAGATGGTTCACGCCGACGGTCGAAGTCGATCTCTGCGGCCACGCGACACTCGCATCCGGGCACGTTGTCCTTTCCAGATTCAACCCTGAACTCAATGCCGTCAGGTTTCACACCCGCAGCGGCGCACTCGGTGTAGCACGGCGAAACGGCATGCTTGAGCTAGATTTTCCGTCCAATCCACCAGTTCAAGTGGTCGATATCGTTGAAATAGCGGCTGTAAAGAAAGCCCTGAACGCAAGCCCGCGTGACGTGCTGTTTGCGAACACAACTATTGCCGTGTTCGACAACGAATCTCAAGTGGCGGCGCTGCGACCTGACTTCGCAACCGTGGCGAAGCTAAGATACCCATGGCTCGCGGCGACGGCACCCGCCGAATCCGACCTGTATGACTTTGTGAGCCGATTTTTCGTACCAACTGCCGGAATCAATGAAGATCCAGCAACAGGTTCGTCACACACGATACTCATGCCCTACTGGGGGGGAGCGGTTCGATAAAAATGAGTTGGTCGGACGCCAGATATCCCGACGTGGCGGCACCATGTACTGCAGGTTGGCGGGTAATCGAGTGAAAATTGCTGGGCATACCGTCGAAGTAATGACTGGCGAACTGAAAATTTAGGCTAGATCGGTCATATATTTCACTCTCTGCCACATACTGGTTGGGGACGGGCGATAATTGTCACTGTCTGTCCCTGATTCCCAATCGACTGAATTTTCTATGTCGCAAGTTAAACCCACGCTCCTTGACTCGATGCGATCTCGAACCGTGCTTGCCGATGGCGGTATTGGTTCGCTGATATTCCAACTGACAGGGCGACTTGCCTCGGCCGATTTCGTTTATGAAGCCTTGAATTTGCGGAACCCTGAACTCGTACGAGGCATCTATTCGTCAAGCCTCGCCGCGGGTGCGACTGTACTCACCACAAACACGTTCTCGGCGAACACGCTGGAACTTACAGCTGCAGGTGTCGGCGATCAGGTCGCTGAGATCAACTGTGCAGCAGTCAGCATTGCGAGGGACGCAATCGATGACTATGTATCGGAGTACTCTATCGCCGCGGGCGAGAACTTCTTCGTGATCGGTTCGATTGGCCCTGGCGGCACTGAAATAGAGGCGTATCTGCCTCAGGTTGAATCCCTCATAGAGTGCGGTGTCGACGCGCTTCTGCTGGAAACATTTACCGACATCGATCTCTTGATGGAACTCTCGCGTTGCATCTCTGCCAGAAACGGTGCGCCGCCTGTGATCGTTCATGGCGCACTGGATCCTAGTGTGGGAGAGAATCGGTCGTGGTCAATTGCGCCTGCTGAATTTGTATCTCGGGCGAGAAGTGTGGGTGCAGCCGTCGCCGGAATAAACTGCGTCGCCCCGTGGGCTGCGGCTGAATTTATTGACAGCGCAACGAAATCCCCTCTCGTGGAATCAGGTGAGATGCTTCTCTCGGCGATGCCCAATGCCGGGGGATTTGAGCGTATCGGACACCGGTTTCTGGCACGAGCCAACCCCGAGTACATGGGTCAACTGGCGCGGCAACTTGGAGATTCAGGAGCCTCACTGGTCGGCGGGTGCTGTGAGGTGCACCCCGAGCATGTACGCGAGATGTCAGCGTATCTCAAATCACGCACCTCATCACACGCCAGTGACACTGCTTCACGGCACACCTCAGGTCAAGTCAAAAAACAACTGACTGACGATCCTCGGAAGGCAAACGGTGAGTTCTCCAAGAAAATCCTCAGGGGTGAGTTCGCGATAAGTGTAGAGATGGTCGCACCGACCGGTACCGATCTCAAAGCTCTCGACCTACGAGCCAGGATGACTCAGGAGATTGTTGACGAGGGGTTGGCCGACGCCCTCGATATCACCGACGGATCAAGAGGGCTTCCACTCGTACCACCGGGGGATCTTATCGATCTTATTCGCAGGAAACTGGAGTGGACCGGAGAAGATCGACTTGAGTTCATTGCACATTTCGCGGGACGCGATCTAAGCACACTGGCGGTTCAATCGCGTCTCATGGGCTATCACCTGCGTGGGATAAGGAACGTTTTGTTCATCACTGGCGATCCGCCGAAAATGTCTCCCACCTATCCGCGTTCATCTGCCGTGTTTGACATGAACTCCGTCCAGATGATTCGTGCGACAGTCGATCAGTTGAACAGAGGGCGCGATTTCGGTGGAAATCCATTAGGGGGCGAGCTCGATTCTGGCACCAAGTTCGTAGTCGGTACTGGCTTTGAGCCCGAGGCTATCAACATGGCTCTGGAGTCTGAGCGACTTTGGGCGAAAATCGATGCTGGCGCTGATTACGTCATGACTCAGCCGGTATTCAAGGATTCGGCAATGGCAGCCATTGAACCGTTCCGGGGATCGATTTCTGTGCTGCCGGGAGTGATGGTTCTTAGATCTGCCGCTCATGCCGCACGTATTGCGCAGGTACCCGGTGTGAACATTCCCCAGGCGATAATTGATGCGTTACGGAAGTTCAACAGCAAAGATGATCAGGCGAAAATTGGACTGGAGATTGCCGTAGAACAGGCGCACGCATATCGCTCGGCCGGGTGGGCGGGCATCTACCTGATGTCCCCGGCTTCGTTGGGTGCAGCAAAACAGATACTAGAAACCCTGACCAAATAGTGGCCAGGGTTTCTAGTCAGAAATCATTTTGCCCGCAGGGACAGCGAACTCGATCTACTACCCCCCGTACGGCAGACACAGCGCATTCGCGCAGCTCAACAGGTTGATCTGCTCATCATCGAGATTCTCGTACAGAATCACAGGCGTTCCATCCGCTCGAATGGCTGCAATGTTCTTACGACCGACGACCCCGTCTACAACAAGTTGTTTGCTTACCGATGTCGTGCAACCAATGTCGAGGCATTTCGTCATCCGCATCGATGTCTTGAACTTGTCCTCAAAGAACAGGATCGGGTTTCCGTCGTTACCAACAACAATTGCCGGCCACCTTCCAGAAGAGCCTGAATTGTCGACAACAGTCTGGGTGGTCGAAGTGCAGTCAAGTGTCGTGCAGCGAATAACCTTCAGAGAGTCAGATGATCCGTCGAAATAGGACATGATCACAAATCCGTCTGATCCGACGATCATCGACGTGTATTCACCGGTGTTTGAAGTCGAGTCAACGATCGTCCGTGTGGACGACGTACATTTCTCGTTCGAACAGTGGAGCGCAAGCAGAGATTTGGAAGCCTCACTACGGTAGGCAATCACAGGCAGGTCATCGAAGCCAATAACGATTTCTGTGTGCGTCGCATCGGCAATCGTGTCGACAGAACTCAAATCTGCAGTTGAGCAATCGACGCTGGTGCAAAACGCATACCTCAACTCACCGTTCGTGAAATCTCGATAGCTGATTACCGGCATTCCGTTCGGTCGAATCGCAACAGAATTGTATTGTCCGACATCGGCCGATTCATCGACCGTAACAGTCGAACTGGAAGTGCAGGCGATATTGTCACACCGCAACAACTTTAGATTGAACTCAACAGTTTGATCGGCATTGGTTGTGTTGTCGTACATGCTGATAACCGCACGTCCGTCCAGACCAATCGCCATATCAAGAAACTCACCGGCATTCCCGGCAGACGTTTGTACAGTTTTGACGAGCGTTGAGCAGTCATCGACCGTACAGTGCAACGTGTTCACTCGCCGGGTGTTTCTGTCGTAATAGGCGATCAGAGGAAGACCGTCGATTCCGATCTGCATCGCCATGTTCTGACCGTTCGCGACGTTCGATTCGAGCGTCGTCGTCAGATTGGTGATAGCGTTCGTTGTTCCGGCCGGGCCACCGATCGTGTTGCAACTCCACGCTCCGCCGGTGAAGGTTGCCGATTGACCATCTGCGCAATTCAGTGCTGCAAGCGTGTCAGCATCAACGCCATCCGCTATTCCCGCTGGGATTCCCGTGAGTTCGTCCCAGGCCTTGGCGGAAGCTACCGCGGCATCGACGGCAGATCGAACATAGTAGTCGGTGTCATGATCGTGATCAGCGCGGGAAACGGTCACAGCGCTCCCGCTCCCGGCGAAATCTACTGACAGAACGTCCCCTGTCAGGGTCAGACCCTCACCGGCTGTGATACCGCTCGAACTCCCAGCCGGGCCTACCGAACCGGTTGCGCCGGTGTCACCTTTCGGCCCCTCAGGACCAACAGGACCCATCTCACCGGGAGGACCTTCTGGCCCTGTGGGACCCTCGGCACCGGGCTCACCAGAGGCACCGGTCGCGCCAGTAGCACCCTGAGGGCCATCGCTGCCGGACGTGCCGGTGCAGGCGGCGAACAACGCCACACTCAGAATCAGTAGTAGATTTATTGCAATAAATCGTGGTATCCCAGTAGGACTGGCAAACGAAAGCGGACTTGAAGTGAACATTTGGTACCTCTTATCCGGTAAGTGTCTTGCTTCGTCCCTCCTACACGCCTAGTTGTGCGACTACAGGATTCGGGCGAACCGAGCCATGTGACCAAAAAAATACCGCCGAACACACGGTTCGGCGGTATCAAACTGTTCTAAAAAGAACTTTGTTGGTCAGCTCCAAACACGGTCATGCGCGTCTAGCTCGTCCCACTCAGACGAATCCTCGAATGCACCGGACGGCCAGACAGCCGCACGTTTCTCGCTCGATATTGCGAGATGCTCTGCAATCGCCTCTTCGTTCAGTTCGAGACCCAGACCGGGTGCATCAGTCACAGTGACGTAGCCATCTTTGATAACGTCGCCCTCCTGACCAACAAGATCGACAAGATCATTCCACCACGGGTTATCGACGGAGTGCATCTCCAGCGCAATAAAGTTTTCCATCGCCATCGCAGAATGGGCGTTCGCCATCGCCACGACCGGCGAACCTGCCTGATGAAGGGCTACTCCGATACCAGCGTCACGGCAGTAGTCGGCGATTCGTTTGGTTTCGATGATTCCACCCGAGGTAGCAAGATCTGGATGGGCGACTGAGATCGCTCGGCCGTCAACGAGGGGCTTGAAGCCATCGAGGCAGTAAATGTCCTCTCCAGTACAGACCGGAGTATCAACCCCGGCTTTTAGCGCCTGCCACTGATCTACGAACTGCCATGGAATCATGTCTTCATACCATGCAAGAGTGAACTGATCGAGTGCCTTGCCGATTCGGATGGCGTTTTCGACACCCATGTGACCGAAATGATCGGATGCCAGCGGGATCTCGTATCCGATGACATCACGAACAGCGCCAACATACTCCTGCATCTTCGAGATGCCATAGTCGGTGACCTGTATCCCGGTGAACGGATGCATGACCGTTCCAGATTCTTCGATCACTCTCCTGTTGACAACACCGCCCTCAAACTCGGATGCAATCCAGACTCCGATGTCCATCTTCAAGAACTCGAAACCACGATCCATCCGATCCTTGAGCAACTTGCCCATCTCTTCAGGATCGGTCTTGAGTGGAGTGTCGGCATAGACCTTGATCTTGTTATCGCCGTACTTGCCGCCGGCAAACATGTAGGCAGGAACTCCGAACGCCTTCCCTGCCAAATCGCACAACGCCATTTCGATTCCGCAAACGCCACCACCCAGTCGACCGTGTCCACCGAAAGGCTTGATCTTCTGGAACAGGCGGTCGATGTCACACGGGTTTTCGCCCAGTAACCGACTCTTCAACATCAGAGCGTAACGAGCTGATGCGCCATCGCGCACTTCGCCGATTCCAACCAGTCCCTGATTAGTTTCGAGTTTGATGATCGGCCATCGCCATCCACCACCGCCAACCACGGCGATCCGCAAATCGGTAATCCGCAAATCTGAAGGACTCGAAGAGATATTTACCTGGTCAAGGGCACTCGTATTTTGTTCTGCCAATTTTATTTGTATTCCTTGTATCTGAACTAATTGAGGTCAAACGCTAGCTACTTCAAACGATCCACTTTCCACGATTCAAAATCTTTTTCCATTTCGTCGGAGAATTTACGGTCGACTTCCCCGGGCGTGTACACGCCTTCCCTGATTCGCTGTTGACCAAACTCATCTTTCAAACGAATTTCTTCTGACCGCTCCACGACTTCAAGAGCCAGATGAGGTGGTATAAAAACCACACCTGTACTTGTCCCAAGCACCACATCACCGGGTACGCAAGTGGCCTCGCCGATACGAGTGATGCCGTTGATTTCAGGCATGCTCACATCAAGGATCGCACTGGGGTCGGCACCACGAACGAAAGCATTGAAATCGTCCATTTCCAGAATCCGCTGGGTATCTCGAATCCCGCCATCAATAACCATACCGGTGCCGGATCGAGACTTGATGGCGGTGGCGAGATTGTCACCGGCAAACGTGCCGTTGAGCACCTTTCCAAATAGATCGACTACGATCAGGTCATTCTGTTCAAGCTCATCGATGACCCACGAGTTCTGGAACCCTACCCGTTTGTCGACCTCGCCCTGTTTATCGATTGAATCATGAACATCAGGTCGCCGTGGAACCCAGCGGCAGGTAACTGCACGACCGACAATAACTCGCTCAGGATGAAGGTTCATCCAGTCTCCAGCGAACTGGAAGTGATAGTCGTTACGTTTACAGGTGCCCCACGCTTCCTCCGTTGTAACCAACTTCATGCGCTCAAGAACATCATCAGGTACCAACGGGCGACCGCTTGAGTCCCGATCCCCAGTCCATTTGCTGGTCACGGCTCGGATCATTTCAGGACTGGTTATTCTCATCGATTCTCCGGTGAATCTATGTTGTGGATGGACAAATTTCCGACAGAAAAGTGTACACCTACACCTGTGGTGCGGGGGTTCCGTCCTCGTTCATAATTCTAGCTTCGACCAGAGCTTCTTTTACTTCTGCAACCTGCTCGTCGGACAGGGGAAGGTTCGGCTTCCGAGGAACCGTGCCCTCATACCCAAGCAGGTTTAATCCTGCTTTCTGAACCGCGACTCCCCACGACATACCGAGAAAGTCCAGATGGTTGATTCGTTGCTGAAGCTGCTGGGCTTCACCGTATCGACCGTCAAGGCACGCTTGAATAATGTCGCGAGCTATATGTGGGCCCCAGTTGGCGAATAGCAGGCATGCTCCGACCGCGCCGATCATTCCGCCCGGCATCAGCAACGTACCGTTACAGGTCCACAGCTTCACATCATCAGCGACAAACGGGGGC
>JAJRZP010000059.1 GCA_024275195.1 Chloroflexota bacterium | reverse complement strand
GGGTCAATCTGGCGTTAGGATGTGTCATGAGAGGGCTCCGTTTACTGGTGGGTTTAATCTGTTCCACACAGCAAAAACGGAGACCTCTCACATGTAAACAACCTACGTGGGAAGTACAGCTAGTGACTGAAGACGACGTCCACCATATCGTCAGTATGGGTGGCAAGTAGACGTTCGAGACACTGCACTCAGCCACACAAAATGATCGGGCCTCTACGATCCCGGTCGTTTTCGTTAACGCCTGAAGTTGACACAATAATGCCCGCACATGCCTTTTAGCCGCTTGCGTGAGTCGTAAGTCGTGATTAATTACGACGCGTCATTCCGGCGTATTCTTCACGGCAATCCAACCGTGGCGATTACTTTCTTTTCGGAGCGGGAACTGGCTATTCCGGCAACACGGTTCCTATGCCGCGCTCGAGTGCCATCTCATAGAGGCGACCGCACACTGCGAGGTCTTCGAATGCGACGCCCTGCGACTCGAAAAGCGTGATGTCGTCGTCTGACTGGCGTGCGGTACGTAGTCCGGCAACGATGCGATCAAGGCGCACTAACGACTCCCACGCGAACTGCCCTACCTCAACCGCCCGCATCAACTCCCCGCACTCGATTCGAGTCTGATCGATATCGTCACATGCCACAAGAGCGGCCTTCACGATCGCGGCAGTATCCAACTCGCGCTTCATCCATGAGTTGTTGCCAGCCGCGTTGATGTGCATACCCGGCTCGATCATATCGCCGGTAATGACCGGCTCGACCGAGCTAGTGACGGCGACCAGTACGTCCATGCCTTCGGCTGCTGCTTCCTTCGAATCGACCGCCACAACGTTTATGCCGAGTCGCTCGCTCATGGTTGAAGCGAACTTCTCGCGTTTCTCAGCGGTTCGAGAGAACACTTTTACGGTCTTGATGTCTCGCACGGCGCACACCGCTTCAAGCTGGGTTTCAGCCTGATAGCCGGAGCCGATAATTCCAACAGACGCAGAGTTTCTCCGCGCCATGTACTTCGTTGCGATACCCGATGCGGCACCGGTACGAACCTGCCCCATCCGACCTGCCCCAATAATTGCCAGGAGCCCTTCTCCGTTTGTGCCGTAGAGCATCACCCGAAAGTCGCCGCTCACGTACGACTTGTGCCCTGCCCATCCACGCTCCGGCCAGGTTGCCGCCATGAAGTTCATGACCCCTCGTCCCGTAGCCAGTCGTCGTCGTGGCTCATTGCGGACTTTACCGGTGGACCTCGCTCGAAACACATCGTCCAACGCTTCAAGGGCGAGGTCCATGTCGAGCATCTCGGTAACTTCGGCCTCTGTCAGGTAGAGTCGTTTCGTGTCGGTCATTGTGCTGCTGTTCCTAAATTTGCCTATCGGTCTGGAGACCCTGTCGGTGGCGATCGGAAATCGCCGCCGTTTCATGTATCAACTCGGCGAAAACACCGTCCCATCGGTAAGCCTGATCTGGACAGACCGATTCGGGGAACTAGAATACCGCCCGTTGACGGCTGTGCGCCGTAGAACGACTAAGTTTAGTTGCTAAGAGTAGACAGTAAGTACGGAAGTTCGTTCCCAGGAGTCTGAGAGTGAGCAGTAGCGACATCAAAGCCCTTGTTTTCGACGTGTTCGGCACGGTGGTCGATTGGCGCACCTCAGTATCACGGCAGGCAGCCCAGTTCGGGGCGAAGCATGGCATCAGTGCCGACTGGAACCAGTTTGCCGACGACTGGCGCGCTGGCTATCACACCGGTATGGCAAGAGTGAATTCCGGTGAGGACGAGTGGAAGATCGTCGATCAAATCCATCGGGAACGTCTTGGTGTGATCCTTGAACAGTACGGCTTCCCACCAATAGCAGAAGACGAGCTTGCCGAATTCAACAAAGCATGGCACCGGCTCGATGGCTGGCCCGACGCAACGTCTGGTCTCAACCGGCTGAAATCGAAATACATCATCGCTTCGCTCTCGAATGGCAACATCGCCCTGCTCACCAACATGGCAAAGTATGCAAACCTGCCGTGGGATGCCGTGCTGTCGGCAGAGTTAGCTGGCAGGTACAAGACCCATCCCCGTGCGTACCAGAAAACGGCGGAGTTACTGGGGCTTAAGTACGATCAGGTTATGCTTGTCGCGGCTCACAATGGGGATCTGCGGGGAGCCATCAACGCTGGATTGAAGGCGGCACTTGTGACTCGCCCCGATGAATTCGGATGCTCGCAGCAGGCTGATCTTGAACCGGAACCCGACTTCGACTATTTCGCAAAAGATTTTCACGACCTTGCTGAACAGTTAGGTTGCGAGTAGTTGGTTAGTTTTTAGCTCGATTTGTCGGCGCTGGCAAACCTATCCATCTAACGAACTCAAGCAAAGAATCAGGAATAAATATGAGCTGGAATTTTGAGAATGCAGCGCCGGTTATCGGCTCGATCACCGAGGGTAACGCCTGGGATGGTGAGCGATTGCTGTATTCCAACATCGCAATGAACCGCATCATGGCGCTCGACCCGGACTCGGGGTTGGTCGAGGTGTGGCGGGAAGATACCGAGGGCACGAACGGCCTCAACTTCGATAGCGAGGGTCGGCTCTTCGGTTGCGCTGGCGATGGCCGCAAGATCGTACGGTTCGATTCTGATGGTCAGACAACAACCATTGCGGATCGTCTTGACGGGAGGAGAATCAACTCGCCCAATGATCTGGCAATCACGCCCTCAGGCTCGATCTACTTCTCTGATCGTGTCGGTGATGTGAGTCCAGACGTCGGAATCGATTTCTCAGCGATCATCTCTGCCGAGCCGCAGGATGATGGCTCTTACAAGACTGTTCGCAGAACTTTCGATACCAGCATGCCCAACGGTCTGTTGTTTTCAGCCGACTACAAGACTCTCTACGTCGCACAGAGCGACTACCGGGCAAGCGAGGCCCGAGAGTTACGGGCGTATCCGGTAAATGAAGATGGCGCGTTCGGCAAGTATGAAGTGCTTCATGATTTTGGCCCGCATCGTGGTATCGATGGCATGACGCTGTCGAGCGAGGGCAACATTGTCGCCTGTACCGGTTGGGAGCTTTCAGGACCGGGCGGGAACGTCACGGTATTCGATCCCAAAGGTCGGATCATCGAAACACATCCGACACCTGCGAAACGCCCGACCAACTGTACTTTTGTTGGCGAAGACCTGTACGTTTCGTCCATCGAAGGTCATTGCCTCGTAGCCCGCAATACCGGCATGACTGGTTATTTGTTGTGGCCGAAGAGCTAGGCTGTTCTCAGTTTCTGTCTCTATCGAACATTCCACCAATACGCACGAAATCTCACCAAACCGAAAGAAGAAATATGTCCGAATGGAAATGGACGAAGATCGCCGACCACGACACGCTGACGGAGGGGCCAGTCTGGGATGGCTCGGGGTTGCTCTACAACGAGTGCTCTGCTCACACGACGTTCAGGTGGGATCCCAAGACCAACGAAAGTATAGTCTGGCGCAAGAATACTGGCGCGGCGAATGGCATGACATTTGATCGGCAGGGACAGCTTTTTGTTTGTGAGGGCGATGCACACCGGGTGACAAAAGTCGACACGGCGAATCCGGATGCTGACCCGTTGGTTGTAAGCGACGCGTACAGCGGCAGCACGCTGAACTCGCCGAACGATCTGGCGCTCGATCAACTGGGTCGGGTTTATTTCACAGACCCGAACTACTCGGGTGCGCCGAACAACCTCGAACATGAATCGGTTTACATGGCCGAACACACTTTTGGTGGCAACTGGAACACTCTCAGGGTGACATTTGACACGCGTAAGCCAAACGGCGTGTTGTTTTCAATCGATCAGAAAACGTTGTTTGTCGCTGATACGCCGAATGATCCGGACGAACCGAAACGTTTGCTCGCCTATCCTGTGAACGAAAATGGCACACTGGGTGATCATCAGGTGCTGCACGATTTCGGGCGGGGTCGGAGTATCGATGGCATGACACTGGCTTCGTCGGGAACGATTCTTGCGACTGCCGGGTCTTCGTCGTTAGGTCCGGGTCCGATGATCTACGAGTTTGAATCGTCGGGGCGTGTTGTTCGTACCCACCCAACTCCAGCCGATAACCCCACTAACTGCACGTTTGGCGGTTCGGCGCTGGGGACTCTTTTCGTGACGTTTGCTGGTGGTGAGGTGTATCAGGTCGAAAGCACTGGTCACACCGGTCAACTCGCCTATCCGCAGCGACGGTTCTGAGTAGAGTCGATTGCCTGGAGTTGATGAGCTTGTCTCTCGCTCGACTTCCAGACAGTCGCTCGACTCCGAGGACTTCGCTCGGGAAGTCGGGGGCAGCGTACGGGGAACACCTGCCTCTTTCACACGTATGAGTATCAGTGAGAGGACCCTCGGCTTCGCTGACTTCGCTCGGGAAGTCGGGGCAGCGTACGGGTCAGCCTCGTCTGTCTCATACGTGTGAAAAGAGGAGAAGATTGTTCTTAGTCGACAAAGCTTGTGCTGTAAGCAGAGGCCGTGTCGAAGTTGTCGTCTAATAGTGACTGCGCCTTCATCCAGATGACCAGCGAGTCCCAGCGGTCGCTATCGAATGAGCCAACAGGTGCATCTTCTGATTTCCAGAGCGGAGCCAAAAGCTCAACACCTACCCGATCCACCGCCTCGTCGATCTCTGCATCCGGGTTGAGGCGAAGCATGGTATCGATCGATCCCTGAGGATCATCGGCCGCCTGACCGTAGCCTCTGTTGAACGCTTTCACGAACTTTTCGACCATTTCCGGCCGATTCTTCACGGTGTCTTCCGAAGTAACGAGAACAAGTTCGTAGTAGCTCGGGACACCCCATTCGTCGGGCATGAGCACGTTGGATTCATAACCCTCGTTCTCCATGATGATCGACTCGTAGGTCCAGTAGACCCCGATAATTGCATCGACAGTGCCAGCCATCAGGGACTGGCTCACAGTCCAGCCAACATCGATCATCTCGACGTCATCGCGCGTCAGGCCGTCAGCTTCGAGCATCGTCGTCAGCATCGCTTCGTTCCACGGAAGGCCGGGAGTACCCACCTTCTTACCGGCAAGTTGGCTCGGACGTTCGATGCCCGACGATTTCAGTGTCATTATCGAGTTCAATGGACGCTGAACGATACCGGCCACTGCGACTACGGGAATCCCTTCCTGACGCGCCTGGAGCAGGTCTGGCTGGTAGTAGAACGCGAAATCACTAGAGCCAGTGGCGACCAGGCCTAATATCGCGGCGGGGTCGGCTGGCGGAACGATTGAGACATTCAGGTTTTCATCTTCAAAGAAACCCCTGTCTACTGCCTCGTAGATGCCTGCGTGGTTCGCGTTCTGAAACCAGTCGAGGGTGACAACGATATCTTCAGCCTCACCTGTCATAGTCGCAGTGGCGGTTGTGGGTTCAAGGCCCGCGGTTGCCACTAGCTCAGCGGTATCGCCGCTTCCGCAAGCGGCGACGGCTGTCAACAATACGAACCCGAAGACTAAGGCTAACTTTTTCATGAATCTCCTAATCGAATCACTCTTGTAACGGTTGGTGGGTACTTTCGCAGCGACCATTTTTCAATGGCTACTACTGCAGCGAACAACGCCATCGCCAGAACTGAAAGCACGACAATGGCGGCGAATACCCTCGCCGTTTGAAATTGACCACCGGCTATCTTCATCAACCATCCGAGTCCTGCACTGGCCCCGAACCACTCTCCGATAACAGCACCGATTACGGAAACCACCGCAGCGATTTTTAAACCGGCAAAGAAATTGGGTAACGCTGAGGGGATCATCAGTTTCCTGAAAGTCTGGCCCGGAGTCGCACCAAGAGTCCGAAACATGTCGACCATCTCCTGATCGACCGAACGAAGCCCTGAGACAAGGCCAATCACTACGGGAAAGAACGTGAACAGTACGATCACGATCACCTTTGACAGCAGATCGGTACCGACCCAGATGATGAGCAAGGGTGCGAGCGTGATTATCGGAATCGTCTGGGAAGCGATGATGATCGGATAGATCGTCCTCTCGACAGTGCGTGACCACACGATCCCAGATGCCAGTGTCACTGCCAGAATCACCGAAACGGCAAACCCGACCAGTATTTCTATCGCAGTCACTCCGGTGTGGCGTGCAAGGAAACCGAACGAATCCGAAATCTCGGCCACGATCACACTGGGAGGTGGAAGAAGCCAGCGCTGGACATTCAGAACCTGCACGAGAACTTCCCAGACGACGAATAGCGTCGCGATCACAACAATCGCCGGTAGCCAGTCGATCAATGTTGCACGCCACGAGCCAGATACATTCCTTGAGAAGTTTTCCAGGAAGTTCAAGGCAGCACCTCCTGTTGAGTCAGCAAATTGAGGATTCGCTTCCGCAGTTCAACGAACTCCGCTGTGGTCGATATCTCGGTAACGTCTGAATTCTGGGCAATATCCACTACGACTTCGGCGATTATCCTGCCGGGATTCGACGCCATCACAAGCACGCGGTCGGCGAGGAGGATTGCC
>JAJRZP010000058.1 GCA_024275195.1 Chloroflexota bacterium | reverse complement strand
GAGACCGACTGACTATCCAGCCCGGACTCGGGCTCGTCTAACAACAGCAACTCGGGTTCGTGCATTAGTGCGCGCGCCATGGCCACTCGTTTCTGGTAGCCGTGTGAAAGTGTGCGGACCCGATCGTCGAGTCTGGGCTCGATACCGACCTTTGGAGAAACTACGGCAACAAGGTGTTCAACATTCTTCAGTCGGTACATTTCAGCGAAGAACATCAGATTTTCGCGTACGGTCATATCGGCATAGAGCATCGGTGCATGCAGTACGACCCCGGTTTTCGCACGTACCGCCGGGCCGTTCTGAGCAATATCGATACCGTGCATCAGAATGCGTCCTGAGTCGGACTGGGTGAGCATGGCCAGTATCCGTAGCAGGGTCGATTTACCGGCTCCGTTCGCGCCAAGCAAGACCGTCACCTCACCGCTGGGCAATTCCAAATCGAGATTCCGTAGAACTGCGGTTTCGCCGAAGTTTTTAACGACGGCCTCTGCTTTGACGGCAAGTTGAACTGATTGGCTGACCAAAGTAAATAGACCCGCTAGCTCTGCACTGCGAATCGTCGCTTGAAGTCCTCGGGTTGCATGGATGCACATTCGGCGAGCTTGCCAAGTAGTTCTTCGTCTTCGAGATCGGCCTGTTCGAGACGGATCATGTACCGACGTGCGACATCGTAGTAGAGGCTATCGGTATCGACCATACGGATGATCGTTTTACCGGTTTCAGGGTCACGCATATCGTCGAACGGGACGGCCCGAAGCTGGCTATCCACAATGCAGATCATTGCCCCCTGTTCTGTCTGTTCACCCAGTTTTGGTTCCGACAGAAGGAAGCTGACAGCACCATGCCCGAGCGTGCGCGTATAGTCGATATCGAACGGGATTGGAGCTGCAGACCGCAACTCATAACCCAGGGTCAGGTCGACTATCCCCATGGCTTCCCCGCGTTCTTTGAACCGCCCTTCTACCTCAGCGCGAAGTATGCGGGCCAGTGGTAGGTCGGCAAGACGAATGTTGCCGTACTCGTCGCGCGGTATGTCGATTCCGGCGATACTTTGAAGATCGCTCAGATTGAGTTTGCTGGCGATACCTTCCGCAATGATCGCGACTCCATCTGGTCGGCCAGCAACTTTGCGTTTCAGAATTGCGCCTTCAAGTACGTCGCAGATGTCCGAGAGGCTGATTATCGGTTTCGAGAACTCCTCCGGGATGATGGTGAGGGTCGATGCGGCTGCTTTGCCAATCCCAAGGGCAAGATGACCGGCGTGTCGACCCATGGCAACAATGAAATACCAGCGATTCGTTGTGCGGGAATCCTCTTTGATATTCATCACGATTCCGGCGCCGACATGCCGGGCTGTTTCGTATCCGAAAGTTGGCATATCGCCGGGTAACGGAAGGTCGTTGTCGATAGTTTTAGGCACGTGGGCCACACGGATTCTACCGTTGGCAGCCCGCGCTATTTCTGACGCTCCGTAAGAGGTATCGTCGCCACCAATCGTGATCAGATGGCTGATGTTCAGCTTTTCGAGAGTGGCGACACAGGTTTGGAGATCTTCGGCTCGTCTGGTGGGATTCGTGCGAGAGGTGTGCAGAATCGAGCCGCCCTGTGTGTGGATCGTTGAAACGTCTTCGATCCCAAGATCCACGGTTTGTGACGTATCGCCTTTCACCAGAAATTCGAAACCGTTCTTGATCCCAACGGCTTCATGCTTTGAATTAACGGCCTCGATCACGGCTGCTGAAATCACGCTGTTGATGCCCGGTGCAGGGCCACCTCCAACCAGGATTCCGATACGCCGGTTGCTGTTCACCATCCATCGATCTCCCGGTCAGTAGATGTTCTTCGACACGAAATTTGTCTCTTCGCAATTCTTACACTTCCAAGAATATGTGAACAGGGCGAAATTTGCGTGAGAATGGCGAAAATGAATTGCTGAATATCGTTGTATTGGCAGAGATTCTAGCCGGGGACGGCGGGATCATCGTGTCCAAGGGTATTCATGCACATATTAGTATTGAGAGCTGGAAGTCCCTGCTTTAGTCGTTCGGCGTGAGGGATCAGGCACGACGAGGATTTCAACGTTAACGTTTTCACGGCGCTGGGATAGTAGCTTGCCAACAATCGACCTCGATCAGATCACCCATCGACTCTCGCTTCAGGGAACTGGTGCCCGTGCGGTCGGTGCAAAGGCGTATTTGAAGTCCGATCTGGATTTTCTGGGTGTGAACAACGGTGAAGTAGCGTTGGCGGTGCGGCGGACTGTCCGAGAGACAGGTGATCTGGGTCGGGAGTCGATTCTTCAATCCTCGCTGGAGGCGTTCGACTCACCGTTTTTTGAGATACGACTGTTCGGTGTGAAGCTGCTTGAGCACCGATTGAAAATACTTGAGCCGGACGATATTTATCATGTCGAGCGGTTGATTCGTCTGAGTTCATCGTGGGCACTGGTCGATCCGCTCGCCAAACCTATTGGCGCGAGCCTGATTGATCGGGGAATGCCAGAAGTGGGGAGTTTGTTGGATGAATGGTCGACCGACGACAACTTCTGGATCAGACGTTGTTCGATGCTGGTGCTGATCCCAAGGCTACAGCGGGAGGACGATTACTGGGGAAGATTTGTCCGCTACGCCGATTCGATGATCGATGAGAAGGAATTCTTCATCCGCAAGGTGATCGGCTGGGTGTTGCGCGATGTTTCCAGAGTACGACCGGAGCCCGTTGCCGAGTTTGTTCACCGGCATATCTCGGTAATTTCTGGTGTGACATTTCGTGAGGCGGTCAAGTACTTGCCGGAACCGGAGCAGACCGAGTTGAAAGAGGCGTACAAGGCGCGGTGATATCTGTTCAACACAGGTTTCCAGCGCAGCGAAACTAATTTTCCTCAGGTTTCGATTGCAACGCATCCGAGTGTAGTGATCCTTGCTGGCAGGTGAGCGATCGGGATCGGTTCCGGTGAAGTGTGAATCGGATATGTCGGGATGGGTGAATTCAACGAACTCACCGCGGTCAGTGTCGGTGCGGATGACCTACTAGGTTCGGGTGGGCAGAGTGGATTGGGTTGAATCGTCGACCTTTCCTCAGCGTTTCCACCGGCAGAAGCAACTGGTTCCCGGCACGTTCGTTGCCATCCGCATCCGTGAAGGTCACGGAACCCTCCCGGTGCTGGATAACCGCAATGTCGGCATCGGCACCGACTTTCAGTGTGCCGATGTGATCGGGCAATCCAACCGCCGCGGCCGGTTTCATCGTCCCGAGTGCCAGCGAATCGTCTATCGAGTATCCGAGGTGTATGTACTTCGAAAGCGTGGTCATGAGATCGAACACAGGGCCTCGAATGTTGTATCGATGGACATCAGACGACACCGTGCCGGGGCCGAGTCCCTGTTCAAGGCATGCCTCCGCTACCGGGAACGAGAATGAGCCAGCGCCGTGACCTACATCGAAAATTATGCCGCGGTTCAGGGCATCCCACGCCGCGTCAACGACCTTGTTGTTGTTGTCGAGAATGCCGTGCGGTCGACCCGTGAAAGAGTGGGTAACGATGTCGCCGGGGCGTAATTTTTCCATGAACTGTTCGAACTGATTAACCGATCCACCAACGTGGATCATCACGGGCTTGTTCAGTTCCTCTCCGGCTTCGAGGGCACGATCAAGTGCGACCAGGTCGTTCGGACCAACGATGTTGTCAGTGAGCCGTACTTTGATACCAACGATCACGTCTGAATGGAGCTTTGCAGCTTCTACTGCCTTTTCGACTCGTGCCCAGCGGATGTCTTCAAGCTCGCCGATATCGTTGTCGAGTTGACCCATACCGGAGATATGCAGGAATGCCAGAACCCGGGTGTGAACCTGATCTATCACGTACCGGTGGAAGCCAGCGACTGTGTTCGAACCCGATGACCCAGCGTCGATGGCAGTTGTCACGCCTCTATACACACACGCCGGGTCGGCCTCGATAGCGAGATGAGCGACTCCCCACCAGACGTGAACATGCAGGTCGACCAGACCGGGCGTTACGAGAAGCCCTTCGGCTTCAATCACATCGTGGGTATTCGCATCGGAAATATAGTCTTCTATCGCAGCGATCTTGCCACCGGCAACCGCTACATCCTTTTTAGCGTGCATACCCTGTGCGGGGTCGATCACGGTGCCGTTTTTGATCACGAGGTCGTAGGTCATATGTGTGTATTCGCTCTGACTGGTTGGCGTATCGAGTTCCTGCAAATGCGCTGATCGCTGTCAACGGTGATACTAAACTGCGTTGCCGGGCGATGCGAGCGCAATCATTCGTTTAGTTCCGGTTCACAGGGTGTGACAGACTCGTTAAAGAGATGAAACAACGACTTCATAAAATACTTGCTGCTGCCGGCATTGCATCGCTCCGGAAATCGGAACAGATGATTGCCGAGGGGCGTATCACGGTTAACGGCGAAACCGCTCACATTGGCGATTTCGCCGACGTTGAATCCGACGACATCGTTGCCGATGGCAATCAGGTTTCGGCGGAACAGAAGCGCTATCTACTGCTGAATAAGCCGACGGGTTATGTGACTACCGTTACGGACCCGCACGGACGTCCGACTGTGATGGATTTGATCAATGTTCGAGAGCGAATTTACCCGATAGGCCGCCTCGACGTCGATACAGAGGGGTTGCTGCTCCTCACGAACGACGGTGAATTTTCGCAGAAAATGGCTCACCCGAGCTTCGAGATTGAAAAGACGTATCTCGCCGAGTTGGCGACTCCGCTGACAGTAGAGAGTGAAATGCTGCTGGCGCGTGGTAT
>JAJRZP010000057.1 GCA_024275195.1 Chloroflexota bacterium | reverse complement strand
GTGTGAGCAGAGACCAACTGATTGGTTCGTTCGTTGAATTTATCGGTAGCGTCTTGAACCTTCGCAAAATCCCTTTTCGAGTCGGCAGCTGCCCGGATGGTTTTTGATTGCTGGGCTATCCGCTGATTCCTGACTTTCACTGCCTGACTTTCAACTTCAGTCGCAGATCGCTCTCCTTCACCCTCACCTCCTACAGCAACGGTGAATCCCTTATCTTCACGCCTTCCTGCGGAATCTAGCTGGTCTGATTCCGTTTCACGATTGGCCGCCTGATTTTTATTTTTAGCTCTCTCGGCGTCGGTTGCCGCGGCTTTAGCGGCCTCAATCCGTTGTTGTTCTTTCCGCTCGTTCGCTCGACGAATCTCAGCGGCATCAGGCGCAGCTTTAGCATTCTCAATGTCTCTTGACTTGGCTTTAGCGACCGCAACTCGCTCGCGTTCCTGACGGTTTTTCACTCTCTGGATCGCAGCAGCGGCGAGGGCTTCTTTATTGTCAGGCTTCGAAGTCGGACTTTTGGATTTTCCGGCGGCCTTTATGGCTGCAGCCTTCTTCTCTCGCTCAAGCCTCGCTCTCTTGCGCTCCTGTTGACTGAACCGGCCGATCCCATCAGCCTCATCCGTGGAGTCTCTCATAGCAGGTTTACCTTTCTTTATCTCCCGTTAGCCCCGGCACACGTATTCATAGACGGTGCCCGATACATTCGGGTCAGCATTTGCACCTGCGTCGTCAACCGTGAAGCTCGTCGCCGTTATCGCTATAATTGCGTTTACCTCAGTTAGGCGATTCCCAACATCGGAAACTTGGACACTCAATCCACTGACGTTGTTGTCAACCATGATGTCTGTCGTATACCAGGTGAAAGGGTTGACACTGGCAGCTGTTTGCTTAGTCGTGATTAAGATCTCTTTCGCCGCAAATCCACAAGCGTTGCTCGGCGTGTAGGAGGTAGTGCCATCACCTGTATATTCGCCAGTAGCAATGTGGGTGCTACTGAGGGACTGAAATGTCGGATCAACGCCAGCACCGTTCGAAGTTAGAACCTGTCCAGACGTTCCCGCTGTTGTGACCTGGATGTTTCCTGTGCCGTTACCGATCAATACGCCAGCATCGGTAAACGTGCCTAGTCCAGTTCCGCCATCAACAACCTTTAGATCTGTGATGCCGTCGATAGTCCCACCGTTGATATCAATGGTGGAGACGGTTCCCAAGTCAGACCATGTGCCGGTAAGCGTTCCGCCACCGGTGATATTCGCAGCGCCGTTCACATACAGGAGTTCTGACCCAATCGGAGCTGAAGCGTTGAGCAGAACAGCATCATTTCCGGCATCGAGATACAAAAGATTGGCATTTGTATCGCCTTCAAAGCGGGTATCGGCGTCGTCGCCATCATCGTTGACGATAATGTTGCTGCTGAACGTCTCTGAGTTGCCAACCGCACACGATCCCGTCGCTGCTTGCGCGCATTGGGTCCCAAGTGTGGCCACCGCTGCGAACGATACGACCACCATCGCCGCGATCAAAACAAGGTTGCTGTAAAGCAACCGGTGTCGATCAAAAACCTGTGTGATCATGAAACTAAATCTCCTAAAAGAACGGTACTTTTGTATATGGGCAGGTGAGTAAGCCGAGATAGCTACCCCCGCCGATTGCGACAAAAACAAACAGCGTTTGAATAAATGATCGCCTCATGACTGTTCACCCCACTGTTGAGCGCCGTACGCGCTTACAAACAGCAGCACCCAGAGAATGAGCCACCACATCGGCAAGAATCCGTTGATGGATCCCCATGTGAGCGGCATGGCAGCGGCGAACAGGGCGAGTGGCACGTTATTCATGAACCAGAACACGAGGATCGCTAAGAACAGGCCGATTGATCCCAGGAACAAAGCCCACAACATCGGTCGAGGCGCACCGATTTGGTCGAATGCGTTGTCAAACATCTCGTAGCCGAATGCGTTTGTGTTCTCGTTCGTGTTCGCAAATGGGTCGACTAAGAACGTACTGCCCATGATCTCGAGAAGATCAGACGGTAGAGAGGCACCTGCGCTCTCAGTCGTAAGAGTTAAGGCTCCGATCGATGGAGTTAAACCACCCTGTGATCGAGTGAATGTGTAAGAGAGGTCGAGATTGTTGGGTCCGTAGTCATCAATAATTCCGGTGTAGGTGGGATCAGCTGAAGTAGATTCAGAAACTGCCAGAGAGTCGAACCCATATCGAGCCACCAAAGTACCCGCATCGAAATACGCGACAGTTCGCACGATTGCAGTGTCGAGCCCTAGCCCAACATCGAAGAATGTTCCGACAGCAGCGGTGATAGAAGGTTCGTCAGTATCACATGCGGCGACATTTACACCGTTGGCATCGATGAATAGATCGTTACCTACCGCTGATGCGAACCGATAAGAGAACAGGACATTCGTATCAGTCCAGTTTGAGTCCCAGGCGACATCACATGTTGAAGCGTTTGCGTATGCACGGAGGGTTAATACTGAAGCGACATCGGCGATGTCGAGTTTGAGCCCCTTGTTTGGAGTTAGCCACCGATCGAACAATGATGCGGTTTGTAATGTCCCGTCGGTGAGTTCGATTTCAATATCGACCTGCATGTTGTCTGTGCCATCGAACAGGGCATCGTATCCGTATCGGACAAGCTCATTCCCACTGAAGTAAATTCCTTGATTCCGCTTTTGCTCACCGTTTCCAATGTAGACCCGGAACGTGCGGGATTCGCCATCTGGCAAGTTCGGAACTACAAGCCACCACTTAGAGCTGTCACATGCACAATCTTGGGCGAGAAGGTTGACTTCTGAACCGAAACCGCCTTGAGTCGGCTTGATATCCCAATGCCGAGGATCCATCTGGCCGTTGTTGATCATGTTCTGTGATGGAATTGTGAACAAAACTGGGTAGTTCGTCACACTCCCGATCGCCCCACCGGCTGGATTGTCTATCGTTAGATCAAGTCTGAAACAGAAATCAGATTGGTTCGTATCGGTATCAGCGAAAATCGAACACTCCCGAGACCCCGGCGATCCCCACAGCACTACAGCGACAAATACCAACGCAATCGCTAGCCATATCTTTCCAGGCAGCACCTTGTTTGATAATGCGTTCATGGGCGGATTCCCCCGATAATGCTCGAAAGCAGTTGGACACCGTCTTTCGCAACCATGAACATCAACGGAGCGACCATAGCGAGCATGATGTAACGAACCATCGATAGCCATCCGTCTAATAAAAAGTCGTAGTTCAAGATCGCCGCATTAGCCATGAATCCGAGCCAGTTCGTACCCTGCGTCGCCAGCTCCCATGTCATTCCAAAGATGTTCGAAGATGAAGATCCAACAGTTGGAGAGTCGAGCCCAACTTCAGAGGGATTTGAAAGTGTGTTTATTAGATCGCCATAAGCCGCTCCGCTTGTACCGGCAGCTGGATCAGACGCCATTATCGACAGCGCTCCGAGTAAGGCCATAACTGCCCACGGAATAGCGAACGCAACCATAAGTTTCCAACTCATGCTGGAGCCTTTCTGATGAAATACCAAGTCCCAAGAGTTGCGAATACAACGATCATGGTTGCGATAACGGCAAACGTAGGAGCTCGTAGCCACATCCCCCATGTGAGCGGGGAAAGAAAACCGAGGATGGCCAGTGGTTGCGATTTTGTGAAGCTCCACATCATCCCGCCCAAGACAACGCTGCCCAGGAATATTCCGGCGATTGCCAGCGTTGGACCTGATGTTCCGATGTACTGTTGAGCCACGTTCTCAATGTCTTGAGTGATCCCAGACGCCACCGCTGTTGCATCGATCGACTGTTGAATAGCTGACTCAGATGAAGGTGTAGCGATAGCAGTCACTACCGAGTCACTAGCTCCTAGTTGAAAGGCACTTGGGATTATCCTGTCCATGAAGGAAAACGCTTCAAGGGCGAATACCGACCCTGTAGGCGTGATGAGATTTATCCCGTTGATATATGTGTTGTCTGGTTCTAACCGGGCGGATTCAAGGTTGACCATCGGACCGGATGGTCCCGCCATCAACACCGCCAACGAATCACGTTGATCAATTTGCGTGTTAGCAGCGGCCGACCAGACCGGGAAGGTACATTCGTGAGTAGGTGATGTATAGAGAGTCGTGCTGGACTCTATGCAGACCTCAGTAACACCGGATGTTCCCCAGGTACCTGTGTCAGGATCGGTAATCGGGTTGCCTGCATCGATGTAGATACCAGCCAGGGCATGACCGATCCGGTTGAGCGTCACTTGTTCGGTTGGCGCTGCCGTTCCGTACCCGTTTTCGTAAATGGTGGCAGACGCAACTCCGCGAACGAGCGAGGTCGGGTCTGTTGGTGCGGCTGGATCTGCATCACACCCGGTTGAGTCGTTCAACTCGAGACACCATGCATCGGTTGTTGTATCGACGGTTGAAATCGGCAACTCGTAGCGCATTACGATGAATAGATCGTCGGTGGCAACGATACTGCGAAACGCGTACGCCTCATAAGCAAAAACATCAGTGGCGGCTACTGCGAACGCGCTTGGCATCGGCATGAATGTCGAAAGCAATATTGCGAGTAACAGCGCCTTGAGTTTCATTATTCGTCATCGCCTGACATCAGTGCGGTCGCTCCCAGAAGTGCGTAAACACCAAGGTAAAAACTCAAACCATAAGCGGCCCACGTAATGAGAGTTTCGTTCAGGGTTTGGACTTCACCCGCAACCCAGAACATTGCTATCGCCGCTAGTACGAGAATTGGAAATGCCATTTGTGGCTCGTTTCTATGCGAAACGGCCCCCTGGGTTTAACACCAGGGGGCCGTTATTGGTTTCCCGGTGGGTAAACAGCTCTTCGTTAAGAAGTGCCACCCTTTGCTGCCTGGAATGCGACCAAGCCAGCAACCCCGATCCCACCGACCGCTGCAACGAGCGGAATGAGGTCGACGATTGAGCTGGTTGCAGCGTCAATACCGGTGGTCGCCGACGCAGTAACCGTCGACGAGATGATCGTGGGAAGGATTGCGAGGAACGCAACCAGCACGACCACTGCCATGATGATGGACTTGATCTTGTTGATGTCCAAAACGAAAACTCCTCTTAGTTAGCGGTCGACTGACCGCTAAAAAACATGGAAGGTTTTAGCGGTAGTGAAGGCCACCACCGCAACAAGCCCGACCACCAGCAATAACGGGAGAGATGCCAGAAGTTGGCCTAAAGGTCCTGAGACACTCGGGTCAACGATGGCGTAATCAATCGTGAAAACGTAGGCGGTCGATGCAGACAAACCGCTAACCGTGACGGTTACGCGGTCAGATGCGCTAATACTGGAATTGGAAGTTCGATCTGCGGAGCCTGGGGAAGTTTCCGTGACAACCATCGCAGTCGTATCCGCATACGCATGGCTAGCTATCAGGGTCACATCACACGACGATTGACCGACACCGGTGGAACAACCCTTACCCGTTTCTTGGGTAGTGTTCGTTCTTACGGTTTCGCTGCGGTTAACAATGTCGGGAAGGGCAGCCGCCAGTATGACGAAACCAAACCCGAGCATCAGAACTGCGCTTATTCCAGTCTTGAGCATGTCTGTAAATTAACACCTGAGTGACGTTTGTAAATACCTTTTCAGTACTGGCGAGTATACTGGAATTAGTTTACAAGGCTCAGGGGTTCGATACTATTAGGCATGTCAGCGCTTACATATTGCTATGAGGTGACGTAAATGTGACGCGGGAGAGTCCCTTACTAATTGGTCACAACATCGATGTTCATATACAGGTCGAGAAAACGAAATTGCAGGTCGTGACCTGAAGTCTGCAGGTGAAGTGAAGAATGGTTCAAGTCAGATCAGAGCTCGGGGAAATGTCGGCGACTCTTAACAGCACGACAGATCACAACCCAGGGAACGAGTCCTACGCCCAGGCTATTCGAGAGATCTTCATTGACCCAGGCGATTCGTTCCTCGAGATGTTGCGGAGGGGACGGATCTATCCTGAGCAAGTCCCACACATGGTTGCAATCATCGAGGAAGATATTGATTTTGAGCTCGCAGCTGGTCGTAAACTTACACCGCCACTCGCCGCCCTGGCAAACTATTCCCCTGGCATACGGAAAGTTGCTCTTATAGCTCTTGTGCAGAGTGCGATTGATGCAAACAACTCACAGATGGCCCTTACTGGAATCACCGGTGGTGCTGTACCGTTTATGCAAAATCTCGCAAAAAAAACAGGCAAGATAGCTCGTAAGTTAATTGGTGGAGTTGACTAATGAAGCTGCTCATCTTCGATACCGACGGGACGCTCAGACGTACTGCTGGAAAATTACACACCGCACAGACGTGGCAGGTGGGACTTACTGAAGGGTTCGAGGAAGATACTCAAGCCCACATCATCGCAACCGAATATCGAATGTTCGGAAGATTCCCAAACTTATTCCCGCCAAAGCAATACCTGACGATGATATGCACAGCGACGGAATTCTACCCGTTGCGATTAGATCGGGGTGCACGAAGGCACTACAGGAAAGATCGGCCTAGCAAGACTGAACAGGCCACCCAGCTTGTGGAGATTAATAAGATCAATCAGTCTGAGTCGAATAGATCGTCCGCTGCAAAGCCGGTCGAGGGCATAAAGGAACGAATGTTCACCATGGTGACGCTCGGACTGTTGGTGCTTCTGATACTGCAAGGATTACCGCTTCTAATTCCGATGTTCAAGAAAGCGATGGAACAGTAATGGTCACAGCTGTAAAAGTAGCCTGCCCTGTTTCCGGTTGCGGCAAGGTCGTAAAAGGGCAGCGAGGGTTATCCGTCCACACAGTTAGAGCTCATAGCTCAACATCTCCAGATTCTTTGGACACCCGAAAAGATGGGCAAGTTCACATTAATCTTGAGAAATTTCCGGACGGTCAACTCCCTACTCAGGCAATTGGCGGATTCACAAGATCAATCTTGCTTACACCTACAACGTGGGGCGGGATCGCAGTGTTTGGATTACTCATCTCGCAGGCGATTTCGACTGATATAGCGAGTGCCATCGGGTTGTTGATTGCAGCTCCTGTAGTTGTACTTGCGATGTGGTGGTTCTCCGAGAGTACGAAATATACGCAGATTGGAGTGATCTGTGACCCTCCGGACCCTGACGGGCGCATAAGAATCGAGTTTCAGTGGTGGGAGAAAAAGATCGCAAAGTTGTTGCCTCAAGAGGCGAGGCGAACCAATAGACGAAGTGTCTACTACGTGATCGACGCAATAGCCGATCCACCGATTGCATTTACTCCGTTCACAGTTGAACCACCAGAATACGCCGTTCCTGTACGCGGGGCGATGGTGAATCAGCAAGTTGCTAACGAGCAGTTGAACAAAGTTCACTACAAAGGAATGCGCCCAGAAGTAATTGAAAAGGCGTTTGCCCTAATAGTGATCGGTGCATTGATCCTGGCGAATATCGCTATCCATGGCCAGGGTGTGGAGTTCGTCGCAAAATGACCACCGTCGAACAAGCATCAGTATCCCAGCGCAAAGAAACATCACTCGGTGAAACTATGGTCGTTGCTGTACTCGGCCCAAAACGAAAGGGGAAAACAGTACTAGCGAGCAAGATGTGCTACGAGTACTGGATGGGAGGCGGCAGATTGCTTCACATGGGGAATTTGAGCTTTGGAGAAAAGATTGAAGATATAGGTATTTTGGCAGATCAAGACCCATTGACTCTCAGTAACGTGCTTTTATACCTAGATGAAGCTAAAGCCCTAATGAACAGCCGTAACTCGAACGGGGCTTTTCAAAAGTTGATCGGTAACAATCTTATGCAGGCTGGGCACCAAGGCCTTTCGATGATCTGGACTTCTCAGTTTCAAACCGGCATTAACTCTGATCTTCTCGACCAATGCGACTATGCAATAGTTGTTGACCGCAAATCCGGGCAACAACCCTGGCGTCGAGAAGATGAATACTCAGTTCAAAAGGGAACACTAAAAGAGGCAAATCTTTGTGCCGGGTTCGACAAAAACGATCCGCACTACGATGAACATGCTGGACCTGGGAGATTGTTGGCGTGTGCTGATTCAAAGGAAAAACGAACGGTCCTCTACAAAGTTGTTACTCAAAAGAGCCACCCTTATGGGCCCGGGATTACCAAATACAAAACTTTGCACTGCGCACAACGGTTTTATGGCCTTTCGGATACCACATTCAAGGTTGATGCGCTCAATGCGATGTTGTTCAACACCGATGAACTACGAGCGAGAAAACAATCGGAGATCCTCGGTAAGTTCAAAGAGCTTTTGGTCGCTCTAACAGCCCGTGGAATGAGGGAGATAACTCCGGCAGATATGCAGGGCTACATGGAGGGATCCTTTAATCCATCGATATATCTCGAACTAAAAGATATCCGCTCGTTTTTCAAAGCAATTGGAGTACGAAAGGTCGTGCAGCGTGAGGATCGTTGGAACCTCGACGCCTGGGCAGGGTCTAAAGACTGAACAGGTTGTTCCTTTATTTACCGGGGCTGTACTCGCTGCAGGTACATTTCCGTCTATGTGGCCGGCCGTTGACGGTATATTTGCGCTATTGTGCGTTTCCGCATGGGTCGCCGGGGTCAGGCCGCCAAAATGGGCGCTGATCCTCGCGTTACCGATCGGATTGAGCGCCATTTGGAGTCCCGTACCAATTGATGGTATTTCTGCTGCGTTACGGATCGTATTTGTGGCGTTTGCAGCTCGGTCGATAATGAACGGAGATCGTAGTGATGGCGTCTGGCTATCACTCGGGTTTATTGCTGGACTGGCAATACAAACTGCTGGATTGGCTACTGTTGGATGGTTGCACGACCGGCAGGCCGGATTAAGCCTCAACGCCTACGTTCTCGGAGAGGCTGGTTTAGCAGTATTTATGCTCACAAGTTGGCGGCACAATCTCCCGAAGTGGGCGGCGTTGTTCACGGTGACAATCTACATAGTTTTGTCTGGTACCCGATCAACAGCTCTCGGATTACTCGCCTACGCACTCGCAACTCGAAATATCAAGATCTTGGCATCTGCCGCGGTGATTTCGACTCTGTTTATCGGTTGGGGGTTGTTCTTTGGGGGAAATCCAGACCGTCTTTCTATTCCGAACATGGCAAGCACTGCCGAGAAGCGTATCGCCACTATTACCGGTGGCGAACTAGCTCGAGTTGATGTGCAATCGGCTTTTGGCGATGACATCGAGTTCACTGAGCCAAAACTACGATTGTTTGGTTACGGATGGGGTGGTTATGGCGCTTCCACCAATCTGCAGCGGCCTCACAACGTCGCGGCGATGCTTATTTGGGAACTTGGAGTACTTGCCGTGATACCCGCTATTTTGCTGCTGTGGGCGTGGCGGCGGCGCTGGGTCGCTATTCCGGTGCTTATCGGATGGGGTGTCGTTTGGTCTGTGTCGGACGATCTCGCCACGCGCCCCGAAGTTCAGTACATGTTCGCCGCTGTAATCCTGTTCGGGATCTTGCACCGTCGAGCAAACCAGGAAGGTTTATCGAATGAAAACGCCTAACAGCGGCAGTGCGACTATGATCGGCCTTGTGATTATTGTTCTGGCGATCATGTGGGCGCAAACCAACGGATTCGCATCGCAACCGGTCGCGTCAAGCGATGTTACGGTCCGTGACGCTACACCGACCGTAAACGATGACATTGATCGTGGATTCTTGCCTGGATACGTTTGGGTAGACCAAACCGGGCCTGGGATCTACGGATTGGTGTCGGGGGCGAACGGTGCGGCCGATTGGAATCAGCTTGACGCTGCTGGTGGCGGGAGCGGCCACACAATCAAGGATGAAGGATCGAATCTCACAGCTCGAACTGGACTGAACTTTGTTGGAGCTGGTGTTGTCTGTACTGACGACGCTGGAAACGATGAAACTGACTGCACAATCGCTGGTGGTGGATCTGGCGTCGCCGTTGAAGAGGCTGATGTCGGTGTAGCAGCTGCAGCCACGACAATCGACTTCGGCGCAGGGTTCGATGTCACTGAGTCACCAGCAAACGAAGCAAACATCGTTCTCGACCTAACTGAATACCTGGTCGACCTAGTGACCGAAATCGAAAACACTCTCGGGATCGCCAACGGCGGCACTGGGGCAACCACGGCAGCCGGTGCGAGAACTAATCTAGACGTCGACCAAGCCGGTACTGATAACTCAACGGATGTGACCCTTGCCGGCGTTCCTGATTACATCACGATTTCAGGGCAGGTGATAACCAGAGGAATTATTGACACCTCCGACGATACAAACCTCACTGTTACCGGTGGGATCACGCTAACTCTCGATGAGTTGTCGCTAACGAATAATTTCGGAGCGTCGATCGACTCATCTGAAATCACTGATGGAACCATTCTCGAGGCAGATCTAAAAGCGGTTGATACCCCCGCCGATGAAGAATGTCTGACCTACGAGGCGACAGGCGGTGATTACGAATGGCAGGCTTGTGCATCCGGTGGATCCAGCGACAACAAAGAGGCGCACCGAGCTGTCAGTGCAACCAATAACACTTTCTATGGCGTAACAACAACGGGCGTTTGGGCAGGGAGTAAGACAATAGCGGTCGATACTTTGATCGCCCTCCCGCTATATTTAGGCGCTTCGTATAGCACTGACGCCTTGACTCTCGTAATCGAAACAGCTGGTGGTGCCGGGTCTCTAGGTCGTGTATGCCTCTACGACGACGATGGGTCGGTGTACCCCGGATCACTGAATCAGGATGCAGGAACACTTGCCGCTGATTCAACTGGCGTGAAAATCGTTACGTTTACAAAAAAGACTCTGACCGCTGGTCTCTATTGGTTGGCTTTTTTTACTGACGACGGGACTGTGGCAATATCCAAGTTCGCTGACGGTGATGTAGACCAGTCATATTTGGGATTCCCAGCCAACCAGGTTAACCGCACTAATTGGGGTTATAGCGACCCACAAACCTTTGGATCTTGCCCAGCCACTTTTGATGCCGGCGCAACACTACTAAACACACTCACCCACGACCCAGTTTTATTAGGATTAAGGTTAGTCCCGTGAAAAAGTTAATTGTTATTGCATCAACACTCATAGCTCTCGCCGGTATCGCCGCTGGTGGTATTGCAGCCCTACAACCTGCACCCGCCGCGACAGAACCGATTTGGTCGACCTGTTACTCCGGTACCTCGTCTGGTTGTGATCAGCTGTACACCGATAACCTTTCGACTACTATCAGGTACCGGTTCTTGAACGGTGAACAAACGCCGACAGTCGACCGTCCAGCGACAACAGATGAGATCGCTATTTACGACTCATACAAAAAACGGATCGATATCGCTACTGCAACGGACAATCTTGAAGCAAATATCGCCGGTGTGAAGTGGGTTCGAAAGCTCCGACAATGGAAGGTTGATGCTCTCGCTTATGAATCACAGTGGGGCAGTTTGACGGCCAACCAAAAAGACGCCGTGACTCAGGAAATGTTGAAGCGCCAGGCACTGACTTGGGGGGCATTGGCTGACCTTCTGGTGATTCTTGACAAAGGCCAATAGGGTAATGTGGTCTAGTATGCCCGTTGGTGCCGTTTGCTTGCGGGTGTTGGGTGTGTGCGATGAGATTGCTTGACCTGCGCCTTTTCCATGATGCCGCGTACTGCTCTGAACGCAGAAATGCGCGACACTTTGCCGTATGGGTGACAGACTTCGCAATAAGCGTAAATGGGTTTTCGCAACTATCGGAATCGGCTTCTGGCTCGTCGAGCGGGGACTCGATGTGATGGGCTGGCAGAGTGCAGTTTTCGGAGCGTTTATCTTCACACTTGGAGTGTTATTCCTGTTCACTGTTGTTACCTACGTATTCAGAGAAGCTGGCAGATACCCGTTAGAACGTGACACTCAATATCAGACGAAATTATTCGAAGCCGAGCAAGTAATTCCTAGTGATCGAAGCAAGAGATATTGGAAGTTCCGTAAGTACTTAGTCGGATTAGTAGGGATAGTTGGCGCAGGGTTCCTGCTAGCGGGTGGGATCGTAGATGAGCAATCGATATCGATTACAGGGTTGTTCATCGTGGTTGCGGGAGCCGTAATCGTTGGTGGGTTAGATGCTGGGTTCAAACCAAAATCTGAATCGATGAAATCACGGTCAGGTAGATACGGATTCAGCTTGAGTCGAATTATTAAGGAGTTGTTCGGTGATGAGTAGCCAATCCTGTATCCACTGTTCAAATCCCGATGTAATCAAGTACGGCAAGCGGAACGGCTTGCAGGTCTACAAGTGCAAATCGTGTAATCGGAAGTTCACTGATAACGGAGCCGAACCCGGAAGGCGACTGCCAGCCGAACACGTCGGTGCGGCAATCACGATGTTCTATGACGGACTCAGTACCGATGACGTTCGTAGAACCATCGACGTAGTTCACGACTACGCACCGTCTACAGCTACGGTCTACGAGTGGGTACGTGATTATTCAAAGCTCGCCGCCAAAGAACTGAAAACCGCCAAACCTCAGAAGATCGGTGATACATGGGTAGCCGACGAAACGATGCTTAAGGTTGGTGGTCAGAAGCATTGGGCGTGGGTAGTCATGGACGCCAAAACCCGATTTATTCTCGCTACCCACTTCTCTAAGAGTCGCGGGTTACGTGATGCTCGAACCGTGATGCGTAAGGCGATGGATACGGCGAACGGTAATGCACCTAAGAAGATGATTACCGACGGTCTACCGGCTTACGTGAACACGGTTCCCGATGTGATCGGAATACGGACTAAACATCAGATAGTTGGTGATGTATCGCTACCTGAAAACAACAACCTGATCGAACGACTCAACGGCACGATCAAAGAACGAACCAAAGTGATGAGAGGACTCCAATCACGAGAGAGTGCAGCGGCACTCATCGACGGTTGGACAATCCACTACAACTACTTCCGAGAGCATGAGGGTCTACGCAACCGCACACCCGCGGACGTAGCCGGAATCGACTACAAGCTAAAACAGTGGGATGACGTAGCCCGTCTGGACGTTCGCCCCGTATCTCACGCCCGATCACAAAACGAACGAAAGAATCCCGGCAGACGCTTAGAACTGAAGAAGCGTAGTGACACGTTCAAGAAGTCCGAACGAGCGAAGCGCAACCGAGGCACAGTCGAACCGGGAGTATTCGCAGGTCGGAAGCGTGAGGGGTTCGAAGGCGTGCCACCACGCAAGCGACTCTGGACAGGTTCAAAGCAACGGAGGTTGTGTACATGAAAGAGATAGAAGTCACATTAGTCAACGGGTTTCAGTGGGAGCCAATAGCAACAGCCGTCGTGGCTGTTGTGAGTGCTCTTATTGGGGCGGTCGCTCTGTTTGTAATTCAACGCTACGCAGAATCAGCAAATGCCAAAACTGCCAGAATCGAACGAACGATTAACTATCGAGAACGAAAAGTGATTCCGTTCCAAAATGCACACGAACAATTTATTGAAGACTGGTCGCATATAAAACGCCTGTACCTGAAATCACCTGATGACGCACGCCCAAGATTCGTGTCCCTTCAACGGCAATTCATCAATATGCAACGCTACATCGTGTATATCGGTGAGTCTGAGATTGTCGAAAAGGCAGGGGAGATGATGACTGTGTATGTGGATCAGCAGGAAAAGTTCAACACCACAACAACCGGTTTCGATTCGAAGCTAACTGACGAACAAAAAGTGCTAGTGGGGGCACTTGAGTTCAGCCCTCCACTTAGTTTGGTTCGAGAGATTGCGGTTCTGTTGGAGACATATCTAACAGCGGCCGATCTAGAACAAGGGGATTAACAGACCACCACCCTAAAGCAAACGGAACCTGCCCGTTGCTTGGGGAGGTGATCGTCGGTTCAAATCTGATCAGGATCGCCGCTAGACTTTCGTAAGATCCAACTCAGAATGATTTTTGGCGGCGACCTCAACCGTACCGAAATAGATGTAATGCTTCATTGCGGTATCGGTTGACCAGCCGCCAATTTCTTTCATTTGGTTGTACGGCACTCCGATTCGAGCCATCTTATTGAAATGCCATCGCCGCAAATCATGAGTACCGAGCGTCTTCATCGGGTTCGAGCTGGCCTTGTTCATCTCGACCTTTACGCGTTGCATGAGCGCCCGAACTAGAACGTTCGAGATTGGGTAACTGTCACCATCTAAGAATGCATGTTCCGACATGTCAATCCGCTCATTCATGTAATTGAGCAGTACACCGCGGGTTACCTCGTTGACTCCGACCAGGCGTTCTTTGGATCCCTTGCCGTAGACCTTTGCTCGATCACGAATAGTTCCGTCAGGATTCACGATGTCATCTCGCTTCAGACGAACGAGCTCGTTACACCGCACACCGGTATGAACCATAAAATAAACGATCGCCTTGTTCCTGGCCCTCATTCGAGGT
>JAJRZP010000056.1 GCA_024275195.1 Chloroflexota bacterium | reverse complement strand
CCCTCTGATGAATCCCGGTTCGGTCCCCGGACTCGTGCTGGACAACAATGAGTCCGGCTGGATGACGCTGACTGCTTCATTGGCGCTTATTGCGCTCGCAGGACTCGTCGCTCGCATCGGGAACTCAAGAAGCCAGATCGCCTGTCACACCGATATCGCAATTGAATCCACCGTCCCCAAAACCCCGGATATAAGCAACATGCACGTACTCGAAGTTACCGAACTAACAAGATCATTTGGCGAAGTAAAAGCACTTCAGCAGCTTTCTTTCACTTTAGCGAGTGGCGAAGGCCTCGCTTTGTGGGGTACCAACGGGGCCGGAAAAACGACCGCGTTGCGGTGCATTCTTGGGCAAATACCTTACGAAGGCTCGGTGAAAATCTGCGGCATCGGTGTCCGAACCCGTGGCAAACAGGCCAGAGCGAAAGTCGGGCTCGTCCCGCAGGAAATATCGTTCCATGACGACTTGACAGTGGCTGACACGATGCGTCTCTACACCCAACTGCGAAAAGCCGACCGCATGGATGGAGGTGCGCTGCTAGAACGAATGTCGCTCATTCCTCACCTGACGAAACAGGTCAGGCAACTTTCAGGTGGACTCAGGCAGCGGCTGGCTCTTGCGATCGCACTGCTGGGTGATCCGCCCGTGCTACTCCTCGATGAACCGACGGCCAATTTGGACGCTGCCGCTCGTCAAGATTTCCTCGGCCTACTTGAGGAATTGAAGTCCGAAGGGAAGGCACTGGTGTTCGCTTCACATCGACCCGGTGAGGTGCTCAGACTGGCGGATCGGGTGATTTTGCTTGAGCAAGGCAGGCTCGTAGACGAATCGGAACCTGAGGCACTGATGGCGAAGCTTGGCGCATATCCAAAGATGCGGATTGAGGTTGGTAAAGAGCATCTGGACCGGGCAATGCAAACTCTCTCTGATAACAACTTCGAAATCTCCCGCAACAGAACTGGTATTTACGTAACGGTGGAACCGAGTGCTAAGGCTAAACCTATCGGTGTCTTGATCGGAGCCAACATTCCAGTAGTCGACTTCGATCTGGAAGGAACGGGAAAGGGTGACATCGATGATTGATCTACAAACGGTAGCGACGCTCTCAAGAAAAGAAATCCGAGATGCAACCAAGAGCAGATGGTTACTGATGTTCGGTGCCGGGTTCACCGTGATCGCATCGGCACTTTCTTGGATGGCGCTGTCAGGCCTCGGTACATTTGGAGTCGCCGGGTTTGGTCGAACTACAGCCAGCATGGTGAATATGGTTCTACTGATAGTCCCGCTCATGGGACTGACTCTCGGGGCTCTCGCGATCGCATCTGAAAGAGAGCGTGGTGCCCTTGCCTACCTGATGGCTCAACCTGTGACGCCATTTGAGATCATCTTGAGCAAGTATCTGGGGGTGGCGGTAGCTCTCTCTGCTGCACTGCTGGTCGGCTTTGGTGTATCCGGAGTGCTGGTCGTAACACGCGGCGGTAGTTCAAACGTGGGTGATTTTCTTGCGTTGGTCGGGCTCACGGTGCTGCTCGCGCTTTCTTCACTGAGTATCGGATTCCTGCTCTCTGCGGGACTGAGACGTGGTGCGACGGCCATCGGTCTCGCTGTGTTTCTATGGCTCACTCTCGCCTTCTTCAGCGATCTGGGACTGATGGGAACTGCGATGACGCTTGATGTTGGAGTACGGGAGTTGCTATTCATGGCACTCGCCAACCCACTCCAGGTCTATAAGCTCGCAGCAGTACTTGCAATTCGGAACGATCTCGAAGTGCTCGGCCCTGCTGGCGTCTACGCGGTGCGGACCTACGGCGATGCGCTACTACCGATTCTTCTGGCATTGTTTGTTGCCTGGGTTGTAGCACCGTTCGGTATTGGTCTATTGATCTTCAAACGTCGCGGTGCGTTCTAGTGATAATCAAGTTGCCTTTGCTTCTGTTTACCAGCCTGTTCGTATTCGGAATGGGCGCGCTCGCGTGTACAACCAGTAGTGTTGATCTTCTCGCAACACCGGAAATCGCATACGGTGAAACAGTGTGTGAGCAGTGCGGAATGATCGCGTCAGACGAAAGTCAGGCTGCGGCGTATCGCCTGCCAGATGGCCAGTTACGGATTTTTGACGATCTCGGGGATATGGTGCTATACCACCGCCTAAACGACGAGAATGTCTACGTCTTTTGGATCCACGATTACCAGTCGGGTGAATGGTCGCAGGCTCCCGATGCCTACTACGTGGCAACTGACAGTCTTCCCACTCCGATGGGTCACGGCATTGCCGCGTTTACCAGTGTGGAAGATGCCGAAGTTCTGGCAAGGGAGTACAGTGCCCCGATCTACAGATGGAACGACCTACTGTCAGCGCCACTTGCGGATCTGCCACGCAGCATCGAGTGAATCTATGTGTGAATGTTATGCAACTATGGAGGAATTGATTTGAGGAAAAAGTATCTGGTAGTCGGAACATTGGTGGCGTTAGTTGCGCTGGTCGCTGCTTGCGGCGGAGGAACCGACGATGGATCAAGCTCTGGAGGTTCATCTGTGGCAGCAACCGCAACTACGGCCCCTGCGCCGACGGAGAAAGCGGCTGGCCTGTCGAATGCTGCCCTGATCGAAGTCGGACGTAAAGAGTTTGCCTCTTGCGCCGGTTGTCACAGTGCCGACGCTACCGGTGTGCCGGGTCTGGGCAAGAGCCTGATTAAAACTGAGTTCATCGCCAACATATCCGACGCTGATCTCGCGGCATTCATCAAAACTGGTCGACCAAGCAGTGATCCTGCCAACACGACCGGAATAGACATGCCGCCAAAGGGTGGAAATCCTGCCTTGAACGACGAAAAAATCGACGGTTTGGTCGCTTATATTCGTTCGCTCCAGTAGTGAATATTCGTTTGGGCAATACATGAACGGAGGAAGTCTCGTCGAAATGGCGAGGCTTTTTTCGTCGCCAACCGGTTAATTGCGATATTCCATGTGCCCACTGGCGAATTTTGACTGGTTCGGATGATAACGTCAGCGACTAAATACTCGGGAAAGCCTCTAATTAGTTGGTTACAACGATATTCTTGAGTGTGCAATTGCGTCATAGTCGCAGAACCACCTGAACTCCTAAGTTGCAGAACCCCTTCGCACCAAAACCGGGTGACAGAGTAGTCCGTCGGCCGAGACAGGCAGAGATGGCGCCGGTTCATGCCCGCGTGGAACGCCGTGAAGTACCGGTGCGCGGCCCGACGTCGCCAATGATGCTTGTCTACAGCTTCTTCGCGTTCGCTGCGCTCGGTGCTCTCCTCCTGTCGCTTCCGGTATCGAACACACCGGGCGAGTTCATTTCGCCGATCACTACGCTCTTCACATCCGTGTCGGCGATGACAGGTACAGGGCTGATTCTGGTCGACACGAGAGAGTACTGGACCAGTTTCGGCGAGGCTGTGATAGCCACACTGATTTTTATCGGTGGTCTGGGGTTTATGACTGGTGCAGCATTTCTACTGCTCATCACGGGTCGGCGATCTAGCCTGCAAGGGCGACTCGTCGTGGGAGCGGGTCTCGACGACAACAGGCTTGGAACGATCGCATCACTGGCGAGAAACATCATTCTCATGGCGATCATCGTTCAGATCATCGGAGCGATATTCATATTCGTCCGGTGGTATCTGGTTGCGCCGCTCTGGGAAGGAATGACCCTTGGTGAAGGCCTGTGGCAGAGTGTGTTCACGTCGATTTCTGCCTTTAACAACGCCGGGTTCGACATACTTCCCGACGATCTTGTTGGTGGTGGCAGCCTAATCGGTCTTGGTCAGGACGTCCCGACACTGCTCATTATTGGAGCGATGATACTGATCGGGTCGTCGAGCTACGCAACTCTTGCCAACGTGGTTGAGCTTCGGGGCTGGCATCGTCGTGCCCTCGGCTCAAAACGAATTCTGGTTGGAGTTGGAGTCGTAGCGATCATCGTGATCGGAGGATTTATCACGTTGGCAGGCGTGAATCTGGATCTCCAGCCGCTGAGAATATTCGGGCTGATTGTTATCACTCTTTCCGCCAGCTACGCCGCATTCGCCTACCTGATCAAGATTCGCAGGTGGCGCCACCTGACTCTTGACACGAAACTGGTATTAGTCGGCATCGGTGTGATGCTGTTGATCGGTTTCGTTGCGTTTTTGACTCTTGAATGGAACAACGCGGCAACAATCGGCGATGAGTCGACACGGAGCAAGATCACCCAGAGTTTGTTCCATACAGTCAATCGAACTGCCGGATTCGCGACGGTCGACTATGGAAGCCTCCGGACCGCGAACCTGAGTGTCACAGAGGGCTTGATGTTTGTAGGTGGCGCTTCGGCATCAACTGCAGCCGGGATAAAGGTCAATACGTTCATGGTTATCGTGATCGCATCTATCGCGATTTTCAGCGGTAGAGAGCGTACAACCGTGTTCGGCAGAGAAATCCCCCGGGTCAACGTTCAGCGAGCGATGGCTGTCGGTGCGACAGCCGCCGCCGCCGTACTGACCCTGGTGGTTGCGCTTTTCATCGTTCAGCCCGGCCTGGACTTCCGCACAGGCGTTTTCGAGATCATCTCCGCATTTGGTACCGTCGGATGGTCGGCAGGCGCAACGCCGAATCTGAACGAAGGTGCACAGATCGTTCTCTCGATCACCATGTTCACCGGTCGGTTCGGACCGCTCACAATCGCTCTGTTTATGGCTGGGCGTGAACGACAGGATTCGATCCACTACGCCAGCGAGCGCATCCGAATCGGATAGCGCCATCTACTCGACTTCGACAAGTCCTTTGCTGATTGCGTAGCGAACCAGCTCTGCCCGATTATGAAGTCCCAGTTTCGCCATGATGTTTTGCCGATGGCGCTCCACCGTGTTCGCGCTGATCACCAATGCCACTGCAATCTCCCGACTGGTCAGACCGTCGACGATGTGACGTAAAACTTCGATTTCACGCCCGGTCAGATCTGAGAGCATCGAACTCTGGTCGTTGCTGTCGGAGCGTGACACGTAGTCACCGATCAATTTGCGCTGCAAGCTGGGATGAATGTATGCCTGACCACGCGACGCAGCACGTACCGCGTCCAACAACTCGTTTGGCGAAGCACCTTTCACAACATATCCCGACGCACCGGCCTGAAGTAGTTGGAAGAAATAGCGGTCTTCAGCGTGCATCGTCAGGCCAACTATCTCGACTTGAGGGTTGGCCTGCTTTATCGCACGCGTCGCCTCAACCCCAGTCACCTCAGGCATCGAGATGTCCATCAGCACAACGTCCGGCTTCATCGAGTTGACCATTTCGATGGCTTCCTTGCCGTTGTTCGCTTCACCGATGACTGCCATGTCGGGCTGGGAATCCAACAGCATTCGGATCCCTGCTCTAACGATATCGTGATCATCCGCAATAAGAACTCTGACTGGCTTGTCACCCATCCTATGTCTCGCCTCCTAGTGGAATCTCAAAGTTAACTTTGGTTCCCGAACCGGGACTCGAATTTATATCGAGCGATCCACCTAGAAGGTTTACTCGCTCCGTCATTCCCAGCAATCCAACAGCCCAGCCCCCATCGGCACCTGGTTGAGCCTCGGATAGCTCGAAACCAGCGCCATCGTCCTCAATCATCCCCATCATCCTGCCGTTTTCGTAGGTAACCGATATCTTCACGTGCTTTGCATCTGCATGCTTGACGACATTGGTGATCGCCTCCTGAAATACTCGGAATGCACTTATCTCAACGTTCGGTGACAGTGGGACGCTGTTCGGATGGAAATCCAGATCGACGTCAATGCCGACACGCCCGAGGTGAGTATCGGTATACCAGCCGATCGCACTCTCCAGTCCCATGTCATCCAGGATGCTTGGCCGAAGGTCCGACATCATGCGACGAACTTCTTCCACCGCACCGCTTGTAGACTCACCCAACGTTGTAAGTTGCTCTTTCGCCTCTTCAGGATCGCTACCTAGCCTTGCCTCGATCCCTCCGATCTGCATCACGAGGCCTGTAAGCGTCTGACCGATCTGGTCATGGAGGTCACGTGCGATCCGGGTACGTTCTTCTTCCTGCGCTGTAATGACTTTACTCAACAGCTCATCTCGCTCTCGATCACGTTGTTCCAACTGGTCAGTCCGCTCACGCACTCTCTGCTCAAGTACCGAACTCCACTCCCCAAGTTCGCGTTGTGATGTCTCCAATCGGTCTCGCATCGTTTCGAATGATCTCGCAAGCCGAAGGATCTCGTCCTGACCCGCAGCCGGAATGTTCCCCGAGAGATCGCCCTCCGCAATTCTCATCGCTCGCTCAGTCAACCGTGAAAGTGGCGCAACCACCTGGCGGCTGGTTATCCATGCCATCGCAAGCCCCAGTGCCAATCCAACCGAGGCGATTATCAGAACACGCCGACGTAGGCTGTTCGGAAGCGCGAGGGCGGCATCTTCTTTCTGTTCGAGCACAACCCCCCAGCTAACACTCGTGAGCGGTGCGTAGGCAACAATGTGATCGGCTTCCGAGTCGTCATCATTCGATGGAGAATGATTTCCAACACCCTCGTCACGGTTGATCACTAATTCTCCAATCACCTCCATGTGACGAGTCCTGCTGAGCGATTGTTGATCTGATGAATCGGCGATGACTCGACCACGAGAGTCGAGCAGTTCCATGCGATACTCCCCGAACTGCGCATCTGTCTGATCAGAGAGAGTGAGCAATCCCGCCGAAGGTAATATAACGGCTCCTAGATAGGCCAATTCAGGATTTCCCTCGACATCAGAGCCAACGGTTATCGCAAACTCCCCTTGCTCTCCTGTCAGGGTCGAGGGTGATGTCTCACGTGGTAATCGATCTGCAGCCAGCGCAGGACCTTCGCTAAATCCGTCCCCTCGATAGTCCCAGAGCAATTGACCGGCCGAGCCGATCAGAAACAGTCTCTGCGGCAATGCTCCTGAGTTGACATCCGCAAGAGACTCCTCCAGCGACTCCAGCATCGCAATCTGATGTTCAGTCAGTTCTCCCAGGTCAGAGTGAGAGGAGGTCAGATCGTTCGCAGTCCGTCTGACCAGCGACTGGCTGGATATGATCGTTTGATCGATCGATTGAGCAACAGTCGTAACAAGATTCAATCGCTCACGCAGAATCGCCTCAGAACTCTTGCCGACTGCGTCCAGTGCAACCCATGCATATATCGCTGCAAGGCTCGTCAACCCGATAAACGCATACGCCATGACACGACGCTGCAAGCCAACATCCGAAATCCTTCGCGATAAGCGTGCGATGCCCCCGTCAGGCAGTTCCATATCCGGTGCTGTGTTATCGGGAGATTGTGATTTCACTGGGGAAGAATGCTGTCGGAAACTGTGATCGTGCACGAGAGAAGTCGGCGCAACGGCACAAGGCTAATCGATATTACCGGCAACTACCGGGAATTTTCCTGTTAATGGCCAGCCAACGCAGCGGTAGCGAGCGACGTAATGTGGCACCGCTACTACGGAATACTAATCCCGACAGACGATCAAATCTCTGGATTCTGCCAGATTACCACTGCACGAACATTGGCATGACTACGTGCGTGTAGCCTTCATGCTTCTTCGACCTGAACACGCCGGGGCTTGAGGGTGTCGTTGTTTCCAGATCGACATCATCGCCGTTCAAGACATTCAAAACGTCCATCAGGAATTTGCTGTTGAACGCAACTTTAGTCTCTTCGCCTTCAACGGAAGCGTCTAACTCGTTTTCGTTGGAGCCAACTTCTTCGGCCCGCGAGATGACTTTCAGCACCCCCGAGGCATCGCCATCGCCGGGGCTGACGATGATCCGAATGATTCCACTCCCATCGCGCGCAAAAATCGATGCAGCGCGTGTTGCCTGCACCATACTTGCCAGGTCGACTGTCGCCTTCGTGCCGTAGCTGGTTGGGATCAGCTTTTCGTAGTCAGGGAATGTGCCTTGAACGAGTGCCGTCACCACCTCAGACGTATCGAGACGGAACTTGGCAGAACGACCGTTGGCATCAACCGATAGTTCGACGCTCGACGAACCATCACCGAGCAGACGTTCAACTTCAGCGAGCGTCTTTGCGGGGACGATCACACCGACCTCAGAATCGACCGCGGTACCGAGCTTGCCTGTCTCGACGGCAAGTCGAAAACCATCAGCGGCTGCGAGAGTAAAAGACTCGGCCGTCAGTTCTACCTTGACGCCGGTTAATACTGGTCGAGAATCGTCAGTTGCCGCTGCGAACACTACGCGCTCCAGCGCACCACGGAACGTGTCTGCAGGAATCGTTACTGAAGCCCCTCCATCAACTGTCGGAATCGGGGGAAACTCTTCGGCAGCAATCCCGTTGATAGTACCGTTGAACTTATCGCAAGTGACCACAACGCCGATCGGCTCATTGCGGAACTCTATGTTCACGGTTTGACCCGGTAGCGAGTTCACAAAATCGGTAAGCATCCGAGCGGGCACCGTCACCGACCCCTCCCCTTCAATCTGTGCGCCGATCCATGTGCTAATCGATATCTCGGTGTTAGTCGCGGTCAGTTTCAACTGACCGTTATCACCTTCAAGAAGCACATTTTGAGTCACCGGCAACGTGGCACGGGCTGCTACAGCCCGACCGACATTTGCCAGTCCGCGGCTAAGATTCTCTCGAAGGCAAGTTACCTGCATGCCAATCCTCTTGCTACTCACTTCTTCGCACACACAATTCCACAATATAGGGGGTCGCAGTATAGGTACGACCACAACGGTTGGTCAATTTGGCGTGGCGTGAATTACATGATGTTTTATCAATTTCCAAAATCACAGATAAAATGTTCATTGCAATCACTCGAGTAGTCAGAACACAACCCCGTCATCCAGAGAGCCTTTCGTTTATCGATGAATAATTCCCGAATCAGCGAAATACTGCGACTTGTCGCCGCTGGCAAGATGTCGCCAGATCAGGCGACTTCCGAACTCAGCCTCACCGCCCCCGCATCCGATCTGAATTTTGCAACATTGGATCACAGTCGCGAAGGCAGAATTGGTTTTCCTGAAGTTGTATACGGACTAAGTAAAACACCAAATGACACCGTTGAGATCGCCAAACGTATATACGGGCGATCTGGTGTGGTACTGGTGACAAAATCTTCGATAGAAGCCTTTGAGTTGTTCCAGCAGTCGGTCCCAGAAGCGGTCTGGGAAGACGGCTCACATGCGATCTGGGCAGATCGTCGTGAAAAGAAGGAACTTATCTCTGGTGTTGTGGTTGTCGCAGCCGGTACGTCCGATCTACCGATTGCCCGGGAGGCCACTCTTACCGCCACCCTGATGGGCTGTGACGTAAACGTGATCACAGATGTGGGAGTTGCGGGTCTGCACCGTCTTTCACGGCGTGCCGACGAACTGAACAGTGCACGGGTTTTGATCGTAGTGGCCGGAATGGAAGGTGCCCTGCCCAGCGTTGTCGGAGGACT
>JAJRZP010000055.1 GCA_024275195.1 Chloroflexota bacterium | reverse complement strand
TTCCGCTACTGAGCTTGGGGTATGGACTGGGCTCTTTGTCACCGAATGGGCCATCTACTACGGCCACAATCATTCCGCAGTAGTGTCCACGTACGTGGTGTACGAAGCGTCCCCGCACTGACCGAGAAACACGACCATCGCGCCATCCTCGACAACAAGTTAGAAGGAGGACGACGCAATGGCCGAGATCAGCATGGAGGTTCGCAACTGACTGCGCAAGCGGCTTGAGGAGACAGACCCGGGGCCTGCTGCGCGAGATGGTGAGTTCGTTCGTACATATGCTGATGAGCGCATCAACCGCCGGGACGGCGGGAAGATAGTGAACGTCGCCGTAGTCGTTGCCACGGTCGTCAACACCGACGGCCACCGCGATATCCTTGGCATCGATGTGGTCACGACCGAGGACGGGGTGTCCTGGACCGCTTTCTTGAGAGGGCTGGGCGCCCGCGGGCTCTCCGGAGTGTGGCTTGTGACCTCTGATGCCCACGGGGGGCTGAGGGCCGCCATCGCTTCAGTGCTGCTGGGCGCCCTCCGGCAGAGGTGTCGGACGCACTTTATGAGGAACCTCCTGACGCGGGTCCCGAAGGAGCACTGCCGCCAAATCTGATCGAACAACCCTCAGGAGCGGCTCAACAGGGAGATAAGGCGGCGGACTGATGTAGTGGGCATCTTCCCGAACTGGGCAGCGGTAATCCGCCTGGTGGGAGCAGTGCTGGCAGAGCAGCACAACGAGTGGGTTGTCGCCAGGCGCTACATGGGTGAAGAATCGCTGCGATCTGCAGCACCTACCGATGGTGGGGCGGAGAAGGAGGTGAAGCCGATCACTGAGGCCGCATAGGCAATCATGGAAAACAGGATGACGCGAAAGGCTTCCTACACCACATTGACGGACGTGACCGGACCGAGTGCGTGATGGAGGCTGGTGTGTACACCGCTATCGCCCCGTTCAACGTTGTTCAATCTAAAGCCGCCGCGAATCAGATACATCAGTAAAAGCACTTAGTAGGCACAATGGAAAATCTTGAGCATCGCTTACGCCCAATATTTACCGGTTGGTTCGAGTGTGGCTAGAGTGCGACCCCACAGAGGATTCCCGATCTGAGCGCAACTCCTGACACCTGAGTTCCAAGCGAGCACAGATGCAGGTTAGTTGTTTGAACCGTCCGATTTAAGTGGGGCTATGTTTCGTGATACCACCGCGAGAAGGGCAGTGATATCGGCGAGACGAGGCGGTTTGTTCAGGACACCGATGACCCGTGTGGAAATAGCTTCGATATCCAGCGTCGCTTCGGCCCAGCCGGTCATGAGTATCACCTCGGTTTCCGGCGACTCAGCCTCGATAAACTCTGCGAGCATTCTACCGTTCAGTACCGGCATCTCGATATCAGTTATCACGACTTCGAACGGATTACCGGCATCAAAGTTATTGCGGATCATTTCTGACGCCTCTGTGCCTCCCGATGCCACTGACACGGTGTGTCCTTCTGCGGAAAGCATCTCTTTGACTACCATCCTCAGCATCGGTTCGTCGTCAACAACGAGAACCTTGAGCCGGGCCCCCTCAGACCTGACACTTGTGGCTTTGGAATCTCGAACTGTGATCGGGCTATCGAGCGGGAAAGCCAGCCTGACTATCATCCCCTTGCTCTCACCGGGCAAGATTTCGATCGAACCAGAATGGCGTTGCATAATCTGCTGAACCATCGGCAAGCCTAATCCGGTTCCACCCTCGCCCTTTGTTGTAAAGAACGGCTCCAGCGCTCTCTGGGTAGTTTCGCTGTTCATACCAACACCCTCGTCAATCACATCGACAACCACCTTGTCCGGGGCTTCTGCGACTTCATCGTTGGCTGGCACAGGTGTCGTATATCCGCTGATTACTATGCGGCCACCATCGGGCATGGCGTCAACGGCATTTAGCACGAGATTGGTCAACGCCTCCCGAATTTCTGTTTCGATTCCGGGAACCTGTGGAAGGATGCGTGCGAAGTCGGTCGAGATCCTTATTTCTCGACTGTTTGCGGTTTCACTCCGCCACTTCGGTCGGGTGAGTTCGATCGTTTCTCGAACGAGTTGTCTGATATCGACCAGTTCAAAGGTTATTTCGTCGGCCTCGCGCTCGCGGTAAAGCTGACGCATTCGTTCGACGATTCGTGAAATGTCGAGTGCGGCAAGTCGTATGAGCTGCAAAAGCTTTTTCGAGTGATCGTCAAGATTCGTCGAGTCCTGCAACAGCATGTCGGAGAATCCAACAACCGGCGAAAGCGCATTGTTAATGTCGTGAGTTATCCCGCTTGCCATCTGCCCCAGCGCTTTGAGGCGTTCCTGACGCATAGCCTGTTGCTGTGTTTCGACAAGTTCGACGTTCATCACTCTTAGATCGTCAACAAGACGTGCACCGTAGATGGCCTGTGCCACCGATGCGCCTACGGCGTTCATCAACTCGACTTCAGCCGATCCGAGCGCACCGGCATCTTTCCGGGCAACGATGATCGCGCCATACGTCTCGCCGTTCGCCGTGAGGGTGTGACCGACAACTGAACGTAAGCCCGCCGCAGCGAATCGATAGGCGAAATCGTCGAGATGCCCGCCGCTCTCCGAAAAATTGTGTGCGCCTTCTGCCGATGCGGGAGTGAGGATCACCGAATCAAACGACTTCGAATCCACGGGCAACGGAATCGTTGAGTGCGCTCCCGCAGTTGTGGTCACAACAAACTCGCCACTGGTTGGGTCAACTACCAGCCCGACAGCATGATCGGCAGGCAGTAGATCTGCCAGCCGTGAAGTGGCGGTAGTCATGATCGAATCTACGTCGTGCACCTCCGCAACGGCAGTGGTGATCTTGTTGAGAGTGGTGATTCTCGCGAGACGCCATAGTGCCTCAGATGCTTTCCTTTGCTCGGTGACATCCCGAAGCATGACCAGTCGACCACTTTGTCCACTTTGTCCTGAGCTGTCCGATAGTTCGGTCACTGTCGGCATGTAGATCGATGTCTCAGTCCCTGACGCACTGGTGAACTCGATATCATCGACCACCATTGTCGAAGTCCCTGAGCAAAGCTCGTGACCGTTAAGATCACCGGGTAGTGCATCGCACAAATGCCTTCCGATCAATCGCCCTTCAGATTGCCCAGCGAGTCGCTCGGCAGCCGGGTTGGCATCCAGGATGTGACCCTCTGAGTCGAGAACAAACATCGCGTCGGGTATCCGTTCAACGAGTACATCAAGGGCGACCGGAACAAGCTCGAAGAGTTTGAATCGAATGTATCCGAAAGCAACTATCACACCCGAGATGGCAAACGACATTGGGGTTGGGTCGAAGTCACCGAGCGGATTCAGGTCGGTCAGGAACAACAGGTTCGCTGCCAGAGGAATCGTGCCAGCTGCGATCGTGGCGAGCATCTGGTTTCGGAACATTGAAGATTCGGTAAATGCCCGGTACAAAAGGAAGCCAAATCCACCGAAGAAAGCCAGATAGGAATAGACCCACGATACCCAGAACCACGGCCCTCGGTCGAAGACGATCGAGATACTGTCAGAATCGCCGACAAGTTGTGCATCTCGCCACATTAAACCGTGCGCGGCGTTGGTAGCGGTCAGCGTTATCGTAATCGCAGGAATAATGAGCAGGCTAAGAAGGAACTGCGGTGTGACGGTTCGAATTCGGCCGGTCAGGTGTGCCGCAGTAATGAACCAAAATACCGGGACAGTCGAGATTCCGACATACTCGAGCGGGACCAGAAGTAGCTTGTCTTCGATTCCGTCAAGCAGCACTTCAATGCCGTATCCCCCAGACCAGATAGCGGCCGCGATCATCAGCCATGCCACTGATGCCGCACCGGGGGCCTGCCGCCGATTCCACATGAGCGCGGTCATTATGAGCGCGACTACCGCCCCCACAAAAGAGGCGGCTGCAACCAACGATGAAGTTTCAAACAGGGCCATGTAATTGCTGCTCAACGTGCGACCGAAAAACTCGGTCAGGCTTCACAAAAGTGCGGTGCAGAACGCCAGCAATGGCGATCATGTTTATACCATCAGGTTATGACACGCAACAGACTACATCACGCAGTGGGTATTTCGATCAATACGGTCGCACCCATGTCCAGATACTTGTTCCGAAGCTCGGGTTGATAACTTCGTATGCAGAGTCTGGTGTCTGTACCTTCCAGCAGCTTGACCACATGCCGGATACAGTCGTCATCGGTCTGTAGGGGATGATCAGGGTTTGCCTCGCGATTGAAAGATAGGTCGGCAGGCCCCCACGAGAGGCAATCGATTCCTGACCGCGCGAACGTTTTTGCCCGGGTTATCGCGCTCAGCGATTCGATCTGGAGCCACAAGACTCCGTAGTCGTTCCAGAAATTAGCGTATTCAATCCGATCAGGATAGTCGCTTCGCCATGACGTAGGCGGCCCTCCCCACGATCGCTTGCCAAGCTGCGGGTAGTAGAAGTAGTCGAGAGCTTCCTGAACGGTTTGTTCGGTCTCGGTTTGAGGAACTTCGATTCCGGCAGGGCCAAGATCGAGGATGTTACCGACAAGGTACGAGTGACGAGTGTGCTTGATTCGAAAGACGACCGGCACATCGACCTGGTCGGCAGCCTCACAAAGCTCGACCAGTGAACGCTCGTCGAAAGGGCTGTGCTGGCTATCCACCATTAAATACGCGTAGTCACTTGAACCCATGATGTCTTCGATGCGACCTTTAGTTGCCGTTATCGGGGTTGCGGCACCGATTGTTATTTCACCGCTGCGTATGCGGTGCTTCAGGTTCGATTTGATGGTCACGAAGAACACTCCCAGACGTGATCGGATGAAACGAGGCGCGTACCACGCGCGGAGGGCATGCTAACGGAAGCTGGTTGTTCGCGTGTCAACCATGTGCCAACATCGGTCGCCACCGGGTATCGGTGTCTGAGTTTTGGCGGAGGGGACAGGATTCGAACCTGCGATGCCCTTACGGACATACTTGTTTTCAAGACAAGCGCATTCAACCGCTCTGCCACCCCTCCGCTGGGATGCCAGGGTTTCAGACTGAAACCGCACAGGAACCAAGTCTAATGGCATTCCGGGCTTATCTGAAATGGTGAAATGCAACAGATTCCTCAGTGATCCGTTCTGGTGAGCGGCATTCTGTGGGCAGATACTGGTGTTGGAGAGCAAGAATCTGACTGTTCGAGGTTAGCGGCAGTTAGATTCGCGGCGTATCAAGACGCTCGGAGGAAGAGCCATGAAACAGCTGCTTGAATGGTCGGGCATGTGGATAGTTCTCACCGGAATCGTGATCGTGCTGGCAGGTGTAATCGTACTGATACTCACCAGGGATTCGTGGATTCTGTACGCTACCGGTTACGTCGTGGTGGGTTTCGGCGCACTGATCATGTTCTGGGTCGCGCTGCGTGACAGGCTGCGAGCGAGAAAGACCGATGACCTCGATGATGTGGGGTTCAACTAGGTTGTGTGTCGGGTGAGAGGCGATAGGCACCTTACTGATGCCCGATCATTCACTTTTGGCGTAATTGGAGGAAAGCGGCACGCTGACGCTCCTGTAACTCACTTCTGGCAACTGGCGCAGTAGTACGCCGTTCTGCCGCCCAGCTTCATCGTCACCAGCGGAATCTCGCAACGTGGGCAGAACGATCCCGCTTTTCGGTGCAGTTGCATACGCGCGTCATAGGCATCGACAATGTAGGGACGTCCGCGATCATCCGGGTGATTCAGGATGAATTCGAGCGCATGTTCGAGTGATACCCGTATTGCCAGAAACAATGTCCCCAGTTTTTCGGAAGCGATTTCGTTAGTTCGCTTTGCTGGCGATATTTCTACTCGGTGCAACGCCTCGTCAGCGTAGATATTGCCTACTCCGGCAATTATCGCCTGGTTGAGTAGCAGTGGCTTGATCTGGGCTTTTCTGCCGTCGAGAAGGCAAGCGAACTGTTCGCTCGTGAATTTTGGATCCAGTGCGTCAGGCCCGAGTCCCGCAAATGCGTGGTCGGGCGATTCGAAGTGTTGTATCTTCGCCCAGCGTCGTGGGTCGGCGAGGACCAGTCGAAATCCACCACTCATGGTGAACAATGCCCGAGTGAACCGGGGTGCTGGTTCGTCAGGCTCAAGCACGTGAATCTGCCCGGTCATGCCCATGTGAAAACCAAGCACTCCCTTATCAAGAACTGCGGCTATCTGCTTCCCTCGTCGCTCAAGACTTCGGACCTGCCGCCCCACGGTATTTTTAGTCCCGGAGATCGCTCCGGTTCCCGATTTCGGGCTGGGTTTGTCTTCGAGGTCAATCTGCTCGAACGTACGACCGACCAAGCCCTCCCGAATGAGGTAACGACGCAGCGATTCAACTTCTGGTAGCTCGGGCATTGTGACTCGGAAAGACTAATTTTCGTACCATCGCGAGGTCCTGGAAAAAGATGATGAAAGCTCAGGTCGATCGTTTGTAGCTAATGACGTGTCTCCTTCGAGAACCTCAGGACGACATTTCAGTATCCCGTCTTCGCCAAAACGTGGAACCGGCACCTAACCTACCGAGTCCATGTCGCCCCAGGTTGGGCCGGTCTTGGCTTCGACGAGGAGCGGTACTGCCAGATCCATCGCAGCGGGCATCATGGTTGTGACCATCATCTGCATTTCCATCAGTTCGCCTGGGGCGATCTCGAAGATCAGTTCGTCATGTACCTGAATCGACATTTTTGACTGCATTTTCTGCGACTTCATCTCGTTCGAGATGTTGACCATGGCGATCTTGATCACATCGGCAGCCGTGCCCTGAATCGGCATGTTGACTGACACGCGCTCTGCCGCCGCTCTGTGACCGGGATGACCGGCGTTGATATCGGGTAGATAACGTCTGCGCCCCGTGATCGTCTCTGCGTAGCCGGTATCGCGGGCCGACTGCTTGACCTGATCGATGTAGTCACGAATCCCGGGATACTTGCCGAAGTAGAGATCGATAAACTCCTGCCCCTGTTTTCGGGTGAGATCGGTCTGGCGGGCAACCCCGACCGGCCCGAGTCCGTAGATCACCCCGAAGTTCAGAATCTTAGCGATTCGGCGTTGATCGGGCGTTACCTCTTCGACTCCGTACATTGCGCGCGCCGTCGCTGCGTGAATATCTTCACCCCTGTGAAACGCCTCAAGAAGCCCCGGTTCCTGCGACAGATGTGCCAGTATACGGAGTTCGATCTGCGAGTAGTCTGCCGCGAGGAACTGCCATCCGTTCGCTGCATCAGCGACGAAAGCCTTGCGAACTTTCCTGCCAAGTTCGGTTCGAACGGGGATGTTCTGCACATTTGGATCATTGCTTGAGAGCCGACCTGTCGCCGAGCCAACCTGATTGAAGCTGGTGTGAACCCGTCCGGTTTTTGGATTCACAAGCAGCGGTAGGGCATCGACGTAAGTGGACTTGAGCTTCGTCAATTCGCGGTACTTCAGCACTGCATCGGCTATCTGGTAGACCCTGTCGTCAAGCCCGCTGGTCTCAATGATTTTTTCGAGAGCGTTGGCATCCATCGACCATCCAGTTTTGGTTTTACGGGTCTTTGGCGCGCCAAGCTCGTCGATCAGCAACGCAGCCACCTGTTGGTTCGAGGCGAGGTTGAGTTCGCGACCACCGATTACTGCGGTCGCTGCCTGCTTGATCTGCTCGACATCAGCACCCAGTTGTTCCGACATCTCGGCGAGCGCCGCCTTGTCGATCATCATGCCGTTCCGCTGCATTTCGATGATGACCGGAAGCAACGGGATTTCGATTTCGTCATTCACATAACGAGCTCCGTGCTCGTCGATCTCCGGGGTGAAATACTCGTACAGTCGCCAGGTGAAGTCGGCGTCGGCCGCAGCGTAAGGCCCTGCCTCACTGATGGACACTTCGGCCATGGTTATCTGCTTCTTGCCGACTCCGATCAGCGTCTTGATCTCGGTCATTTCTGCCTGGAATAGCTCAAGTGCAAGCTGCTTGAGTCCAATCGCCCGCCTCCCACAGAGCGCAGCCGCGATCATCGTGTCGAAAGCGAGGTTCTTCACCTCGATACCGGCAGAGGCGAGGACCATCATGTCGAAGTTGGCGTTGTGAGCAATCTTCTTAATCGACTCATCTTCAAACAGTGGGCGAAGGGCGGCGAGTCCTTCAGCATAGGGAACCTGCTCGCCGTCGATATGACCCATGGCAACGTACCAGGCATGCTCAGACTTGATGGCGAAAGATAGCCCGACCAGATCAGAAGTCATGGCGTTGAGGCCGGTGGTTTCTGTGTCGAATGCGAACTCGCCCTGCTTTCGAAGAGCCGTGATCATCGCGTCGAGACCCGCCATATCGGTCACGATCTCATAGTCCCCGAGCGGTTGTTCCGGTTCAGGCTCGTTGAGCGCTTCGACATTTGCTGCGTCGGTATCAGCAGGAATCATGTCCATCTGGCCGCTTTCCTCCGCTGGCGTCTCCCAGCCGGGAGCGGTTTCGGCGACAGGTTCGGGTGCTGTGTCACTTTTTGGCAGGCGGTTTGCCACCAATCGCATTTCGTAATTCATCAGAGCCCTGATCACGGCTTCGCGATCAAAGTCGCCGAATTTCGATTTTTCGGCGTCGAACTCGACCGGTACGTCACGCACGATAGTCGTCAGCACGAGTGCAATGGCTGCGGTATCACGATGCTCTTCGAGCAGTTTCATGGTCCGCTTGGCTCCCCGGAGACCTTCGATCTTTTCGACTTCATTGAGCTTATTGAACAGTGAATCGAAGTGCCCAAGTTCTGTGAGGACAGCGCGTGCCGACTTCTTGCCGACTCCCGGAACACCGGGGATGTTGTCGGAGGAGTCACCCTCGAGAGCCTTGATCTCGGCGACGTACTCAGGTCCCAGACCGTCGTACTTCTTGGCGACGCCTGCTGGATCATACGTACGCATTTCACCAAAACCCGTGTACATCAACAGTGATGTATCTTCGTCGACAAGCTGCAACTGGTCGGCATCGCCCGTCAGGATCAGCGTTTTAATTCCCTGCCCGGTCGCCTGTCGGGAGAGCGTGCCGATTAGATCGTCAGCCTCGAAGCCATCGTACTCGTATACCGGCACACCCATCGGTTCAAGGATTTCTTTGACTATCGGTATCTGCTCGTGGAGGGCGGGGTCGACTTCCTGTCGATGTGCCTTGTATTCCGGAAACATCTCCTTACGAAAAGTCGGTGCTTTCGTGTCAAATGTAACCGCAATATGAGTGGGTTTCTGTTCCCTGATTGTTTTCAGGAACATCGTCATGAAGCCGCTTGCCCCGGTTGTGTTCTGCCCGGACGCGGTTATCAGGTGATCGCGCATGGCGAACCATGCTCGAAAGACGATCGCGTGACCATCGATGAGCAGGAACAGTTGGTCGTCAGATTTAGCTTTGAGTGTGGTCATGGATTGGCGAGAATCGAAATTTGAGAAATGACTAAGGTGCGGATCGAATCAGGGATGGGTCAGGTGGTGAGCGGATTATAGCTTCCAGCACAAGAGAGGAAGGTTTAGTCTTCACCAATTCGACCACCGACAAGATTCCGCCTCTCAGATAAAGGAGGTTTGGGCAGCCAGTCGTATATAGCGAACAGATTATTGACATACCTCGCAAGCCGATATATCGTGTGGCTAGGTATATTGCCTGCAATCAACTGAGTACTTCTGCTTCAACAAGACGATATGACTACATCGACCAAGCCTACGAACGATCTCGCAAGCATCGAATACTGGCAATCGCTCAACCGTAAGAGCCTGCTCAGATTCTTTATGTTGCAGCAGTTGAGTTCGGGTTCAATGCACGGCTATGAAATCGCTACCCGTATCGCATTGTGCTGCGACGCACGACCGACCGATGCGATGATTTACCCGATGCTCAAAGAGCTTGAGAGCGGTGGCTATGTCGAAATGGAAGCGGCTGTGATTAACGGTCGAAAGCGCAAGGTTTACTCGCTTTCACCGCTTGGTGCGGAGGCGTACAGGGCATCAGCGCAGGCATGGGCGATGGTCTTACCTCAGCTACAAACGGCAGTTAGAGAAGCGGGTATTGAGACTGCCTGTTGTTCGGCGATAGTTATTGATTCCAGTATTTTTGGAGACTGAGAAATGGAAAAGAACCTGTTTGGAACGTTGACCCCGATTAGCGAGGCAGCAGATTGCTGCGGTGATAGCTGTTGTGGAGATGATGCCTCCACAGAAATCACTCATGAGCAGCTCGATTCGGTCACTGCAGTTGTTCAGCATCAATATGCGGCTCTTGCCACTAATGCCGCCGAACGCGCCGCAGATTCAAGCAGGGTTAAAGCCACCGATAAGTTCTATACACAGGCCCAGCGCGATGTGCTGCCAGACGAAGCAGCCGGTGCGTCGGCCGGATGTGGAAACCCTGTCGGCATTGCAGATGCAAGACCGGGTGAGACTGTTCTCGATCTTGGATCTGGCGGCGGTATCGACTGTTTTCTGGCGGCCCGAGAAGTTGGCGACGGTGGCTATGTTATCGGCATCGATATGACGCCCAAAATGCTCGAATTGGCGCAGCAGAACGCCGCGAGTCTTGGCACAGAGAACGTTGTGTTCAAACTTGGCCACATCGAGTCGATTCCTCAACCCGACGATACCGTCGATCTCGTCATATCAAACTGTGTAATTGCCTTATCTGAGCAGAAAGACCGTGTGTACTCAGAAATATTCAGAATCCTGAAGTCAGGCGGTCGATTCGTGATTTCCGACATGGTTACTGAGGTTCCGCTGCCAGCGGATGTTCAAGCTTCACCAACCGAGTGGGTGGCATGCGTCGGAGGCGCTGCCGTGATGAGCGAGTATCTTGAGTTAATTGAAAGCACCGGGTTCACTGACATCGAGGTTCTCAAGGAAGCCCGAACCAACCCTGACGCCGCCTACTGGAAATCGTCTTTGATAGATATCACCATCAGGGCCTACAAGCCTGCCGGGTAGATGACTTCCTACCGATCTGTGTTTTCGCCATCAACAACGTGCTGTGATTTCGTATGGAACTGACTTATCACTGCCCTTCGTCTGATCCTGACTAACTGAGGAGGCAATCCTCCGGATCACGGATCACTCACGTCGTCGGTCTCTTCATACCTGCTATCACATGGCTACACTTGTAGCTCGCCATGCTGATTAATCCCTGGGTTCGAAACTACGAGAAAGACGATCACGCTGCGCTGGGTCGCGTTCGTGAATGGGCTGCCAATAAGCTCGGTAGCAACGTCGATTATGGATTCGGCTACGGCACGTGGGTATTTATCGGCAATGATACGGTCATCAAGATCGACCCGGAGGTAGGCCGACCTGAACGATTCAGCCACGAGCTTGCGGTTAGCCTGATGGAACTACCGGGTGTAGCGACTCCACGCGTCCTTGAGACCGGAGCGCTTGAGGGGAGGGCCTGGGTAATTCTGAACCGGCTTGAAGGATCGAGCGGGTACAACGTGTGGCCCGGTCTGGATTCCGCAGGTCGTAGCAAGCTGACAGGCCAGCTTGCTACCGCCCTCGGAAATATGCAGGAATTCATTCCAGACGAGGGGATGCTTCATGCCGAGACACAGGACTGGGCACAGCACATCAGGCTTTCCTTCAACCGCGCTCTCAGAGCGGTAGATGCCGTGGTGCCGGGCAGGGTGCTTACATCTTCACAGGGGGCATTCGCCCAATGGGCTGAGGCACTTGAAGATCGCCCCCGAGTTCTGTGCCACGGCGATCTTTGGTTCGGGAATATTCTGGTCGACAACGATGGCGGGCTCGCCGGGATTCTCGACTTTGATCGAATGGCCCTCGCACCAGCAGACTACGAGTCGGACATGCTGCTGAGGTTCTGGCGATACCCGTGGAACTTTGTTCCCGAACAGCTTGAAGCTGTTTACCACGACCCACTCGATATCGAGTTGATGAAACCATTTGTAGAGTTGTGTCAGGGCGATCTCAGTGACGACGCTCTCGCGGCTCGGCTCAGCACGCTCGAATTGATATACCGGCTGAATCTCGTCAACCGCTTCGGTTGGAACGACGAGCACGCCGCGATGTTCGAAACGGTGTTGAGCGGCGATTGGGCTGAGGGACTGGTTTAGAATCCGCGTCAGCCCTGTTCCTTCTTCCTGTGCCGCGCTCGCGTGTCCCCGCATCGAATTTCGCCGAATGCATCTGGAATTCGGTTACTGCTGGACGAGAAAGTCGGCGATGTTTACAAGTGAGACCGATTAGCCAGCGTGCAGGATATGGCGCGGATTAGTCTGATCTAATCCACACACATATATAACGCAACCCTGCGTCGCCTGTGTTCCTTAGAACTTGGGCGACACAGGGCCGTGTGGTTGATTCTTAAGTTGTCGACTTCGCCGGAGAGAAGTCCTATCCGTCGTCCTTCGACTGGTCCAGGATGACGTTAACGGATCAGTGTTGTTGCCAGATAGTGTGCTAGTTGTACTTCCCACGAACGTTGTTTACAGCCTTGAGGCAGGGGTGGCTCCGTCTATACCGCCGTGTGGACGGTGGTGATTGTATCGGTGTAGGAAATCAGGCAGAGTTGCAAGTCGTTCTTCGTTTGAGAGGTACTTGCGGATGTACGCCCATTCTCTTTGTAGGATCTTATTGAACGCTTCCGCCTTCCCATTGGTCTGCGGGCGATAGGGTCGGGTGCGCTTGTGGACGATCCCAAAGGTCTTGATGACGTACCTGACGGCGTGGCTCGTGTAGTTCTTGGCGTTATCGGTGAGG
>JAJRZP010000054.1 GCA_024275195.1 Chloroflexota bacterium | reverse complement strand
GCAGGGGGGACTCAGACGTAGAGGATCGGATGTGCAGGTTGTGCACGTCGCCGAGATCCTCGCTGAATCCATACGTAATACAGAGTCGGGTGGAACTTCACGATGAAGCCGCTAACGGTAAATTTCCGTTCGAAAGCCTCTCAGACGCTTGCTGACGCACAGATCCAACAATCGATAGAGCATGTCTACACAGGTTTTTTCCAGAGTCGTCTTGCTGCGGCTGCCGACACACCGGATTGGGAAGTACTTCGCACTAAGGGTAAGGCGATCAAAGATCACACAATCGCCCATCTCGACTACTACCTCGGTCAGCTTGCGGACAGCGTCGAGGCAAATGGCGGAAGTGTCTTCTTTGCTGCTGATGCGGTAGAGGCGCGCAAGCATATTATCGACCTCGCTCATCGACGTGAAATCAAAACGGTCATCAAGTCGAAGTCGATGGTTTCCGAGGAGATGGGTCTCGCCGAAGCCATGAACGCGGAAGGTTTCGAAACCATAGAAACCGATCTGGGTGAGTACATTATCCAGCTTGCCAACGAAACCCCGTACCACCTGATTGCCCCAGCCGTACACAAGTCCAGAGCCGATGTGGCAAAGCTGCTTGATGATGATTTCAAAGAGGGCGACCGGATACCTGATGCCTCTGAATTGACGATGATGGCGCGCAAGAAGCTACGCGGAGTCTTTGAACGAGCTGATATGTCGGTTACGGGAGTGAACTTCGCAGTCGCCGAATCTGGATCGATTGCACTTGTTACCAACGAAGGAAACGGGCGTATGTCGACCAGCGTCCCACGAGTCCACGTCGCGGTCATGGGCATGGAGAAGATCGTTCCATCGATACAGGATCTCAGCACCATGCTGCGAATTCTCATCCGTTCAGCCACAGGTCAGCGTATTTCCACATACGTAACCATGATCAACGGGCCTCGCAAGCCCGAAGAAGAAGAAGGCCCCGAAGAATTCCATCTTGTGATTATGGATAACGGTCGCCAGAAACTACTCGAAGACGAGCAGATGCGTGAGTCGCTGAACTGTATCCGCTGTGGCGCCTGCCTGAACGCCTGCCCGGTGTATCGAAAAGTTGGTGGGCACGCTTACGGATGGGTATATCCGGGGCCGATCGGAGCGATAGTTTCGCCTGTGCTCACTGGATTGAAGGATGCCAGCAACTTACCGGCCGCTTCTTCGTTGTGTGGTGCATGCCACGTTGCATGCCCGGTCAAAATCAATATCCCTCGCATGCTTCTTGAACTTCGGTGGCGCACAGCAGAAGGATCGACAGATAAGAAAGAGCGGACTTCATCGATAACCGAGCGTGGTATCTGGAAGATGTGGCGATTCGGAATGATGGGCCGAAAACGATTTGACATTGGTGCGCGCCTTTCCGGACTGGCCTTACTCCCGTTTACGAAAAACGGATGGTTGAAGAAAGCACCGCCTCCAATCTCAGGCTGGACCTCTACTCGCGATTTTCCCGCGATTGCCTCGAAATCATTGAAATCAAGGTTTGGCAAACGAGATCGGAACTCCAGATAATGGCTGATCGAGCAGAATTTCTCGCCAGAGTCACGCTTTCGTTAGGAAGAAGCGAAGTTCTGGCTCCTCCCACGGATCATTCAACTACCGTTTTCGAAGACGCCGACACCGCAAAATCCAGAGCCGATAGTGCGACGAACGATGCGGCGGAACGCTCATCTGATCTATTGAATCGTCTCGCAGAGTCAGCCGACGCTGCCGGGTGGAAAGTACACCGAGCCCGAAATCCAGAGGCTGCGGCCGGTCTGGTAGCTGAGATATGCGAACAGAAGAGCGCGGGTTCAGTTCTTCGCTCCAGCCACGACGTATTGGAGGAAATCGGAACCGACGATGCGGTAACGAATACGGGTGCAACTATCGCAGTTACTGAACATGTCGGTGAAACGAACCGTGGACTGGTGGAAGAGTCGAAGCAACGGGCATTTTCAACCGACATCGGTATCACAGGTGTCGACTACGCTGTCGCTGAAACGGGCACAGTCGTCCTGCATCCGCGAGGTGGATTGTCTCGGCTGGTGTCACTCGCACCACCGACTCATATAGCGGTGGTCAGGCCTGGCGAAGTCCTCGATTCGCTCGATGAGTTGTTCGCAATGGAACGCAACTCTTTTATGTCGGGTGAACTGGCTGGTTCGATGAATCTAATATCCGGGCCAAGCAAGACGGCCGACATCGAGGGAACCACCGTCACCGGAATACACGGACCTCTCGAAGTCCACTTGATTATTCTCGAAACTGGATAATCTATACGCTAAATACGAATTGCGATTGCACGACATGCTTCTTCGGTGGCAATTGCAACAAGCCGACTGGTGTCTTCCATCGCGGCCCGTAGTGACATCGGACGATTAACCAGGCTGAATATTGCGTCAATTCCGTGATCGTGTACTTCGCGGAAACCGCCACCAAACGATCCGGCAATTCCGATTACTGGTGTGCCGTTGAGCTTCGCTCGTTGCGCCACTGCGACAGGTGATTTATTGAACACGGTCGACCGGTCGAACTGTCCTTCACCGACGATCACGAGATCAGCGTCTTCGAGATGCTTATCGAGATTCACTGCATCAAGAACGATATCGGCACCCAGTCTGAGTCGGGCATCGAAGAAGCCCATTAGTCCGGCTCCGAGCCCGCCCGATGCGCCCGCGCCGGGTATTTCGGCAACATTCATGTTCAGGTCTTTGGCTATCACATCAGCAAAGTTGGAAAGAGCGGCATCGAGCTCTCGAACGTCTTCTGAGGTCGCACCTTTCTGTGGCCCGAAAATTGCAGATGCCCCTCGGTTGCCGCAGAGAGGATTGTTCACATCGCAAGCCACGAGAACGTTGGTTCCTGCCATCCGAGGATCAAGTCCTGAAACATCAATGTTTGCCAATTTTGTCAGCGCTATTCCACCACGGGGAAGTTCTTTGCCGTTCTCATCAGTCAACTTGCCACCCATTGCCTGAATCATGCCTGCACCACCGTCGTTTGTGGCGCTGCCACCAACACCGACAATGAAATCCGTGAATCCGGCATCGAGTGCTTCGATGAATAGCTGCCCAACACCATAGGTCGAAGCATTCCGAACGTCACGCTCGTCCTGACTGAGGCGAGCGAGACCGACGGCATTCGCTACCTCTATGACCGCGGTCGTACCGTTGCCCAGAGCGCCCCATTCCGCTTCAATCGTCCGTCCGATGGCATCTTCAACCTGAGCCGCTCGAACTTCGCCTTCGGAACTGTCTACCAGTGCCTGAAGTGTCCCGTCGCCGCCATCTGCGACCGGGATCAGTACCGTTTCAGCTTCCGGCCAGACGCGCTTCACGCCAATCGACATAGCGACGGCGATTTCCATGCCAGTCAGGCTCTCTTTGAATCCCTGGGGTGCAAGTACTACTTTGTTCATAACTGTGAGTATAGCGAGTCATTTGGACGAATCAGGCTCGCAAAAGGCGTTATCACCCGCGGCTCGACGCGGGGTGACTGCTACACTCGCCGCCGAATCAACTAGAACTCGGAAACATATTCCATGGTCGAACGCGCCACTCTGAAAAGCCTGTTCAGTTCATCTATCAATGAACGCTCAGACGAGCTGGTGAGAATTGCACATGATGTTCTCGGTCATCCAGAAACCGGGTATCGCGAGGAGCGAACGTCTAAGCTGGTCGCCGATTGGCTGCGTGATAACGGGTTCCGGGTTCAGACCGGCGTTGCGATGACAGGCGTCGTGGCAACTCTCGAAACCGGCCGACCGGGTCCGCACATAGCCATTATGGGTGAACTCGACTCGCTACTCGTTCCCGGACATGTCCACGCAG
>JAJRZP010000053.1 GCA_024275195.1 Chloroflexota bacterium | reverse complement strand
GTGGCTTGGTTGGGAGTTCAGTGGGAGCGACTCAGCACTATTCATAGCGCTGTACCTCGTTCCGAGTACGTTTCTTTTGTTCGTTTCGGCACTGGTAGACCTGGCGTGGGGGAGACGAGACGACTAAGTTCTGGCGCGTTTCCGTACTTGCTGTTGGTAAAAAGTTGGCTCACGTGTCGTCCTTCGACGTGTCGCAGCATGACAGAGGCGGGTCGGTTTTTCGTGGTCGGGGCTTTTAGGGCGAGAGCACACCTCAGGCACATGTTGTTGCTCCGGTGCGCACACCTATGCCGTTTGTGTGACAGCCCTATCCGACTTTTTTCTCTAAGTTAGTAAGTTGAGTGCGGAACTTGACTGGAAAGCGTGTAAGACTGGTTTTCTCCACGAAGTTTTGTTCTGGATTTAGCTTTGTGGTTTGAGTATGTAGTCATATAATGAAATATCCGGCTTCAGTAGAAGCGGGTAGAACATTTGAACGAGGATTTCGTATTGGCGACAGCAGACACCCCAGATAGTCAGGCAGAGGCTCCAAAAGTGGACCCGCCTGTTGAACAGAATAGCGACGCGCCTATTGCAGGCGAAGCCCCAGTAATTTCGGGCGAAGCCACGGCAAGTTCGGACGAGGCTGTGATTGCAGCAGCTCCCGAAGTTGCGGCTCCAGAGACCCCAAAGGCTGAATCTCCCGTCACCGAGGTAACCTCAGGTGTTGCCGAAGTGGTTTCAGATTCAGCCATCCCCGCGACCGAAGAGGCAACTCCTGCGGTAGTAGATGAGACACCGGTTGTTGCTGCGGCAACAGCGGAAGTTGTTGATCCCTCTCCAGCGGCAGAAACAGCCACAGAGGAAGCTCCTGGCGAGGCAGAGGGTGACACTGCAGTTGCAGTTGCTGAGAAACCCGAGAGCGAACTTACGATGGAAGACCTCCTCGACGAGTACCTTCCTTCAAAGGTTCTTCGCCGCGGCGAGATCATCGATGGTCGAGTCATGAGTCGCAAGCCTGAGGGCATGCTGGTCGACATCGGATATAAGTCAGAAGGTTTCGTACCTACCAAAGAGATGCGATCTCTCATTTCTGAAACCGCTGACGAACCCAAGATTGGCGATGAGATTATCGCCTATGTTGTGAATCCCGAAGGTAATGAGGGATCGTCGATTCTGTCTATCGACCGTGCTCGTGGTGAGCAGGGTTGGCGTGTGCTTGAGAAGGCCATGGACAACAACGAGACCTGCAAGGGTGTCATTACGGGCTCGAACCGTGGTGGTGCTGTTGTCGAGTCGGAGGGCGTTCAGGGCTTCGTCCCGCTTTCGCAGCTGGTTGGCCCGGCACGAGAGCTATATGTTCCCGGTGGCGAGCCGCCGAAGGAAGGCTTTATCGGCATGGAGGTCGAGTTCAAGATTATCGAACTTAACCGACGCCGAAACCGAGCGATATTCTCAGAACGCGCTGCTCTACAAGCCTGGAAGCAGATCCAGAAAATGCGTCTGGTTCAGGAACTCACTGAGGGTGAGATCCGCAAGGGGCGAGTAGCTGGAATCTCGAATTTCGGTGCATTCGTAGATCTTGGTGGGGCCGATGGTCTAATCCACATTTCTGAACTCTCGTGGGAGCCGGTAAAGAGTCCTGATGAGATCGTGACAGTTGGAGCAGAGATCGACGTATTCGTTCTTCGCGTAGACCGGGAAAACCTCAAGATTGCGTTGAGCTTACGACGCCTGCAGCCTGAGCCGTGGGATGAGATCGAGACGAAGTTCTCGGTTGGCCAAACGGTAACAGGAACAGTGACGAAACTGGCGAACTTCGGTGCGTTTGCTCGCATCGATCGCGGTATAGAAGGACTCATACATATAAGTGAACTTGCTCATCAGGTGATAAAGCACCCGAGAGATGTCGTCAACGAAGGCGATGAACTCGAGTTGAAGATCATCCGAATCGAGCCTGAACGTCGACGTCTTGGTCTTAGCCTGAAGCAGACTCTGGATCCATCGGTAGAAGTTGCAGTAGCACCTGACGCTGGTGACTCAGAAGACATGGGTGACTTTGGAGATATCTTCGAAGACAACGAATAGCGCTCAGGCTACAGATTTGTAGTGATCTGAGGGGGATAGCTAGATGCCGAGCAGATTTGAAAAGTTTTCGGAAAGAGCCCGTAGGGTTCTTTCCCTCGCGCAGGAAGAAGCACAGCGCTTCAACCACAACTACATCGGTACCGAGCACATCCTGCTCGGTCTCGTAAGAGAAACCGAGGGTGTGGCTGCACGAGTCCTTTCAAATCTGAACGTCGAGCTGGTGAAAGTTCGTTCCGCGGTCGAATTCATAATCGGCCGTGGCGAACGCCCAACACCAGGTGAGATTGGCCTCACACCACGTGCGAAAAAGGTCATTGAACTTGCTGTTGACGAGGCTCGGCGTCTGAACCACCACTACATCGGCACTGAACACCTGCTGATCGGCCTCATGCGCGAGGGCGAGGGTGTTGCCGCCGGTGTGTTGGAGAGCCTCGGCGTGAGTCTTGAGAAGGTTCGCGAAGAGACGAACAGCATCATCCAGAACCAGAGCTCGGGTCAGGGTTCTGGTGGAAGCGGGGCGCAGTCGGCAACCCGCGCCAGTCGAACACCAACTCTCGATGAACTGGGCGTCGATCTGACGAAACGGGCCGCTGATGGCGATCTCGATCCGGTTGTAGGCCGCGATACCGAGATCCAGCGCGTAATCCAAATTCTGAGTCGGCGTACCAAGAACAACCCGGTTCTAATCGGTGAACCGGGAGTGGGCAAAACGGCGATCGTCGAGAAGCTCGCACATCTAGTTGTTGACGGCGACGTACCGGAAACGCTCCGTGGCAAGCGTGTCGTAACGCTCGACATGGGTGCGCTGGTGGCCGGCACAAAGTATCGTGGCGAATTTGAAGAACGCCTCAAAAAGGTGATTTCCGAGTTGAAATCAGCAGGCAACTGTGTGCTTTTCATCGACGAAATGCACACGATGGTCGGCGCAGGCGCGGCTGAGGGTGCGGTCGACGCGGCAAACATCTTGAAGCCATCGCTTGCTCGTGGTGAGTTGCAGGTCGTCGGTGCGACAACGCAGGACGACTATCGCAAGTATGTGGAGCGTGACCCAGCGCTGGAACGTCGATTCCAGCCGGTGATTGTTGATGCCCCGGATGCCATTACGACCGTGGAGATTCTGCGTGGCGTAAAAGGCATGTACGAGCAGCACCACGACCTCGAGATTACCGATGAGGCATTGGAGACGGCCGCCACGCTAGCAGACCGATACATAGCCGACCGACAACTACCGGACAAGGCGATAGATTTGATCGACGAGGCGGCTTCACGGGTTCGCATCAAGCATTCGACGGTCCCGAAGGAACTTCGGGAGGCCCAGAAGGAACTTGAGACCGTGCGCCGTGAGAAGGATGAGGTTATTTCGGCCCAAAAGTACGAGACGGCTGCCGAACTGCGAGATCGTGAGCTAAAGCTGGTCACCAAGATCGAGCAATTGGACGCTGATTGGAAGAAGGAGAATCCCGGTGCCGGTGAGGCAAAGGTAACTTCTGACGACATCGCCGAAGTGGTCGCGATGTGGACTCGTATCCCGGTGATGCGGCTTGATATTGAAGAGAAAGAACGCCTGATCAAGATGGAGGACGCGCTGCGTCTGAACGTCGTTGGTCAGGACGAGGCGCTAACGGTGATATCCAAGGCTGTTAGACGTTCGCGAGCCGGCCTGAAGGATCCCAAGCGTCCCATTGGCGCTTTCCTGTTCCTCGGCCCAACCGGTGTCGGTAAGACTCACAGCGTGAAGAAGCTGGCGGAGTACTTGTTCGGTGAAGAGGATGCCATGATTCGACTCGACATGTCGGAGTTCATGGAAAAGCACTCGGTCGCTCGCCTCGTGGGAGCGCCTCCCGGATATGTTGGATTCGATGAGGGTGGGCAGTTGACTGAGGCCGTTCGCCGCCGTTCATACTCGGTGATTCTGCTCGACGAGATCGAGAAAGCCCACCCGGATGTGTTCAACATTCTGCTGCAAGTGTTTGAAGACGGGCACCTGACCGACTCGAAGGGTCGGAGAGTGGACTTCAAGAACACTGTGATAGTGATGACTTCGAACCTGGGTTCGGATTTGATTCAGACCAGTGGTGGTCTCGGTTTCAATTTCGGCAAACAGGATGGAGAGACGCTGGATTACGAGCGTGTGAAGGATCGTGTATTAGAAGCTGTGAAGGATCCTAGAAATGGATTCAAGCCCGAGTTCCTGAACCGTATCGATTCTACGGTTGTTTTCCGCCCTCTCGAGCGTGAACACATTCTCGAGATCGTGGACATCATGATGAAGGAAGTCGAAGGCCGTGTTCTCGAACATGGTCTGGTGATGCAGGTTACGGATGCTACTCGCAACTATCTTGCTGAGCATGGTTTTGACCCGAAGATGGGTGCGAGGCCGTTGCGAAGGCTGATTCAAGATGAGATCGAAGATCAACTTTCTGAGAAGTTGCTACGAGGCGAGTTTGGTGCGGGTGAGACAGTCGAGCTCGATGTGGAGGCTGGTGCGATCATCGTTCGTACTCCAAAGAAGAAGCGGAAGACTCGCAGCAAGGCGAAGGCAAGCGTTGGCGATTCAGATGCCGACGACAAAGAGCCGGTTGCCACGGCATAGGATTCGTCAGGATTCTGATTGAACGACAGAGGGTTGCTTGCGGGCATAGTTGCTCAGCGCCAATCACTGGATAGAGACTTAAAGGGGGAATCCCCTCTGGTGAAACAGCTTGTTGAATTGCATGGTAGGCAAGTGCGTATTGCCAACCAGCGAAAGAACGGGCAGACCGGTGTCAGAGTTGCAATTGAACTTCCAATCAGGTTCAGTGGGGCAGTGTCTGGTGCCTGATCCGTCACCACCGACATCCATCAGACCAGTACACCTCAGCTGATATCAGGGCTAAGCGAATTCGCACAAATACCTGTAGTGGTGTCTAAATGATCAGGGCTTGAACGTGTGGTGTGGGCAGGGCAAGTGGTTACCCGTTGCGAAGGCACTGCTCGAAGTGTTCAAGGCATCGCTCTGCGAACGACCGCATGTTGGCCTCCCGGTCGTTGTTGCCAGTTTCGAGAGTGGCTTCTTTTTCGATAGATACGCCCGAAACAGCCATACAGGTGTGACCTGCACTATCTCCGTAGGTGTTACCTGTGGGCCCTGCGGCACCCGTTTCGCTGATGCCCCAGATGGTATCAAGCTTCGCCCGAGATGTTCTGGCCAGCAGGGCTGCGTATGGCTCGCTGGCAGACCTCATGCCGGGATGGTCGTCAAAGTCGATGCCGAGAAATTCGTTTCGGGCCGATGCCGTATAGACGATCGACCCGCCCATGAAATATGCAGATGCACCGGGTACTGCGAGCAAGGCGGCGGAGATCAGGCCACCGGTAGACGATTCAGCAACTGCGACGGTTTCGCCACGCTCTTTGAGGAGTGCTCCGATGGTGTTGGCAAGAGTTTGAAGTTTAGATGTCACTGGCGTAATTCCTGATGAGCTGTTGCCAACGGGTGCGTCGCCAGCAATCTGGCGGATCGACTAAATTCGTGAAAATGGATTTTCGTGAGTGGTGCACAGCGACAACGATCATGTGGACGCAGTTTAGCCGAGTTGTGGGTCGGTCGTTTGCTTTTCGAAACACTGAATTGCAATCGACGAATCTCAGCACAGGCGAGTTCGGTGTGCTATCGACTCGTCGTTGGCCGACCGGGGTGACAGATGTTGTTGCTGGCTGTGGCGTGAACGGGCATACTCGGGAGCGTGATAGCAAAAAGAACTTCCAAAATTCAATTCGAATGTAGCTCGTGTGGTCGTGTGACTGCCAAGTGGGTTGGCAAGTGCAGTGAGTGCGGCGAGTGGAATACTGTTGAGGAACGGGTGGTTCGGGCAACGTCTAGCGGGGTATCCGGACGAACTGCACGTTCGAATTCGCGAGCCCAGGGTGTATCGGGTCGCGTTTCGCGGCCGCGCTATTCCCAAAATCCAGACCAATCAGGGATGGAGGATCCGTTCGCAGCAGTCGAGTTGACCAGTATTCCGGTGGATGGAACGGCTCATATGCCGACCGGTCTGGAGGAGTTCGATCGAGTTTTGGGCGGCGGATTCGTTGCAGGGTCAACTACGTTGCTGGCTGGAGATCCGGGAATCGGTAAGTCGACGCTTCTACTACAGGCCGCGGCAACTATCGCTGAGACAGGTCAAAGAGTTCTTTTTGCGACCGGTGAAGAGTCGCTGGAACAGATTCGTATTCGAGCTTCCCGGTTGGGATTGAATGGTGATCGGGTATTCATGATGGCAACTGGTGATGTACTGGCCATCACCGATCAAATTGACACTTTGAAACCTGCAGTGGTTATTGTCGATTCGATTCAGACGGCAACGCATCCCGACATTGACTCACCAGCAGGCACGGTGTCGCAGATTCGGGAGTGTGCAGCGTTCCTGGGTGAGGTGGCTCGGGCAACCCGTTTTATTGCAGGCGAGGAATCGTCTTCAGACGATGACGACAGACCCTCTCGTATTTCACACATGCCAGGGAAGGACAGCTTGGTGATGTCACATGAGCCGCGGAGCTTTGCCCTGATTCTTAGCGGTCACGTGACCAAAGACGGCAACATTGCCGGCCCTCGCGTCCTTGAGCATCAGGTCGATGCCGTACTCCAGATGACTGGCGACAAAGGCGGCCTGTTACGAATGCTTCACGGGGTGAAGAACAGGTTCGGCCCAACAGATGAGATCGGGGTCTTCGAGATGCGAGAGGAAGGCCTGGCAGGAATTTCCGACCCTTCGCATCTCTTTATTCAGCAGCGAAGCGTGAATTCTGAGCCGGTTTCGGGTTCGGCTGTCGCACTGATAGTCGAGGGTACAAGGTCGCTCGGTGTCGAGGTTCAGGCACTCGCCACACCCTCTTCACTGGCATCACCGAGACGGGTAGCGAACGGGGTCGAGATGTCGCGCGTCCATCTGATTACGGCAGTTCTGGCAAAGCATATGCGATTGCCAGTTGCGAATCATGATCTGGTTATTAGCGTAACTGGTGGTCTCGACATCAAAGAGCCGGCAGCCGATCTGGCGATTGCGCTGGCGATCACTTCATCGATGATGGATCGCCCGGTTGACGTTGCAGTGGCTGTCGCTGGCGAGATCGGACTATCGGGGGAGTTGCGATCGGTTCCAAGAGTGGACCGTCGTGCAGTAGAAGCAGGAAGACTGGGGTTCAAGACCTGCATGATTCCAGATGCCGCGGGCGATACAGGGAATGGCTCAAGTGTGAAAATAATTCGACCTACCAACATTGCAGAAGCTGTAAGATTTGCTCTACAGCCCCCGGCTGGCGCGGAAACTTCGAACCACTCTGGTCGGGTCCCCTTGAGTTCGGAATCGTAGTGTCCGTTGAAATTATCGCTGCCGAGGATTTACTCTAGTTGACCAACCCGAAGATCTTTGTGATGGAGCAAATCTTAGAGGTGCCTGTGCCCGAGACCTCGCTTGAAGAGAAGTACGCACACCTTCGATCGTTGATAGCAGGCTATGGATCACTGATCGTCGCGTATTCAGGCGGAGTAGATTCGACGTTTCTCGCCGCCGTGGCGCACGATGTTCTGGGTTCGCAGTGTCTCGCGGTTACTTCTCGCTCGCCAAGTATCGCTCCCGAAGAACTTGAATCAGCTACCGCTCTCGCGAACGAGCGCGGTTGGCGGCACATAATTGTCGATACCGACGAAATAAACGATCCGCGGTATCTGGCGAATGATGGCCGCCGCTGCTTCTTCTGTAAGACCGAGTTGTACTCGCATCTTGATCAGGTCGCTGGCGACGAGGGAATCACTAAAGTCGCAAACGGTGCGAACACAGACGATCTGGGTGACTATCGGCCGGGAATGGAGGCAGCGACTAACTTCGAGGTAGTTTCACCTCTGGTCGAAGTCGGCATGACAAAGCAGGATATTCGTGATCTCTCTTTGAAGATGGGCCTGCCAACCTGGGACAAACCTGCACAGCCATGTCTTTCGTCTCGCATCCCCTATGGAACTATGGTTTCAGTTGAGGCGCTGGGGATGATCGGTAAGGCTGAAAAGGGCTTACGCGAGCTTGGATTCCCGGTGGTTCGCGTCCGTCACTATGGCGATGTTGGGCGTATAGAAATTCCATTGGCGGATTTTGATCGGTTTGAATCTGTGCAAGCTGAGGCTTCGGCAATTGTTTTAGGTGCCGGGTACGAGGTGATGGAACTGGATACGAATGGGTTTAGGTCAGGCGGGTTGAATGCGGCACTCGGAGAGCTTGGTTCGCGGACAAAGTAAGGTCACAAGGAAACTTTTTTCTTAGTGGTTGGCTTATCTGCCGTCCCTTCGAGAGCCTCAGGATGACATTTCTGTTGTTTGACAGTTGGATTGTTGATGGTGGGGTTGTACGATTCTCCCTCACCTGACGTTGTGCTCCGGGTATCATCGGATGATCTGGTCGCCGCTGCAATCTTGCGTTAGTCGCGCTCGTAGCTTTGTCACTCGACTCTAGCTGCAATCCACCCTCTCCCGATCCCTCTCAAAGATGGGTAAGAAGGAACGATGTCTGAAACGATTGCATATATCGACATGATCGGTGGTGTGAGTGGCGATATGCTGCTCGGCGCCATGGTGGCAGTTGGACTTGATCTCGATGAGCTTCAACTCGAACTGGACAAGCTTCCCGACCGCGGCTATCGGCTCAAGAAGTCACTGGTAAATCGTGGTGGGCTTGAGGCGACACTTGTCGATGTCGTGCTGGATGAAGATGGCTCGCGAAAGCGGACCTGGGATGATTTTTACGGCTCGATCGCTGATTCGGTGCTCGAGGATTCGGATAAACGATTAATCAAGCGGATCTTCGATGCTCTCGCCGACGCCGAGGCGGTGGCTCACGACGGTGAAGCCCGGTCTACGCACCTCCACGAGCTCGGGACGGTCGACACCCTGATCGACATATCTGCGAGCGTGATTGGCATGCGGCTGCTTGGCATAGACAGGGTTCACGCTTCAGCATTTCCGACAGGAACCGGATCATCATCCAGCAGTCATGGTTCAATGGGCGCGACATCAATCGCCACGGCTGCGATCTACACAGCTTCAGGGTCGCCAGTGCGCGCCGGGGGCAAGCAGCCGATTGGCGAGGCTGTAACGCCCACAGGTGCGGCAATTGTTTCGACCATGGCGGAATTTACGCCAGTTGAGTTCAATGCAGAGCGTATCGGCTATGGCGCCGGGCAACGAAATCCAGACGATCATGCCAATGTCGTCGGTCTATGGGTAGGCGAAGGGCGGTCACGCTGGGGTAGGGGTGGGCCGGGTCAACGGCGTCCCGAACTGATGTTGTTGGAAACGAATATCGATGATTCTCCGGGCGAGGTGCTGGGCTACGTGCACGAACGGCTGCTGGATTTGGGTTGCCTGGATGTTTGGTTTACGCCGATTCAGATGAAGAAGAACCGCCCGGCGACAATGCTTTCGGCCCTGGTTGGTCGTGATCTTGTTGATGAGGCCGCCGAGCTGATCCTCAAGGAAACATCGACACTCGGAATTCGTCGTAGGCCGGTGAGTCGATACGAGGCAGAGCGGCAGATCGTAAGTGTCGACACATCACTGGGTAAGGTGCCGGTGAAGCTGAAGCGAATTGGCGACACGATTGCACAGGCAGCCCCAGAGTACGAGGCGTGTCGGGAGATCGCGCTTGAGACTGGCCTGCCTATCACTGAGGTAATGCGAATTGTTTCGAACGAGGCAACGATGCGCGGCTCGCCGTGGTCCAGCTAACCGGGTTTCTACAGTGATCGAATACCCCGATAGCCGCACCACAATATTCCCGCCGACTGAGTAACCGGAAGCAACGGCGACACTTTAGTCCGAGGGAACGGGCAACACTTTGGCCGCTACTGAGCCGTTCGCGGTGGTTGAACTCTCAGATGATGCGACCATGTCGCTCATGGCCATATCCATCATCTGGATCATTCGCTCCTGGAACATCTTTAACTGCTCCATTACCGCCATTAGCTCGTCGATCCACTCGGGATCGTCACGATCTATATCGACCCTGATCTGCATGTGACCAACATCTACGCCGAGTCCCAACTGCTTCTGCAACGGTTCTCTGGCTCCACCGGTCGGCTGCTTCAGCGTCATCGTGGCACGGTTCTCTTTCGCGCTGATGAGCTCAATACCGGCGGCTTCCGCCATCACACGCATGTGTGTCGTCTTCATCAACAGCCTGACGTGAGTCGGCATCGGCCCAAATCGATCACGAATTTCCTCATCGAGGTCGTTGATCTCCGACTCGCTCTGGATACGTGCCAGCCGCTGGTAGATCGACAATCGCTGTGCGAGGTCTTCGATATAGCTATCGGGAATTCGAGCATCGATTCCGATATCCACCCGAACAGTCGAAAACTCCGGGGGGGCCGGCTCGACCGAACCATTGCTGTTTTCAGAGTTCTTCAGTTGACGAACAGCCTCGGCAAGCAACTTCGTATATAGATCAAAGCCAATCGCAGAGATCTGCCCCGATTGCTCTGCACCAAGCAAATTCCCGATTCCTCTGATCTCGAGATCCCGCAACGCTATCTGGTATCCGGCGCCAAGCTCGGTGGCCGCTAGGATCGTGTTCAACCGCTGTTCGGCCTGCTCGGTGAGCGCCTTGGCACGAGGAACCATCAGATAGGCGTATGCTCGATTCGTTCCACGACCAATGCGCCCACGTAGCTGGTATAGCTGCGACAGACCAAACATGTCGGCACGGTCGACTATCAATGTATTCGCGTTCGGAAGGTCGATTCCCGACTCGATAATCGTAGTGCAAAGCAGAACATCGAACTCATGGCGATCAAACGCCGCCATAACTCGCTCAAGTTCGTCTTCTGGCATCTGGCCGTGACCGATCTGGATGTCGGCTTCGGGGACGAGTTTCTGAAGTTTGTTGCCGATCAGTTCGATATCTTTGACCCGATTGTGCAGATAGAAAACCTGACCTCCACGATCAAGCTCTCGCAATATCGCTTCACGTGCAAGATCGTCGCTCTCCTCTGAAACATACGTCTTGATTGGGAGGCGTTCTTCTGGTGGGGTTTCGATCGTGCTCATGTCTCGCACACCGGCGAGCGACATGTGTAACGTCCGTGGAATCGGTGTCGCACTCAGCGTCATCACATCGACCTGTGTCCGCATCCGCTTTAGTCGTTCCTTGTGCGACACTCCAAACTTGTGCTCCTCATCGATGATCACAAGCCCCAAATCCTTGAATCGCACATCCTTCTGCAACAGGCGATGTGTGCCGATAACGATATCGACGCTGCCATTGGCGATCCGAGAGATCGTCTCTCTCTGCTGGCGGTCCGAGCGAAACCTAGAAAGCATATCGACCACCGCAGGGAACGGCTCAAGTCGCTCTGAGAACGTCTCCAAATGTTGCTGCGCAAGTACGGTCGTTGGTACAAGAATTGCCACCTGCCGACCCGACTGCACAGTCTTGAATGCTGCACGAAGAGCGATCTCTGTCTTGCCGTAACCAACGTCACCGCAGACAAGCCGGTCCATCGGCTTTGTCGACTCCATATCAGCTTTAACCGCTTCGATTGTCGCAAGTTGATCCGGCGTCTCTTCATACGGGAAGCTGGCTTCAAGGGAATCTTGCCAGGGGGTATCGGCAGACGCGGCGAAGCCCGTTGCAACCTGCCTCGACGCATACAGAGCGATCAGTTCACCCGCAAGCTGCTCTGTCGCCTTTTTGGCTCTTGCCCTCGCCTTGCTCCACTCCTGCGTTCCCAGTCGGGTAAGTCTCGGGGGTGAATCAGCGGTACCGTGATAAAGCTGAATTCGGTCCAGATGCTCGGTCGGAACGTAGAGCTTGTCGTCCTCGGCGTATTCGAGTACCAGATACTCTTGACCCTCAGACCCCATCACTTCGGTACCTATGAACATCGCAACCCCATGTTCGACATGCACTACGAATGAGCCCGGCTTGAGTTGTTCGAGTGCGGGTCCCTTCCGAATAGGTCGCTTACGAACTCTCCGCCGCTCTTTCTGTATACCGAACACCTCGGCATCGCTGAGAATCGAAATCTGCGTGCCATCGGCAGCGTCAATCGAGAAACCCGTAAGCAGATGGCCGGTCACTACGTGAACCTCGCCCGGCTCAGGTGCAGTATCGACCGTCTTCACAAGGGTGGTCGCAACGCCATTCTCCTCGGCGAGTTCGTGAAACCGTTGTGCATGGTTGGTGATAACAACCGTGCGTTTTTTCTCGGTGATACCTTTTCGAACGGTGTCTAGAGCAATTTCAACACCGCCACTAACCAGCGTGGGTAAATTCAGCGGTAACGCCAGTGCCCCACCCGGAATTTCAGCATCAACACCCCAGGGCGAGAGCGTCACGCTTTTGGCTCGAGCGTGAATGGCATCGGCGATGAAGCC
>JAJRZP010000003.1 GCA_024275195.1 Chloroflexota bacterium | reverse complement strand
GGGTTTACATGCACATCCAACCAACTCTTCGAAACGTCTACACCTATGTAGCTCTGATAATCTGCCATCGCTCACCCATCCTTGCTTATTCGGGCCACAACGCCCTGGCGACTGTTCGGGTCAAGAGCAATGCGGGCGGAGGCTCACGCTCCACTGCGGTACTTGCTACCAAGGAACCTTCGGGCCCTCTGCCCGCTGGCCAAACAAAACGCGTCTTGAGAGGCCCAAAACAACATACAAGGATCGTCGATGAAAACCCGCGTCCAACCGCAGCAGTGAACTTACTCGGGCAAGAACGTCGTAGACAGCGATTTCCATCCACCTCTCTGCCAGATAAATCGTGCCTCGGAGCACTAAAACCCGTGCTGACTCTCCCCAAAACCCATAACGGCTTGAATTCAACGTAGAGTTCCCGCATTGTTGAACGAGGAAGCGGTCGCACTGACCTGCGCCAAAAGTACTTAAAGGGTTCGCATGCGGATATTGATGATCGGTGACGTAGTTGGTAGTGGTGGCCGTCGTGCCGTGGGCAGCCTGCTCAAAAATCTAAAAACCGAACTGGGCATCGATTTCGTCACGCTGCAAGGCGAAAACCTCGCCGCCGGTATGGGTCTGACCGTCGACACTGCTACTGAAATGATCGAAGCCGGTGCCGATGTGATCACTACGGGAAATCATGTGTGGGACAAGCGAGAGTTCATCGACCACCTCGACGATCCGTTTCTGCCGGTTCTGCGCCCCCTCAACTACCCGACGGGTACGCCCGGCAGGGGTGCGACCGACGATTCAGGGCCTATCGCCGTCATCAACCTGATTGGCCGAGTTTGGGTAGGCGAATTCGACTCCCCGTTTTCCGTCGTCGACGATCTTCTCGCCGGCGGATTTGGCAACGGCAAGCCCATCGTTGTCGATTTTCATGCAGAAGCGACTTCAGAAAAAGCGGCACTCGCGTGGCACCTCGACGGTCGAGTAGCCGCAGTTGTCGGAACCCACACACACGTCCCGACCTCCGACTGCAAGATTCTTCCTGACGGAACCGGATTCGTCACTGACCTCGGCATGGTCGGTGCAGTCGACTCCATACTTGGGGTTGAAGTCGATGGATCACTCGCCCGGTTTCTTTCTGGTCGTCGTCAAAGAATGCAGCCGGTAAGAAACGGATTGATCAACTTCAATTCAGTACTAATCGAGATCGACAGTTCAACCGGACTTGCGATGTCCGTTGAGCGGGTCGACAGGCAGATCGAAGTTTGAACGATTCCACCGGCCAAAATGCCAGGGGAAGTCGCTACGACCCCGCCTCCCCAACCATTCGACCGGAATGGCGGGTCGAAGTCGACCTGCATCTGCACACCACTGCGTCTGATGGCACGCTTACCCCGAAACAACTAGTTGACCAGATCGCCAAAACGACGCTCCGGGTCATCGCGGTCACCGACCACGATTCGACCAACGGTGTCGCAGAAGTCATCGAGAGTGCCAAGTCCTATCCACAACTCACCGTAATCACGGGCATTGAACTCGGTACCGCCACAATAGATTCAGAGTTGCATCTGCTCGGATACTTCATAGATATCGATAATCCGAATTTGCAAACTAGGCTCGATCAGTTCAGGAGTGAGCGAGTGGACGCTGCCAGGGCGATGGTCCACAGACTCACCGAGATCAAACGCCCTGTTTCATGGGAGCGCATTGTCGAGTTGGCGAGCGGTTCGGTTGGTCGCCCACACATCGCCCGCGCCATGGTCGAAGCGGGTCACGTCGCCACAATCGCAGAGGCGTTCGAGCGATTCATCGGCGAAAAAGGTATCGCACGAGTGCCACGACCAAAACTTCATCCAGTCGAAGCACTTGAACTGATCCATCAGGCTGGCGGGGTTGGTGTTATCGCCCACCCACGCACCGTGAACAACCTCGACAGTACCGTGAAAGTGCTGGTCGACGCGGGCATCGTTGGCATCGAGGTCTACGCCGAGAAGTATGCAAGCTATCGGCGTGATTCGTACCTCGATATCGCAACACGATACGATCTGGTCCCGTGTGGTGGAACTGACTATCACGCACTGGGCGCTCAGAACGAAACGACACCCGGCACAAACGGGCCACCTCCCGACACAGCGGCAATGCTTCTCGCTCGTGCAAAAAGAATGCACGGAGCAAACATCGGTCATCTCCCGGCGGGACTGGAGTAGCCGCCGTGGATGCCATCATTTCGATCGTCATCATCGTCGGAGCCTATCTGATCGGATCCACTCCAACCTCATATCTGGTGGGCCGGTTCGCGGGCGGAATCGATATTCGAGAACACGGATCTGGGAACGCGGGGGCATCGAATCTCACTGCACAGATCGGTGCAAAATGGGCGGTGCCGGTTGTGGTGTTTGATGTGTTCGTGAAAGGTTCGTTGCCTGTTCTTGTCGCCTCGGATATAGCGTTAGGTCTCGGGTCTGGTATTGAAGTTGCCGCGGGAATCGCTGGTGTGGTTGGGCACAACTGGTCGATCTGGGCGAGTTTACGGGGTGGGCGCGGCATGGCGACGACTCTCGGTGCGACACTCGCACTCGACTTCCCGCTATTGATCGTCTATGGATCAATACCAGCACTGGGTGTGCTGTTCACTCCATGGAAAGATTCAGCCATCTGGTGGCTGGTAGCGGTGATTTTAATGCCGGTCTGGGCGGCCTTGCTAAACCTCCCGGTCGAATACATATGGTTCTCGATTGGGATTGCATTTGTAACCGCTGCGAAAAGAATTACATCCAACTCTCTGCGTGACGACCATGGTTCAATTTCAGCACGCCTCCTATTGACCCGACTTGTATTTGATCGCGATATTACGAATCGTGAAGACTGGATTCAGCAGTAACCAAAATCGCCAATTCCGACATGATTTGCCAGAAATAATCGGTATCCTGATTCGCCAATGACAAACGACGCCTTCGATAGCACCTGCCTGCGCCATCCGGAAACAGCTTCAAACTTACGCTGTGGACGCTGTGGAGATTTGATCTGCCCACAGTGCATGGTGCAGTCACCGGTTGGAGCGCGCTGCCCCGATTGTGCGAGCATCGGCCAAGCACCGATATTCCGTGCCACACGATCGGAGTTTTCCAGGGCAATCCTCCTGTCGATCGTTGGTGCCATCGTATTCGGAATCGGCTACGGGATACTCGTCTGGGTACTCTGGGTTCTTCCCCTGGGATTCATGATCGGTAATGTGGCTTCCTCTTTCGTCATCGCTCTCGGTGGGTCTCTCGTCGGTGATTACGTGCGAAGAGTCGGGAAGTACAAACTCGACACGCGTCTGCGGATCGTCGCCGCGCTGACCATGTTTGGCATCTGGACGGTCGGGTTCAACGTCGCGATAATGCTTGGAGTGTGGAATGGTGTCTTCATGAACATCGTGGCATACATCGGACTCGGCGTTGGTATCTATGTCGCGATGAATCGCGTCAGACCGTAAACGGAAATACTCCTCCCAGTTCTCGACCAGCGTGGAGAGACCTTCGGTGGTGCGAGGGCTTGTACTGATCCCAGTCAGAAATGAACGTCACAGGTCACGAGGTCCCTCGAAAACCTCGGGAAATCGGATGGTGGTGGCTAACGGATTGGATGCGGCATGGGAGCCTATCTCGCTCCAGTCCACGCGCCCCGAGCGGAGTCAGCGAAGTCGAGGGATCTGTTGCGGGGGCTCGTGTGATATCAGCCAGAAATGAATGTTGTGTACCACCAGCCCTGGTATGTTTGGCCGATACTCAGGTTGGGAGTGGTATCAGCGAGGGCGTTGTGAGGTGTTGCTAATCCCACCAAAACAATAGTCCACCGTCAATTCGGAATAATTTCGCCACCACCTTCGGCATTGAACCGAATCGCCTCGTCCACCATTTCGAATACGGAAAGACTCGGCGCATAACCGAAGTCGTTGCGTGCAGCCGAGAGATCGTATTCGTAGAACGTCGGGTTCATCGCAAGATCAACGATTGAGTAGGGAGTGCCGGTCTTCTCCGAGATATAGGGAACCAGCACATCCCATGTAAACGGTTCGTTGGCTCCCAACTGGTACACGTTGCCGAAAGTATTGGGATTGCCAACCGCCTGCTCATAGGCGTGAACGATGTCGCGAACTTCGATGTTGTGCTTCTTCCATGGCCGACCGTTTATGTCCCGCGCAACAATTAGCCGAGGTTCTCCGTTACTTTTCGCGGCTTCTGCCTGAAGCTGTTTGTAAGTCGTCACACCCGCGGCATCGGTTCGCCCTTCAAACTGTTTCAGGAATGTATTCAGGTGGAACTGACTAAAATTAAGAATTTCACCGGCGCCCCACACGTTTGCAAACCGAATGATGGTGCCTTTCAGATTGTGCTGGGCGTGATACCGATTCAGCAGGCTCTCGCACAGAATTTTCGAGTAGCCGTACCAGTCGGTTGTCGTTAGTGGCAGCGAATCCTCTGCAATCGGCTCATCGATTCCACCTTCTGGATACTTGAACATCGTTGCATCTGTGCTGGTGATGAGGACGTGCTTCAGATGATCGCCCAGAGCCAGCGACGCCTCCAGCACATTGAACGTGCCTTTTACGTTTGTATCGAAGTACTGTTCTGGGCTGAACGGGCCGCCCGCCTGAAAAGCTGCACCAAGATGCAGAATCACTTCCTGCCCATCGGCTGCGGCGTTCACATCAGACGAACTGGCGAGATTGCCCTCGACAATTTCTGCCCCGATGGCTCTCATTTTTTCGGACTGCCGGTCGTCCGGCCAGACGAATCCTCGAACGGTGTGCCCATTCTCCAGAAATCTCTGCGCCACATTGGCACCGACGCGTCCGGTAATACCAGTGATGAGTACTTTCATTGTTCGAAAAATGTCCTGAAACTATTGGTTGCTAGCTGATTATGGTTTCGTGTTGTTTGTAGACGCGGTCGTACAGATCCTGATCGATGCTAACCGCCAGTCCTGGGGAATCGGGAACTGTGTAACTACCGTCTGCGAATTCATACTCTGGCCCGTGATACAGCTCGAAATCCAGAGTAGAGTCCTCGGCAATAACAAATCGTTGCGTGACTGCGCCAAACTGAATGTCGGCGCGCAGGCCCAGATAGGCAGCGTTGTAATTGTGAGGGGCGATCAGGGTATCCATGCCGGAATCTTCGATGTCACGGACCAGCACATGGAATTGCCAGAACCCCATGTGAAGCATGTCGGGTTGTATGGCATCGAGAAGGCCCTGCTCCATAAGTTGCCAGTAGATAGTTTGTCGCCCTTTGTGGCTCTCCCCATCCACGAGCATCGTCTGGGGCGTGTACCTGTCCCGCCACTCCCGCAGCCTCCGATAGTCAGCAACGTTTTCTGTGACCATCTCTTCCATCCACATCACGTCGAGATCGCTTATTCCACGCACGAAATCTTCGAGCAGATCGAGTCGGCCGTCATAGCCGTTGTTGGCATCGACGAGAATTTTGACTTCATCACCCACTGTCGCGCGGACCGACTCAACGACCTCGATATCCCTTCGGGTTCCGGCATACGGCTCAAACCACTTGCCGGGTCGACCAAGTTTCAGTTTAAGGGCGCGCCATCCTTTTTCGACTGCCTTTGCAGCCTCGACAGCAACCGCGTACGCGCCTTCTGCCGGATTTACGAGATCCTGAAAATATAGGCTTGAGTCGTAACCCTCTACTCGATCTCGAACCTTGTCGCCCAGCAATGTGTAGGCAGGCTGCCCGAGGGACTGTCCGATCAGATCGAAAAGTGCGACGTCAAGAAACCCATACCGATCAATCAGATCCGACCACCGTGGGTTGATAGCAGTCACTCGCCCACCTGAGATGACAAAGAAATCTGCAAGCCTCTGGCCGATGAGATCCTGAAAATCATCGTAGATGTCGGCAATTCCACCACGGTTCATCGCGGGGCGAGCATTGCTGAGACCGGTCAAGTCCGAGTTGGTTGTTACCTGAAGCAGCCACTCTCGCTGGTTGAGCCCATAGTTTTCCATCCTGGCGTTGCGACCAACAATTCGCCCTTTGCCGGGCGAGCCAAAATAAGTCTCGACGGGCGTGATGCGAATCGATTTGATGATATGACCATCAAGGCTTCGATCTGCCATGACTACGCCTCCATCCTGTTTTCATGCTTTGCATGCGGGGCGTACCCGGCCTCATCGACGTCCATCCCCAAGCCGTAGCCCGTCGGAAGGGAGTAAGCACCGTTGGCAAACTCCGGTAGCGCCGTCAGGTAGTGCGGGACTACACGCTCGTCTTCCAGCGAAACATAGGTCTCAGATGCGGCTCCCCAAACAATACTGGCGTAGCTACCAAACGAGCCATTGCCGAAATTATGTGGAATCGTTCGAACCCCGGTACCACGCAGTTGGCGTTCCAGATCCATCCAGCCCAGAAAGCCGTGGCCAACGATATCGGGCTGGTAGCCATCGATCAGCCTGTCATCGATCAGATCCTGAAACACATCGGAAATTGGGTCACGGTCGACTTCACCACACGTTAGCAATGCATCCGACCCATGTTTAGCCAGCATCTCTCGCATCGCCTTGTAGCCATCAACATCCTGAGTAATCATCTCTTCGAACCAGAAGATACCTGCCGGTGTAACTTCCTTGATGAACTGGTCGAGTAGATCGAGATGGCCATCGTAGCCGAAATTGGCATCGACATAAATCTGGATATCAGAACCCACGGACTCACGTACCGAAAGTACAACCTCGATATCCCGTTGCATACCAGCTTCTGGCAGCATCCAACGTCCGCCACGGCCAGTCTTGATTTTCAGAGCGCGCCAGCCATCTGCAACAGCCTGAGCGGCCTCATCGGCAACCTGATGTGCGCCTTTTTCAGGATTCAAGAAGTCCTGGAAGTAGAGTGTTGTATCGTAGGCCGGAACTGAATCGCGCTTCTTGCCACCAAGTAAATCGATGGCAGAAACACCTCCCACTTTTCCGACGAGATCGAACGCAAGAATCGTCATCCATCCGTTTCGGCGATACCAGCGATCCATGCCAGGACCAGCCCCGGTCACGACACCGTCGGATACCTCCAGCAACTGATCGACCTCACGTCCGAGCAACGCACTCTTGATGTATTCCAGCATGCTCTCTACAGTGCCTTCACGCATCATGCGATTCGCTATCGAAATACCTTCAGCGCCACTCGTGCTTCTCGCACGCACGACCCACTCAAGGCGTTGCGTGCCGATGTTATCGATATACGCGTTCTTGCCAAGTTCCTTCTGATAGCTCGATGGAATTGGAGTTACCGTTATCGATTCGATTACTTCTGACGACATGATTCCTTTTTGTTCCGATTTATGACGGGTTCGAGTATGCCGGCGCAGTCTACTCTCTCCGGCAACTGCTTCCTTGCTACTGGCCGCTGCGAAGTGCACGACCTGATCTTGAGCCAGCGTGTTTGCCATCCCGCACCGCGAATTCGCCATTGACGATCACGAAAGGCATGCCTGCCGGGCCACGTCGGGAGTTTTCGTACGTCGCCATGTCGATCACGGAATCGGGGTCAAACATCACAATGTCGGCGAAATAGCCTTTTTTGATCAGACCCCGATTGGCAATTCCAAACTTGGATGCAGGCATGTGCGTCATCTTGTAGATGGCGTTTTCGAGTGAGATCACGCCCTCTTCTCGAACGTACTTTCCGAGCACTCTCGGATAGGTGCCCCATGCTCTGGGATGTGGCTTCGAACCACGATCCAGCCCGTCCGTACCGATCATCGTCGACGAATGCGCCATGACCATACGAACATCACCTTCGTCCATGCCGAACGCGGCAACCAGAATATCGCCTGAGTAGTCGCTCAGAAGTTTGTTCGCTGCCTCCTCACCCGGCAGGTCGAACTCTTCTACAAAACTCTGAAGTGTGCGGCCCTCGAACTCTGGGTGACCCGGCACCGAACACAGCAGGACCTCCGAAGGCTCAGACTTGCCCATCGCACCGCCTTCACTCGAATTAAACGTGCCGTTTTGAACGAGCGCGAACAACATCGTGCTGCGGGCTGTATATGGATATTGATCAGCAGTGACGTCTCGCCCAAGAGTCACTGCGTCCTCAATCATTTCGAGCGACTGGGCAACCATGCCCCAGTTCGCTTTGCCGACGGATTTGTGATGTGAAATCTGTACCCCACAACCGCTGGCTTCGCCGATATGAAGTGTTTCTCGCACCGAGTCGAGTAGC
>JAJRZP010000052.1 GCA_024275195.1 Chloroflexota bacterium | reverse complement strand
TCCTCAGTTGTAATCCCTGAAACGTAACAGACCACAAACGTAAACTTGCCGACCGGCGCGGCACTACAGGTCTTCGTGTGTGAACTGTGTGGCGTTACGTAACTACGGCAATCACGAGGATACCTGTCCGAAATTCACAGGCAACGAATATCGATACTATTCGGGCAGCCCGTACTTTTTGATCTTCACGCCCTGAGAGACGAAACGAACCCGCTGAAACTACGGTGGGGTTCGTTCAAGAACTGAAACGGACGCGAAAACGTGCCGTGAGATTCATTCGCAACATGCGGCAGGCAACCAATTAGTTAGTTATGAATCTCGTCGGCACGTCTTCTATGTAGATATGGTCTGCGCAGGCCAATTACCGTGGGGTTACCGCTTTCATTACCGCTCGATTACGGCTGCGGCATTCCTGCTTGATCCGTCGTGCCTCTGTAGAATCGGGCGACTGTATCAACATCAACGGTTCAAGCTCAGGATTTAACCTCATTTTGGCTACATCACAGCAGTTCGACACAGTGCTGCAACACGGCCGAGTGGTCGACCCCACCAACAATATCGATGGCAAGTTCGATGTCGGAATAAGGTACGGGAAGATCTCTGCGATTTCTGAATCCATCGCGCCAGAGTTGGCTGATGACATCATCGATGTCTCCGGTCAGATCGTTATGCCGGGTCATATCGATACCCATGCCCACCTGTCGAGTCCGTTCAACAACAATGTGGATCGTGCCTACGGACATGCCATGCTCGTCGAGTCTGGAACCACAACGGCTCTCGATCTGGCGGGTGATCCCACGACCATGGTGAAGGGCATGATTCAGCGCGGGGCAGGCCTGAACGTCGCATCGCTGATGGGATTGGTGCCACACTCGACAATTTCAGAGGATGACCCGCGACCGGCAGTCTTGCGCGACGTGATTGCCGATGTAAAAAACCGCGGCGGATTCGGTATGAAGATGCTCGGTGGATACCATCCCTTCACCCCGGAATCCTCCGCCGATGTCGTAAAAGCCGCCAACGACCAGCTCGCATGGGTGGCGTTTCACGTTGGAACCAAGGATTCGGGCAGCGATATGACCGGGCTGCGTGAAGTGCCGGGCATCACCGGAAACGGTCGTCTTCACGTCGCACATATCAACTCGTACACACGTGGAATGATCGACGAGCCACACGAGGAAGTTCAGGAAGCTCTCGGTATGATCGAGCAAATGCGCTCACAGTGGGTAACCGAGGCGTACTTGGCGCAGGCGAACGGCACAAACGGCCTCTGCGATGAAAACGGCGATGTGGTCTACAACGTCGCACAAAACTGCTTGAAGGCTCGTGGATATCCGACAACCGATGAGGGCATCAAGGCCTCGCTCATGGACGGATACGGCTCCGCTCTGATTGAACGAGGCGGTCGAGTCATCATGGTCACCGGCAAGGAAGCGATCGAAATCTGGGAGTCTGCTTCTACCGATGCCTCGCTCAGCTACCCGGTAAACCCTCCAACCAGTGCATTCAGCCTTGCAACCGCCAGATACGACGATGGAACCTTCAGGGTCGATGCTATTTCGACTGACGGTGGATCATTGCCGCGAAATGTGGCAATCGAACGCACGATGGCCCTAGTCGCCTTTGGTGCGCTGAGCATGGACGACGCGGTAATCAAGCTAAGCTATACACCGTCCAGGATGCTGGGGTTGCTGAACAAGGGGCACTTCTCTGAAGGTGCAGACGCCGACCTGACCATCGTAAATCCGGAAACGGGGAAGGCGTCGATGTCACTTGTTGCAGGAGAGTTGATAATGCTGAATGGCAGAGCCATCGGAAAAGGAGGCACTTGGCTGGTGCTCGAAGACGGCAAAGATGCCGCAGCCGCAACTGGCCTGCCGTATGAAGTTATAGATCTCGAAAACAGTCGGCTCTATGAGAACTGGAACTGAACTGCCTGCTTCTCTCCCGTCACATAAGGCGGTTGCTCCGCAAGCAGGAACGAGGAATACCTGTATGTCACTGAAAGATCGAATAGGTGTCGACACCGGAAAAACCCGATTGGAAGACGCCGTTCAGTGGGCTATTGAGAACGAATTCTTCTTTCTCGATTTCAACGCCGACGCAGGTCCAAATCACATGGATACATGGCCCCCTGACCGAACACACAAACTACGAAATCTATGCGAATCGAACGGTATCTCACTCGGGCTTCACACCCTTTCAGCCGTGAACGTCGCCGAATTCTCCCCGCACGTATCACGGGCCGTCGAAGAGTACATGCGGGCAAGTATCGATCTGGCAAACCGGCTGGGTTGCACCTGGACTGTCGTGCATGCCGGATACCATTTCACCGGCGATGTTCCAGAACGAAAAAAGGCCTCCATCGACCGCCTGAAGCGAATCAGTAAATACGGAGCAGATACCGGGCAGCGTGTCTTGCTCGAAAACCTGAACTTTGAGCCAGATGCGGCGGAAGTGCACTACATGGCCCACACAGTAGATGAGATTCGCGACTACTTTGCCGTAATACCGCCAGAGCACATGGGCTGGGCGTTCACTGCCAATCATTCACACCTCGTTTCAGATGGCGTCGATGGCTTTCTCGATGCTTTCGGTATCGAGCGGATTGGTGAAGTTCGTCTTGCCGACAACCACGGAGAGTACGAGGTTCATCTCGTCCCCGGCGAAGGTAATCTGAATTTCGCCAACCTGTTCACACGGCTTGAAAACGCTGGTTACAAGGGCCACTACTCGATGGCGTACGGCTCGGATGAGCAGCGAATCGAATCACGAAACTACCTGTCTACACTCGCGTGAGGCGTGCTTCCACTAAATCTGTCCGTACACAAGGCTCAATCGTTACCGCACCGAAAGGCGAAACCGTGAATCAGGTCGAAAACATCGAAACAAATGCACTCTTCCCGAAAGGCGCAACGACACACGGAAGATCAACACGAGCTCCTGCTGTCGGTGTTCACGGCATGACTGCCACGGCCCACCCGTATGCGTCACAGGCAGGTCTCGACGTGCTGAGAGACGGCGGCAACGCCATCGACGCAGCCGTTGCAGTCGCGGCTATGCTCAACGTTGCTGAACCGTATATGTCAGGAGTCGGCGGGATCGGAATCGCGATGGTCTACATTGCGAAGGAAGGCCGAACTCGGGTTCTGAATTTTTCGGGCCATGCGCCAAATGCCGCCAAACCCGACATGTACGATCGGTTCAACGCCGAGACAGGCCCGATTGCACCGCTGGTTCCCGGCAACGTGTCGGGCTGGTTGACGATGCACGACATCTATGGATCACTTCCGCTATCGAGAGTCATGCGCGACGGAATACGATACGCCGATGAGGGAATCGCCCTTACGCCGTTCAACGCGAGCATGGTCGAAGAGAATCTCGTACGGATCGACCGTTTCGAATCATCACAGAAGGCGGTTGTTGTTGAGCGGAGCGGTCTGAGTGCAGGGTCGGTATTTCGACAACCGCAGCTTTCGGAGACCCTCGCCGCTATTTCAGAAGGCGGTCAAAAGGAGTTCTACGAAGGCAAGCTTGGAGACCGCATCCAGGCAGGGCTCGAAACCGCTGGCGGAATTATCAGTCGAGAAGAACTGGCTGCATATCGTGCTTACTGGCAGGAACCGTTGAGTACGAACTACCGCGGATTCGAAGTGCGAACCCCACCGCCCAATTCGTCAGGGTTCCAGATTCTCGAAACACTGAACATTCTGAGCAATTTCGATGAGTTACCTTATGGATCAAGCGACACTCTTCACAGGCTGGTCGAAGCCGTGTACATCGCCGCCGATGACCGGGCGAAGTACGCTGGAGATCCCAACCACGTTGAAATCCCTCTGGAACGGTTGCTTTCCGCCGAGTACGCAGCCGACAGGGCTGCCGAGATAGATATGCTCGAAACGTCAGGTCCGCCCGCCGAGCGATGGGATCGGGCACGAGTCGATCACCCACCTGTGGGAGTGAAGCCCGAGTTTGCCAGCGGTCTGACCACACATTTCGCCACCGCCGATTCAGAAGGTAATGTCGTAACGATCACGCAAACGCTCGGCGGTGCATTCGGGTCGGCCGTCGTTGCCGGTGATACTGGCGTTTTTATGAACAACATGTGCAAGTGGTTCGACATCGACCCCGATACGGACAGCCCGAATCTGATCGGACCCGGAAAACAGCAGGATTTCTGTATCGCACCCGCCCAGATATTCGAAGGTTCTGGAAGCAATGGAGATGACAGGAAGATACGAATGTCGATCTCCACACCCGGCAGTTGGGGCATCCTACATACGACAGTCCAGATGATGTACAACCACATCGATGTCGGGATGAACGTCCAGGAGGCAATCGAGGCGCCCCGCTTCCGTCACTACGACACGGGCATGCTGTTGCTTGAGAACCGATTCCCCGATCACATGCGCGAAGATCTTGCGCGACGTGGACACCGGGTACATGTGGCGCCCGACTGGCACAACGCCGTTGGAGGCGGGCAGGGCATACAGTTCACGGAGCATGGAACAATGCTTGGTGGTGCCGATCCACGCCGCGACGGTGTGGCAATGGGCTTCTAGGTGCCATAGGTACGTTTTGTCGAGGGGTGAGATCGGCTCTTTGGCATCATGAGGTACTCGTCGCACACTGTGTCCGCCCGATGCACTCGACAGAGGCAGGTCGGGTATTTCAGAGAATGCATGCTCAAACGCGTCTCAACGCCGGTGCGTACCGACCGACCCTCGTTTCGGCACAGTCGTCCCGCTCCAACCCCAGATTCCTTCACGCTGGCCGGGAAGAGGATAATGAAGCACATGACTCACATAAACGACAAGAACAAAATATTCGCGAGCTACGGCGAACTGACCGCATTTCCGAAAATGGTGTTCGGCGTAATGGGCTCTGCCGGAGGAGAGATTCCCGAATCGGCACGAGAGAAGGTGTTTACTCTTGGCGCAGAGGTGGGTAAGCGCGGCTACACCCTGGTCACCGGTATTGCACCGGGGCTCCCGCACGACTCAGTTCTCGGTGCGAAGTCTGAGGGTGGATTGGTGATAGGAATCTCTCCTGCCCAGAGCTTCACTGAGCACATCGAACGCTACAACTCGCCTACTCGCGGCTACGACATCATTGTCTACACCGGTAGCGGCCTGATGGGGCGTGAGGTTGGAAATATCCAGACGTGTGATGCAGTAGTCATCGTCGGTGGACGCTCTGGAACACTCGGAGAGTTCGCGATCGCCTATGACCAGGCGAAAATCATCGGTGTACTCGAAGGAACCGGCGGAATCGCCGACCACATTAGAACCCTGTTGTCGGTAATCAACAAGGAAACCGGCGCAGTAGTGATCGGGCATGCTGATCCGGTAAGACTTGTGGAGTTGGTCGAACAGGCATACATCGACAATGTCCTGCCGGGCTACCTTGAACTGGTCGAAGGCCACGCAACCGACGGTCAGTTGGAATGAGCGACAGGCAATTCACCGAGCGCTACCCGGCTCTATTCGCAGAAATGTACCCACTTGCAGCCGAAATATCGTCGGGAACTGTTTAGATCGGATAGGCACAGTTCTTGTTGCCGGGGTCGGCTCTGGGAGATCTACTATGGGTTTTGTGAAGAATAAATCCGCACTTTTCTACGACTATCCGGCTGAAGATGGTGCTGTGTTCGGTCAGGGTCGACGCGCGCGACGCGCGAATTGAAATGCTGACCGACCTCTACCCTGAGGTAATCACTGGTAACAACTTCGACCGTCATGCTGACGGGCTAGCCGAAGTTGAGATGATCTTCGCTACGTGGGGCATTCCACGATTCACCGATCGCCATTTTTCAGCTATGCCGAACCTGAAAGCGGTCTTTTACGCCGCCGGCAACGTCAAGTCGATCGCATCTCAGTTGATCGACAAAAACATCGTTCTTGTCGGTGCGTGGGATATCAACGCTATTCCTGTTGCTGAGATGTGCCTTTCTCAGATTCTGCTGTCGTTACGAGGCTACTTCAGGGCGAGCCGCCAGTATTCGGTTTCGCACTCTGGCGATGCAAAATCGTTTCCACGCAGCGGAGTGTTCGGTGAAACGATTGGCCTGATAGGTCTTGGGAAAATCGGAACCCGGCTCCGCAATCTTCTCTCCACTTTTCCACTCAAGGTGATCGTCCATGACCCGTTCCTGACCGATCAGCGTGCAATCGATCTCAATGTCGAGTCAGTTACGCTCAACGAAATATTTGAACGCTCGTTAGTTGTCAGCAACCACATACCCGATCTCGAATCGACCGTTGGAACGCTCACATACTCACATTTCGGTGCGATGCGTGACGGAGCCACGTTTATCAATTCCGGTCGTGGGGCACAGGTAGTCGAAAGTGATCTGATTCGAGCTCTTGAGGAGCGACCTGATCTCACCGCCCTGTTGGATGTAACTCTTCCCGAGCCACCCACATGCGACTCCTCGCTGTGGACTTTGCCTAACGTCGTGATTTCTCCACACATCGGAGGTACGGTTGGCGATGAAGTCGTTCGCCTCGCCGACTGCGTGATCGATGAGTACGAACGGTGGTCCGCAGGCAAACCACTCAACTACCAAATCACCGCCGATGTTCTGGCAACGATGGGTTAGATCGGCAAATGCAGTACGTTAATCTGGGCAGAAATTCGCGGCCAGGCCTCTTTGCGGTCGAGTACGATTTATCTATCGAACTTCCACGTCCACGCGATCACCAGCCTGTTGGTTCTCGGCTGAATATTTTTGGAGATGACTATATTGAGTATTGTGAAGATCAATGCGATCGCTGTCGGTGAAGGAAAAGGTGAGGAGCTAGAAAAGCGTTTTCACCAGCGCGCCGGGGAAGTGGAAGATCAGCCCGGATTCGAAGGTTTCGAACTGCTCCGGCCTGTCGAGGGCGAGGATCGTTACTTCGTCTACACCCGCTGGGATTCCGAAGAATCGTTTCAGGCGTGGGTGAACTCGCAGGCGTTCCAACACGGGCACCGTCAGGCTGCTGCCGGTAAGACCGATGGAACCGTCGCTCACGGCTCGGCGATTCTCAGCTTCGAAGTGGTGATAAAGACCGAGGCAAAGAAGAGTTAATCGGGGTGGCGAGATTGGCTACTGTTCAAGCCGCTGTCGTTGCGAGGAGTGAGGAATTTCAGCTGAATCGAAGAATCTGTCCACGCCTGCGGGATACTGAATCAAGTTCAGCATGACGGTAGCGAAATTTCATGTCGCGAATTAGAGCGCCCTCCTGAATTTTCCAGAAGGGCGCTTCCGCATCAGCTTTTCAAATTACTCAGCGGCACGAACTTTCCGACTCAGACAACAGCACCCTTACCGCAGAAAATGTCCCGTTGGGACCAGAAACGTGCCAATGGCATCTACCGCTGGACTCGACCCGAGGTGTCTCCGCCTGCAACTGCCATCACTTCCTTCACGCTGACGAGGTTGAAGTCACCGTGGAACGTGTGTGACATCGCAGATGCCGCAACTGCAAAATCGAGAACCTGCCGCGAGCCCCAGCCGTCCTGATTCAGACCGTAGATCATCGCCGCGCAAAACGAATCGCCACCACCAACGCGGTCAACAATCCGAACCGGATACTTCTTGCCGACAAGAATCTCATCGCCATCGAAGTAGATCGCGCTCCAGTCGTTATCGTCAGCCGAGATACTCTCCCTGAGAGTAATTGCGACCTTCTTAAAACCGAACCGGTCGACAAGCTCCTGAACAACGGGCCGATAAGCGTTGGGATCAATCTCGCCGGTCGTTACATCGACTCCTTCGGCAGCAACACCAAGACACTTTTCGGCGTCCTCTTCGTTCCCTATAGAGACATCTACGTACTTCATCATCGGAATCATCGTCGCCTGTGCCTCTTCAGAGCTCCAGAGGTTCTTACGGTAGTTCATATCAGCACTGACAGTCAGCCCCATCTGTTTAGCTGCTGACGCGGCCTCAACACATGCATCAGAAGCACTCTTGGAGATCGCTGGAGTGATTCCAGTGAAGTGAAACCAGTCTTTACCGGCGAAAACCTTCTCCCAATCGATGTCACCGGGTTTTATCTCGGCGATAGATGATGCCGCTCGGTCGTAAACGACCTTCGAAGCACGCATCGACGCGCCAGATTCAAGGTAGTAGGTTCCAAGTCGATTACCCTGCCGCAGAATCTCCGAAGTGTCGACACCGAACTGGCGAACGTAGTTGATACACGCCTGCCCGATATCGTTGTCGGGAATGGCCGTCACGAACGTGGCATCGACGCCAAACTGTGCGAGGGAAACGGCCACGTTGCACTCCCCACCGCCGTAGGTCACTTCAAACTCACGCGCCTGCGTGAATCGCTCCCTTCGCATAGTGGCGAGACGGAGCATGACCTCTCCGAAAGTTACTACCTTGACCATGAGATTCTCAATTCTTTTCGTTGGTGAACTGGATGGTTACCGGATTGATAATTGATGAAGTTTTATCGGCTGCGTGGCGAGTTGCGAGCACTGGAGAATGACGCCAGCACGCCTATCTATCGTCCGCGGATCGATTTGATAAGGGCGACTGTGTCCTTGCTGCGTTGTTCGAGTCTGTCCCATGCACCGTCTTTCAGAATATCGGCAGAAACAAGCTTGGAACCCATACCAACGGCGACCACTCCAGCCTCAAACCACGGCCGAAGCGATTCTTCGGTGATATCGACCCCGCCAGTGGGCATGATCGACGACCAGGGCATCGGGGCGAGTACGTCTTTGACGAATCCGGGCCCGCCAACCGCGCTGCCGGGGAAGACCTTCACGATGTCGGCACCAAGTTCTTCTGCTGCCGAGATCTCAGAAGCGGTACCGCAACCGGGGATGTAACCGACTTTGCGTCGATTGCACACCTTTGCGACATCTGGGTTGGTAACCGGACCGACGATGAAACTGGCCCCTGCGCCGATGTACATGGACGCCGTGCCAGCATCGAGTACAGAACCAGCACCCAGAATTGCGTCAGGTAGCTCGGCGGCGCAGAATTTATCCAGCGCAGAGAATACTTCCCAGGCATGATCGCCACGATTGGTGAACTCCAGAACTTTAATACCGCCATTCACGCAGGCAGTCGCAATGTTCTGAGCAGTCGCAATGTCGCTGTTATAAAAAACCGGTACCACCCCGATTTCGTGAACTGCGTTTAGTGCTTGCAGCCGGGTATGTCTGGCCAACTCTGAATCTCCTCCACTGTGTCGAAATAGCAATTACGGCAACCAGTTTAGTCGCGACCGGTGTCTTCGGCGAGGCAAGAATCTGAGGACTACAAAAGTTCCGGCCATCGTTCAGCAGATGACAAAGTCGGAGTTTCATCCCGAATCCCTGATCTATACCACTGCATTGTGCCCTCACCGGTACACTTGGCCCTCATCCACAAAATCATCACAAATGTCATCCTGAGCCAGTCGAAGGACGACACACCAGCCGACAACTCACGTACCCACCCAATCAATCCCATAACTAAAATGGCATAATCGCCAGAAAAGTAACTTCCCCGTACTGATCCGACGAGCATACCGAACCCGTTTTTGAGCAATATCCGACAGCTTCCGGCAGTCAAACTCCTTTCGAGTCAACCATTCCGCGCACTGCTGGGAAGTAACTTCGCCAACCACGCCGCAGTCGACCTTCGGATAATGGCACAGTCATGGCTCATCCTCGAACTCGGCGCATCGCAATTCTGGGTCGGCGCCGCCACTGGGCTGAGAGTGGTTCCTGCACTGATAATCGGCCTGTTTGCAGGCGTGATGGTCGATCGTCTCGGTGGACGAATCGTGCTGGTCTGGGAACGAATACTCCTGCTGCTGCTCGCAGTAGTCACTGCAGTGGTCGTTTTCTCTGATGTCGTCAGCCTCTGGCAAGTCGTTGTTCTATCCATAATGTCGAGCGCCGTGCTCGCAATGGGGATGCCCGCCATGCAAACCCTTGTACTGAACTACGTGCCGAAAGAGTCGCTCCAAGCTGGCAACTCGATGAACACGCTGGGCGCCAGCCTTGCCCGCGCGGTCGGACCCTTGATGGGAGGATTCCTGATCGCAGGCTTCGGGTTAGGCTCACCATTCCTCGCACTGATCGGCGTCTACCTGCTGAGCCTGTACTTTTCTCTGCGCCTTCCAAGAACCAGGCTTGAACCGTCATCCGAGCGAAAAACCTCAGCAACCCAGGAGATCGCCGCCGGACTGAAGTACATCAGGTCGAATCCAGTCTTGCTCCGCCTGATGATCCTCGCATTCTCGGTCATCTTCAACGCTGCCCTCGTACCAATCATCCCGGTCTACGCTAGGGACCGGTTCGATGTCGGAGAAACCGGATTCGCTACAATGCTCGCCGCCTGGGCAGTAGGGCAGGGAGTCGCAGCACTGTGGATCACCCTTAAAAGAGATTCTGCACGAAAATCTCCCGCGATCCTTGCCAGCACCTTTATGTTCATTATCTCGACCGTAACCTTTGCGCTGTCTACCAACTACCTGCTCACTCTGGCATCGCTCGCACTGGTCGGAGCCGGAATCCCCGTCTGGGGATCGGCTGTCATCACACTGCTACAAACGCAGTCCGATCCCAAGATGATCGGCAGAGTAATGTCCGTATTTAGCCTGTCGTTGCAATCGATGATGTTTGGGTGGTTTCTCGGCGCATGGATCGGCACGATCATAGGCAACGCCGAGATGCTGCTCGCAGGCACCGCTATCTACGCAGTAATCAATCTCGGCATCATCCTCACATCACCCCAACTACGAAGACTCTAACCCCTCCACCCTGTAACCCTCACCCCAAAATGTCATCCTAGGCCAGTCGAAGGACGACGCACCAGCCAACCACCTACGAAGCCCACAACCAACCCGTCCCCGCGCAACTACCAACATCACCCTCCACACTCGTATCCACTCAGGCAGAAGCACCTGTATCACCGAGAACAAAACAACTGGAAGAAAACACCGCCCAAACAAGCACAACCCCACGTCACCCTCATCTTCAAATAAAATGTGCCACACCACCACACGAAAAATCCCTCATCTGAACAGTCCATCACAACCGGTGCGATCACCACAGTACCGCCGGCACCCGAGAAACCACCATGCTTCCACCGTTCATCGACACCCACCATCACCTGTGGGATATCGAAAACAACCCCTACCCGTGGCTCACTGAACCAATCGATCATTTTGTCGGCGACTATGCAGCGATCCGAAAATCATGGCTGATCGGCGATCTCCTCGAAGGTGCGAAGAACATTCCGCTCGTAAAATCCGTTCACGTTCAAGCCGAATGGGACCACAATGCCGATCCCGTCGGCGAAACCGCATGGCTGCAGGCCGTGGCAGACGATCCCTGCTCGAAAGGCATGCCGAACGCCATCATCGCCTACGCAAATCTCTCCGATCCGAATATCGAAGCTACACTTGAACGCCACGCCGCGTATCCCATCGGGCGTGGCATCCGGCACATGCTCAACTGGTCCGACGACAAACCCAACTTTCGATTCGCCGAGGCTGGCGATCTCATGAGCGACCCCCAGTGGCTCTCAGGCTTCAAGTTACTTGAGAAATTCAACGGCTCGTTCGAGGTGCAGATCTGGCCCTGGCAGTTACAGGAAGCAGCAAAACTCGCCAACGACATTCCTGAAGTACCGATCGTTCTTGGCCACTGCGCTATGCCGATAGGTCGCTCACCCGGCGAACTGCGTGAGTGGCGAAAAGGACTCGAAGCCCTCGGTACCGCTCCGAACATTTCGGCGAAAATCTCCGCGCTCGGCATGCTCGATCAACAATGGACAACCGAATCGATTGCGCCCTTCGTGCTCGACATGATCGACATATTGGGTGTTGATCGCTGCATGTTCGCATCAAACTTCCCGGTCGACAGCCTTTTCAGCGACTACGAAACACTCTGGAACGCCTACGACGAGATAACCGCCACCTTCACCGACTCCGAACGCACCAAACTCTTCCGCACAAACGCCGAAAAGTACTACCGAATTTAGAAATGTCATCCTGAGCCAGTCGAAGGACGACAGGCGAGCCAACAACACCAACGCCGAAAAGGATTACCGTATTTAGAATTGTCATCCTGAGCACGAACGCCAATTAAGTGTGATTTATCTGGTCGTGAGTTGAGTGGTCACGTACGTTCTTGTTCTTCCATCTCTTGCCTGCACAACCATCGCTAGCCAGTAATGTGTCATCCTGAGTCCGTCGAAGGACGACAAACCAGCCAACAACTTGCCAGCCGCGTACTAAAATCCAGAAGAACGAACCAACCCCAGCCAACCTCTCAGAGAAAGTGGCAATGCCACAAATCCAAACCATCTACCACACCGGATTCATCGTCGAGAACCTCGACAAAGCCCTCGACTTCTACATCAGAGTCCTCGGCATGTCGATCGAAAGGGAACCCGCTATATCAGAAACCCCGTGGATTTCCGAAGTAGTCGGGTACGAGAACGTCAAAATGCGTCAGGCATATGTCGGCGTCGGCGATGGCCACTCGATCGAACTCATCGAATACATGCGACCTCGTAGCGAGAAACGATCCGACCAGTTCGATCGCAACCGCCCCGGTTCAGCACACGCCGCTATGGTCGTCGATAGCGTCCCCGAGTGGCGTGAGCGACTCGAATCTGAAGGGGTGAAAATATTTGGGCCGAAGTACGAACGCGATCTCGAGTACCCGTGGGCGAGATACGCTATCTATTTCCAGGATCCCGACGGCAACTGGCTTGAAATGGTCTCAAGAAACCCCAAACCCGAAGGATCGACGCTAAATTAGCCCGTACACCTCAACAATTCCGTGCCCGACGTCTCGACCGAAGCGAAGAGACATTAGTTAGTACAGAGTGCAGCACAGGGCGAACGAAACGGCGATCACTCAAATAAACAACCGACCAAGTATCTAGAAACCGGGCAGCGAGAAATAGTTAGTCCGAGCACCATCGCAGCCACCCGAATCCATTCATGCCAAACCTAATTCCGATCTGGCTCCACGCTCTCATAAATCGTTACCGGTACCGCAAACCCACCACACCCGAACAAACCCTCAACACATTCAAAAACGGCGTTCGCGAGATCGATCAGGGTCATCCGAAGAAAGCCATACAGTACTTCACACAGGCGATCAATGCATCTCCAGGCTCAGCCAAGCTCCACCACTATCGAGCCGACGCACATGCGCTGAATAACGACGACGAACTAGCGATCATCGACTTCGATATCGCGGTTCGACTGAATCCGTCATACCCCGACACCTACCTCGATCGCGGAAACTCTCACTATCGACTCGGACAGTTGGAAATCGCCCTGAAAGACTTTTCAGAAGCAATTCGCCTGAAACCCGCTTGGAGCGAAGCCCACGGAAACCGGGCTGTGATCCACATCGAACTCGGCAACACCGAAAAAGCGGAGTCCGACATTAAAGCCGCTCTCAAGTTGGGAATCAACGAGGCTCATTTCAACGAAATGCTCGAAATCGCCCGTACCGGAGCCAACCCCCCTTCGTGAAGAATAGCTAGATCTTCATGCATCACCCACACCGCCCAACCCACAACACCCGGCCCCTGCTGAGAACTCTTCAGCGTTGAGGCATGCTGAAACGAAGCTCCGATCCTCCAAGCGCACCACCACCCTACGCGTACTGCAACACCCCATTTCGAATGAACGGCATACAAAGAACGTCAGACTGAGAAACCATCGGAAACTGAACATCTCCGGCAAGCAACTCAAGATCTTCTGGGGCCTTGATCGTCTCAGGCGTTCTCACCCGCTCGAATCCCCGGACTTCCTCCTGATAGAAGAACACCATCACCGACTCGTGTGCATGCCGGATTCCGTTCGGGAGCAACATCCCGGCAGGCAATCCACGCCACATATGAGGAACACCGGGTCCGATATCACACAGCGTGTTCGGCAGAATCACGATCTGCTCGCCACCAATATCCAACAGTATCGCCGAGTCGAGTATGAGAATCCGTTCTCGTACAAAACGTTTTCCATCCACGCTCAGGTGAACGTGGCGCATCAGGCCATCTGCTTTGCAGAACCGGTTGACACCAAACTGGCCGGTAAATCCAGCCCGCGACCTGTCCGAGAAGTAGGTCATCGTGAACGCTTCGAACGGCTCTTCGCGCCCTGCAGCCTCTTCGTCTACGAAATAACTGCTTTTTAGCTCCAGCCCGCCAATGGAATGCGTGGAAATGCTCACGGAAAAGCCCGTTCTTGAGGGAATGTGCTACGAAAATCGAATCTACTTACCGATGAGTACCCCTCAGATGACCGAAAGCCTAAACCGTTACGATAATCGGTGCAATAAATGGATATTCAACTGTTATATCGACGAATACAGGATAATATTGGCGATGTGTCACGAAACACGTGTGTATTGTAAAGGGAAATAGAGTTATCAGTACCGAGCGGTATCAGATTCAATCACCGATCTGCTGTAGCCCTGATCACGGTTTTCCGAAAAGAGGTCTGGCTGCGTCCATCGGCCAACACGTAACCGCCGGAAAATCGCTCGCTACTCGCAATCTCTCAACGTCTACCCGGCTCGCAGCAACCATCGCACGAACTCGCTCACGCACGATCATCTCCCGCTCACAGCCACCGGGTCGTTAAGCACCGCTGCCTCGGTCGGGCTGGTCGCAAGCAACAATCAACCCAATTAGCCTATTCGCACCCGCTCCTGCGGCAACTCGATACTGCCCTGATGCTCTTTTCCGATCATCAACAGCGCGATTGTCAGCGGTCCGAACCGCCCAACAACCATCGCAACGGTAACCACGCCCAGTGCAGCCGCACTCAACTGCGAAGTCACACCAGTCGACCATCCAGTATTGCCGAATGCTGAAATGAGCTCGAACATGCCTGCTCGGAAATCCAGGGTGGGCTGTACGGCGAACAGCGCTATCACCAGCAACACAACGGCGCCCGCGGCTGTCGATCCCACGACCATCGCTCTGCGAACATTCAACACGGGTATCGTTCGGCCGAATACGGTCGTTTTGGTGCTGCCGCGGAACACGGCGATAGAGGCGATCAATATCACCATGACCGTGCTGACTTTGATCCCGGCCGTTGTCGAGGCAGGGGCGCCGCCCACGAACATCAGTCCCTCGGTAACAGTCAGATCCGCAGGATTCAAATCTGAATAGTTCAGCGTCGAGAATCCTGCCGAGCGGTTGACGGTGTGGAACGCACTCTGCATCAATTTGCTGCTCACCGTATCCTGCCCGATAGTCGCTGGATTCGACCATTCAAACGCGGCAAATGCACCGAATCCAATCAACAACATGATGAACCCACCCATCAACACCAGCTTGGTGTCCAGCGTCAGCCTTCGCCACCGCCTGACCGATACGGTATTAGCGACTGTCGTATACCCAGTAGCACCAACCAGTATTACCATTGCGATGATCAGAAGCGTCGGAATGTCACTGCTCAGACCCATCAGGCTGGCTCCACCCACCCTGTCGTCTGGAAGTACGTCAAATCCGGCATTGTTGAACGCCGAAATCGCTGTGAATAAGCTCTGGTACACACCTTCGCTAAGAGATATTCCAGTCCAGAGCTGATCGACTATGTACCATCTGGCAAAGAGTAAAACACTGCCGATGAGCTGCACTACGACCGCCATCAGCACGATGTTTCTTGCGAGGTTGCCGATCGACCCGATTCGATTGTCGTCAAGCCCCGCCCTCATAACCAGTCGACCCTGCAAGCTTGAGCGTCTTCTTGTCACAAGCAGCAGGAATGCGGCACCCGTCATGAAGCCAAGCCCGCCGATGAATATCAACGCGGCTATCACCAGCTTTCCGAAACCGGTAAAAGTCTCGCCCGTATCGACAACCACAAGTCCAGTACCCGTGATGGCCGAAACAGAAGTGAATATCGCGGTTATCGGCGAAATAAAGTGATGAGATACGTTCGAAATCGGTAGTTCAAGCAGCACTGCACCAACAATGGCGACAACCACAAAGCCGTAGACCAAAGTCATCGGCGATGTCGGCCCGCGACTGGAAACCGACCGGTGCTCGATGTGGGCGTGGACAGGCGCCATCTCAGATCTGAGCGGTCTGCGAACTACTCTGTCGCCGGGCTTCAATGTGAATCGATTTGTCAACTAAACCAACCTCTAATCGTAGAGTGTCGAGCAATCGTTCACTATCAATTATCTACCCACATCTCAACCAACGCTAAACCTGAAATGTGTAACGCGTGAAGCAACCACTCCCCATCCGCGTCCCGACCCCTGCGGAGGACCTTCGGCGGTGCGGTGCTCGAGGCAATAGCCAAGCACCACCCAATCCAACCAACAACAACCCACCCACCTCATCACATCCCGACCCCCCTGCCGCCAACCCCTTCGTCCCGACTCCTGTGGAGGGACCTTCGGCGGTGGGGTGTGGTGCTTCATGCGTCCGAATGGGTCGATATTGATTCAGAACCGTGCGTCTCATGCCACCCCAAACCACCCTCCGCTTATAACCCCTCGGAAAGCGTGTCATCGTCGCCCAGAATCCAATTCCGTCCTTCACCGAGCAGCAACGCAGAGTCGACCGGACCCATGCTGCCGGGCTCATATGATTTCAATTTGGGATTTCCATCGTCAACCCAGGCCGTGATGAATGGATCGACAATTCGCCACGACGATTCGATCTCGTCACTGCGATTGAAGTGAGTGGCATCCCCGATAATCGCGTCGAGCAGTAACCGCTCGTAGGCGTCACGTATCTCACCTTTTGGAAAGTGAAACTCTAGGGATTCCGTGGTTAGCTTCGTGTTCGAACCCGGCGATTTGTTCACAAACTCCAGATGAACGCCTTCATCGGGTTGCAACGAAATTATCAGTCGATTCGGACGTGCCTGATCACCGACTCCAAAAATCGATTGTGGTGGTCGTTTGAACTCAATCGCAATCTCCGACGTCTTGCGCTCAAGTGACTTTCCCGATCGAAGAACAAACGGAACCCCCTGCCAGCGCCAGGTATCAACCAGTAGCTTTATGGCGCCAAAAGTTGCGGTCTGAGACGCTGGGTCAACCCCGTCCTCGTCGAGGTATCCGGCGTATTGACCACGAACTGAATTGTTGGCGGCGTATTCAGCATCAACGCTGTGAACCGCCGAAAGAACCTTCGCCTTCTCATCACGCAATGCATCAGGGGTTGATGATGCGGGCGGCTCCATCGCAATCAATGCCAGCAACTGCATCAAGTGACTCTGAACCATGTCACGAAGCACACCGGAGGTGTCGTAGTAAGCACCTCTCGACTCGACACCGAGATCTTCGAGCACACTTATCTGTACATGATCTATATAGTTCCGATTCCATATTGGTTCGAATATCGCGTTTGCGAACCGAAATACCAGGATGTTCTGAACCGTGTCTTTACCGAGATAATGATCGATTCTATAAATCTGATCCTCGTTGAGAACAGTGTGAGCCAGCGAGTTCAACTCCTGTGCCGATTCTAAATCTGTTCCAAATGGCTTCTCGATCACCACCCGTCGTGATCCTGTGGTTTCGTCCAACGAGCCCGATTCCGCCAGGGCGATCAGAGTGTCGGGGTACAACGAAGGCTTAAGTGCCAGATAGTAAATCCTGTTGTCCTGATCGCCATCGCGGCAACCTGAAGCTATTTCGACATCCAGCCTGTGCAGCACTTCGGTGTCGGTAGACGATCCAGAGAAATAGCTGACCTTACCGGCAAACTCGTTCCAATCAGAATCGTCTTGATTCGGCAGCCCGGATCGAAGGAAAGCACGGAAATCCTCGTTAGAAAAGTTCGATCTCGCGACCCCAACGACTGAACAATGATCCGGAAGCACCCCGGATTTCGACAGATGAAACAAGGCAGGGCCAAGTTTCCTTTGCGTCAAATCACCAGAAGCGCCAAGAATTACAACTGTTGGTTTTTGAGATTGATCGACCATCTAGTGGATTCTACGTTGGCTTTGTCAGCGAGAGACACCCGCTCCAGCAACGAGTTGATCATCGGCGGCACAATGCCCTCGACCTCTCAACCGCAGCGAAGCGAAGTGGAGAGTCCTTCGGCAGGGAAAACGTCGATTCGTACCTGTTCAACAATTACCTAATCCAACGTAATAAACAGCGACCGACGAACCTGACCGTTCACCGCACGGCTGATGTGCCCCTGCCCGGTCGTGTCCTCGCAAATGAACACTTCACCCGCTTCGAAAATCCGCTTCTCGCCCGAACCAACAGTGATCTCAACCGCACCATCGAGGTTCACAACGTACTGACGCGCTGGCGCAACGTGAAAATCGTAGTCGTACGACTCACCCGTCTCACGAAAAACAATCCCAGTTGCACCGAACGTCTCTGAAATGTACCCAACAATGTTAGGCTCCATCTCCACCTCGATATCCTCAAAATGCGACCGACCATCATCCCCCGTGTACAACCGCGTAACCGTAGTTTTCTTGGTCATTGATTCTTCCTGCAAAAAGTAAGCCCCTCTCCTGATGGAGAGGGGCGGGATGATGGTGAAATCGACTACCTATAATGTCGATAAATCTCCTCCCAGCGTACACCTGTCATTGCGAGGCGCCCGATAGGGCAACGTGGCAGTCACGACCAACCACACCAGCCAACAAGAAGCCTGAATCGAACGACTCAGGCTTCAAACCGAACCAATCTCTCAGCATGCGTCCCACAGGCACCAAAAAACCGTGGGCTCACCGCTAACAGACACATGTCCCCGTCACCTGCGGCACGGTACTTTCCTCACCCAACCCCGTCCCTGCCGCAGAAAACAAGCTACTGGCTTTAGAAGTGAATGGCCTCGCCCGTCACAGCAGCACCCGCTTCCTTGATCGCCTCCGACAGCGTCGGGTGAGCGTGAGTCATCTTATGCAACTCGAGATTCGTCCCCTCAAGCATCTGTAGCATCCCGATCTCCGCGATCAACTCCGTCGCCTCAGGCCCAATAATGTGCGCCCCGATAACCTCGCCTGAATCGTCATCGATCAGCACCTTGGCGAATCCCTGCGATTCACCAATCGCAACCGACTTCCCTGCAACGGCGAACGGCACCTTGCCGACCTTCACATTGATCCCGTTCTCGCGAGCCTGTGCCTCGGTCAACCCGATCGAAGCGATCTGTGGTTGTGCATACGTGCAGCGAGGCATATTCGTGTAGTCCTCAATCGGTGTCGTCTCGTGACCCGCGATCGTCTCGGCAGCAACCACACCCTGATCAAACGCCACGTGCGCCAGCATCAACTTCCCATTCACATCGCCTACGGCATACACACCACCCACATTCGTTCGCATGTTGCCATCAACATTGATATAGCCGGAACCTACCGTCTCAATCCCGACATTCTCAAGACCAATATCGTCCGTATTCGGCTGCACACCAACACCAAGCAGCACCTTGTCGCAGAGGAACTCCTGCTTTTCACCGTCCACTTCGTACTGGACTGCCAGTCGTCCATCCTTCTTCTCAACGCCCGAAACACTGGCAGAAGTGGCAAACTCGATTCCCTGCCGACCGAACTGACGCTCAAGCTCGACAGAAACCTCTTCGTCCTCCCGCGGCACCAGATGATCGAGCATCTCGAACATCTTCACATTCACACCGTACGAATTGAAGTAGTAGGCGAATTCGCACCCGATAGCCGAAGCGCCGATCACGGCAACCGCCTCAGGCTGCTCCCGAAGCTCAAGCGCGTGCCGAGAGGTAATGATGTTCTCGCCATCGATCTCCAGACCCGGCAAGCTCCGGGCGCGTGCGCCGGTTGCAATAACAATATTCTTGGCAGTTAGAGTCTCGCCGCCCTCGACATCGATCTGGGTCGACGACTTCAGAGTCGCCTTGCCCTGAACCAGAGTGATCTTGTTCTTCTTGAAAAGAAACCCGATTCCCTGAGTTAGCGCCTTTGAAACCTTGCGTGAACGATCAACAGCCTTGCTCATGCTCGCCGACCACTCGCCAACCTCAATGCCCCAGTCTGCGGCGTGGTTCAGGTGGTTCACAACCTCGGCATTCTTCAAAAGCGATTTCGAAGGAATGCAACCCCAGTTCAGGCACACGCCACCCAGACCACCAATGCCTGTGCCATCGTCCTTCTCGACAACCGCAACACTCAAACCCAGTTGAGCACCCCTGATAGCAGCGTGATAGCCACCGGGGCCCGCACCGATAACAACAAGATCGAAACTAGTTTCTGTCATTCGAAAAATCCCTGAGGTGACCCAGCCTGTAACCAACTGGCAGGATCCTAAAAGAGCGACACGTTCACGGAGTCATACCGGCCAACTCGCACTGAACCGCCCGTAACACGAAAACAACCGCCCGATTATACGTCCGAAACGCTCTACGACGACTCCATTGGCGATCGAGCTAGAATCATTGCTGTACCCGCGAGCCATCTTCAGGCGATGTAGCGTCGCTCTGACCCAGAGCGCAAGCCGAACAAACCGACAAGCGTCCAGTATCACGCTGAACACGCTCGTGCTGAACTGTCAAAACCGCGACTCAGCCCAGATCCAGCCAACCTCTCAGAAAATGTGCCGCCCGCACCCTAAAACCGCGTCTTCAGCACCACATCACCCGTCGGTGCATCGGTACCACTCGCAGGCTCCTCCGTCATCCAGACGCGATCTCCCTCCTCGAACGTGAACTCGAACTCACCTGCCCACCTACCCTCGACATTCACATTGAATGCACCCACAAGCAGCACATCATCGCCCCGAATCGTCCAGAGCTGATACTTGAACGCCTCGTCCAGCCGCTCGATCCCGCCAAGCGAAACCTCCGCACCTGGCTCGCCCAGAACCGTCTCGATCCTCATCCAATCGTTCTCGTTGCCCCAGTAGGAATGAACAAACCGCTCGGGCGAATCGGTGGTCTGTAGCACGATGTTCCAAACCACCAGCACGCCAATGGCGACAACCAGCAACGCGGCTATCGGATTCGCAAACAGCCACCGTCGATACGGACGAGCCGTTGACGTCCGGAGTTCGGCTACCCCAGGCTTGATCGCAGTCGCCTCGACGCGCACCATCACCCGCGACTTCAACGCTGCCGGCGGGTTCACCGGTTCAACAGTCGAGCCCAGCAAAGTAACGGCCGCCGCTGTCGATGCGACCTCATCGTGTTCGTCGCACTCAAGAAGATGCGCCTCCACAGCCTCAACCTCACCCGAAGTCGCAGTCCCCATCGTGTACGCAGGGATTAGATCGCGGAAATCTTCGCAGTTCACGAAGCACCTCCCGTCCGTGTGATTCCGAGCGTCTTCCGTATACCGTTCACTGCAAGCCGCAACCGACTCTTGACTGTCCCAAGCGGAAAGCCGGTGTGCGCGGAAATCTCGCTGTGCGTCATGCCGCAAAAATACGCCAGTTCGATCACCTCGTGCTGCTCGGCAGGTAAAGATTCGATGACTTTACGAATCGCCGCTGCATTCATGTTCGACTGAACCTGGTCGATCAACTCAGCAACTTCGGTAGTGAAATAAGTCGGTAACCACTCGGCAGAAATCGCAGCGCGCCTCGACCTCGACCTAACCGCGTCAACCGCTCGGCGGTGGGTCAACGTAAGCAACAGCCCATCAACCGAGCCTCGCCCCGAATCGAGCTTGTCCGTGTTGTCCCACACCCACAGGAACACATCCTGAACAATATCCTCAGCAGCCGGACCATCACCGATAATTCGATAGGCAAGACCGAAAGCGCGACCCGACATGCGGTCGAACAACTCTTCCAATGCCAGCGACTCTCGGGCAACGAGTCGCTCAACGATATTCCGATTCGATACCGCTTCGTCCGCTGCCGGTTCTGGGGCACTCATCTGTCGTTGAGAGGTCTGGTTACTTGTGCGAATAGCCAAAGTCGCTCGCGAAACTTGAACAGACGTGTCGATGCCAAATTGAACCGCCCCCCTGTTCAAATTGTGGTGATTATCAGTCGTCACAGGATACATACGGTAGATCACGAAAATGCGTTTGCTTTGCGAATCTACAGATAGTTCGCACCAACCCACAATCTGGATCACCCACAATCCGAGGACGGCCCGAACCAGAACGCTTCTCCCCCCGGACCGGGGGAGTTAGAGGGGGAGATTGCGACGCCGCGACCAAGTCGTCCGACGACGCCCGGAGCCAAAACGCCAAAACGCCCAGGCCCTACTCGTCCGACCCCTCAGCAGGAGCGGTGTTACTACCGATACTCGGCTCATACGCCTTGCTGCCGCCAATCGACGTATCGAAAATCTTATACGCCCGCGCAAACACCATCGCCACAACAACCATCGCCACCACAATCACAAGGAAAATCAACAACGAAATGAAAACGAAAGGCTCCCAACTCACGGGGCAATCTCGAATTCCCGAACAAAGCCAGGCACTCGTAGCGCCATAGCCAATCGCCACCATCAACCCGACAATTACACCGATAATCAAACCCGCAACAGCCGGTCGTCTTCTGGAAATGAAACTAAACATCGTCACACAACAATACCGGAAAAAACCAACACCGAGCCACACAACCGCGACCGCTCACCCGAACCGAACCACCACCAAACTCACCAACCCGCCAAATGTCATCCCGAGCCAGTCGAAGGACGACAAACCAGCCAACAACCCCCAACCCAGCACCCCTCTGCACTCGATCCCGAGCCAGGCAACCCTCTCACAAGCGCGACCAACGAAAAAACCAACGCCAACTCACCAGAATTCCCGTTAGATTTCATACTAAACTTGCCAGCACCAAGCACCGTCAAACGTATTTCAACACCCCGCTCAACCAGCTACCATCAACAACCAAAATACCAACCCGACCCACTCGCCCCACCAACCACCACCAGCCCAAATGTCATCCTGAGCCAGTCGAAGGACGACAAACCAGCCAACAACCCCCAACCCAGCACGCCACCACCATGCCCAACTCAGCCAACACCTCCCCCAGCTCAGAAAAAGTGCCAATGGCACTCCCCGCAGCCAACGACCCTCAGGCCCTCCGACAAGCCGTCCTCGACCACATGCACGTCGGCATGACCAACCACACCC
>JAJRZP010000051.1 GCA_024275195.1 Chloroflexota bacterium | reverse complement strand
CAGTGCACTCAACGAGTAGCTTCCGACGGAGTGGGCACCGATATCAGAGCCCAGGGCCTACGGTCTTCGATTAGCCTTGACCGTGTGTCCGACAGAGATGCTGCTTCACGAAACGTGAGTGGTAATAAGGGTGGCACCGCGGGATACACCTCGCCCCTTGAATAAAACTTTTCCTGGGAGTGAGGTTTTTTTGTGTCCGAAATCATGCTGATGTTCCCGTCGGTGCGAGTTCGGCGACAATAAGACCTCGATTAACAAAACGAGAGTCGACCGACATCATGAGTGCGCAGCCCAACAGAACCATTAAAAAACGGATCCTCACCGGAATCCGACCCACCGGAGCACTCCATCTGGGTCACTATGTTGGCGCCCTGCACAACTGGATTGAACTACAAGACCAGTACGACTGCTTTTTCCTTATCGCCGATTATCAGGCGTTGGGCGACCATTTTCACGAAATAGACCTGATTCGTGATTCCGTGCTGCAAGTCACGCTCGACTGGCTCGCAGTCGGACTCGATCCAGAAAAATCTGCGTTCGTCGTCCAGAGCTACGTGCCTGAGTTCGCCGAACTCACGATGCTACTCAGCTTCATCACACCGCTTGGGATGCTCGAACGCAACCCGACCCTTAAGGGTGAACTGGATGACCTCGATGTCGAACGTCGAACGGTCGGTTTTTACAACTACCCGATGAGCCAGGTGGCCGACATCCTGCTGCCACAGGCTCACCTTGTGCCCGTAGGCGACGATCAACTCCCACATATCGAAATGACGCGTGAGGTAGCCCGTAAATTCAACCGAATGTTCAAGAACGTGTTCCCCGAGCCCGATTCCCTCATAGGCAAGATCCCACGGCTTTCAGGCACTGACGGTCAGGGCAAAATGAGTAAGTCGAAGGGTAACGTCATCATGTTGTCTGACGATGAGAAGACGGTCACGAAGAAGGTTCGCAGTATGTTTACCGACCCGAACCGAATTCGAGCCGACATCCCCGGTAGGGTCGAAGGTAACCCGGTGTTCCAGTACCACGACGCCTTCAACCCCGACACAGTGCAGGTCGACGATTTCAAGGCACGGTATCGTGAGGGCAACATCGGTGATGTCGAGGTCAAAGTGGCTCTCGCCGAAGCGATCAACAACTTCCTTAATCCCATCCGCGAAAAGCGGGCGTACTACGAAGCAAACATGAACCTTGTCGAAGAGGCGATCATGAGCGGGGTTTCACGAATGCGGGGAGTCGCATCCGAAACAATGGAACAGGTTCGTGACGCAATGCGGATTTCGAGCTACACCAAGAACTGGAAGTGAGTAGCCAACTACATTTTCTTCCAGCTACGAATTTATCTGATGACTTACTCAACTTACATATCCGTTGACGATTTCTGGCGAAGCCACAACTAATCCGCTTAGTTCAACTTCAAGTTCCCAGAAACACTCAACATGCCCAACTACACTCCTGACCTAAACAAATTTAAAACCCTCGCGTCGGATCACAATCTGATCCCGGTCTATCGCGAGATCAGCGCTGATCTCGAAACACCGGTCTCTGCCTACTTGAAAACTGCCACCGGCAATCACTCGTTCCTCTTCGAATCAGTCGAAGGGGGCGAGAATCTTGCGCGCTACAGCATTCTTGGAACAGAACCGTCTGAGGTGCTGACAACCGGCGCCGGAACCGCACACGGCGAGATCGACCCGCTCAATCTACTGCGCGACCGTATGTCGAGCGTGAAGTACGCAACGGTCGAAGGGCTACCCAAGTTCCACGGTGGAGCTGTCGGCTACCTCTCCTACGACACAATTCGATACTTCGAACCATCGGTCCCGCCTATATCCGATGAGAAATCCGGGCTGGATGTGCCCGAATCGGTGTTCATGCTCACCGATTCGATTCTGATCTTCGATCATGTACGCCACACGATCTTCGTTGTCTCACACGCCGTCGTAAACGGCGACGTTGAAGCTGCGTACGAGCGGGCTACTTCGAATATTGAAGAGATGGTGAAGCGACTCGATAGGCCTGTTCCGCAAAGTGGAGCACGGCGGAATTTTCTCCCGGCATCGGGCTTCACCTCACGCGATCCCAATCTCGACTACCACTCGGTCGGTCACCCCGAAAGCTCACCGAAGGATCATGGCGAGGTCGCCGGTCAGCCCTACGTGCCGAATATGACTCGTGAGTACTACGGCGAAGCCATCGCCAAATGCAAGCAGGCGATACGAGACGGCGAAGTTATCCAAGTCGTCTTCTCGCAACGGCTCACCCGGCGCACACCGGTAAAACCGTTCGATCTCTATCGTTCGCTGCGAGCAATTAATCCATCGCCGTACATGTTCTTTCTCGAACTGGATGGATTTCAGATTGTCGGTGCATCGCCAGAGCTTCTCACCCAGGTGATCGACGGCAAGATGGCTGTTCACCCGATTGCTGGCACACGCCCGCGAGGCACGAGCGCTGAACACGACGACGAGCTCGAAAACGAACTCGTAAACGATGAAAAAGAGGTCGCCGAACACGTGATGCTGCTCGACCTCGGGCGGAACGATGTAGGCCGCGTCTCAGATCCCGGCAGTGTTGTCGTCGAACAGAGTTTTGAGATCGAAAAGTATTCTCACGTGATGCATATCGTCTCGCATGTGACCGGTGAGCTTTCAAGCAAATACGACATGTTCGATGCCCTCAAAGCCGCATTCCCCGCGGGGACTGTCTCTGGAGCCCCTAAGGTTCGGGCGATGCAACTCATTGCCGAATTGGAGCCCGACAAACGAGGACCTTACAGCGGGGCAGTTGGCTACTTTAGCTTTACCGGCAACATGGATACCGCGATCTCACTCCGAACTATGATCATGAAAGACGGCGTTGCTTATCTACAGGCCGGTGGTGGGATTGTCGCCGATAGCGACACTCAAACCGAGTATGAAGAGACCCTCCACAAGATGGGGGCGCTGATGCGCGCAATCGACCATGCGGAGGAGTCGGCAGGTGGATAGCCTGAGTTTCGAAACCGGTCGAGAAGAGTTTGAACGCGCATCGGAGGTCTACGATGTCGTGCCAGCTCACGCCGTGGTTGATTTGGACGGAATGCGACCTGTAGATGCGCTGAGATCGCTTTGCCGCGAGGGCACGCCTTCGTTCATCTTCGAATCGGAATCTCCTGAGCCAGGAGCATCGAGATACTCGTACGTCTGCCCCCTAATTGAGAAGATCGTTCGTACCGGCGAGACGGAAATTGCGGGCGATATCAACCCTGTTGCCGCACTGCGCTCACAATTAGCCTCCCGATCAGTTGCACCCGCCAACGGCCTGCCATCCCTTGTCACCGGTGTATTCGGGTTCGTCGCATATGAAGCGATAAAGCACTTCGAACCATCAGTCGGCGAGCTACCAGTCGACCCGACCCGATCACCGGTTTCTGCAATGGCAATCCCGAGCGAGCTTCTCGTGTTCGACCGTGTGCTTGATCAGCTTCATATCCTCGTGTTCTCGTGCCGCAACGACGATTTCGCCACAGCTACCGATCGAATCTCTCAAATCTGGCAGATACTTGAAACTGCTCCGCAGAGTTCCGAGAAACGTTTGTCGGCTGAACAGCAATTCGGCCGGGCAGAAAACTTTCTGCTTCCAGCGAATACAGAACACCACTATCAAAGCATGGTGCGGAAAGCACGTCAGGCGATTGTTGACGGCGAGTTGATTCAGGTTGTGCTGGGCCAGCGGATCGAAGTTACGACCGCAGCCGATCCTCTGGATATTTATGACCATCTTTCAACGATGAATCCATCGCCGTATATGTACATGCTCGATCTTGGCGATATGCAACTAATCGGTGCCTCTCCCGAACTAATGATGCGGGTGAGCGCTGGCAATGCGTCGATTCACCCGATCGCTGGTACACGGCCGCGTGGTGAAACCACAGAAGATGATCTTTTGAACGAGGCTGAGCTGCTCTCGAACGAGAAAGAATCGGCGGAACACGTGATGCTGGTCGATCTGGCTCGAAACGACCTCGGGCGCGTTTGCGAAGCAGGAACCATCATGGTGAGTTCGCTCAAACACATCGAGCGCTACTCGCATGTGATGCATCTGGTTTCACGTATCGAAGGGCGTTTATCGGGTGCCAACGACGGTATCGATGCCTTCAAGTCGGGATTCCCGATTGGGACACTCTCAGGTGCGCCGAGAATCCGATCTATCCAGTTGATAGCTGAACTCGAACAAGAGGGACGCGGCCCTTACTGCGGAGGAATCGGCTGGTTTGGCGCGAACGGCGACGTAGATACCGGAACTATCATCCGATCTATCGTTCTTCGTGATGGGATAGCTCACGTGCAGGGCGGAGCCGGTATCGTATTCGATTCTGACCCCGAAACCGAAAATCTAGAATCACTCCAAAAGACGAAGGCGCCCCTACTTGCGATAGCCCGTGCGGAAGCCGCGCTAAATCACGGACATCATTCGAAAGTATCAACGATCAACTGTGCGAAAATTAGTGTTCAAGAACAAATTCCCAGATCTGCGTTGACCACATGATTCCTAAATTACTCGAATCGATTTTTATTAATGACCATGCGAGCGATCAAGTAACGGCTCCGGCGGATACGCTCGATATTCTGAATACGAAAACTCTCCGCGCAATCCCCGAAATCGCACGCAATGAACAGCTCTGCAGTCGTTTGATGACGGTCGCTCAATCAATTCGTACACGTCACGAATTTTACAATTCCGATAGCCGCGATCTGACATTTATTCCAGATAGATCTGTCCACTTAGTGGTAACTTCGCCACCATATTGGAACTTGAAACCTTATGAAGAGAGCAATGGTCAACTCGGAGTAATAGACGATTACGATGAATTTGTCGAACAGCTTGATCGGGTGTTTCGCGAGTGTTACAGAGTCCTGGTGCCTGGTGGTCGGGCTGTAATCGTTATCGGTGATGTATTGGTTCCGCGCAAAGTATTTGGCCGTCATTTAGTCTTTCCGTTGCATGGCACAGTTCAGGAAAACAGTCGTAAAGCTGGCTTCGACAATTTGGCACCAATAATCTGGAACAAAATTGGCAACGTACAAACGGAAGCCGGTGGGTCGGCCAATTTTCTCGGAAAACCATTTGAGCCGAATGCAATCATCAAGAATGATATCGAGTACATTCTGTTTCAACGAAAGCCAGGTGACTACAGGCATGTGACACCGGACCAGAGGCTGACATCGTTAATTCCTCAGCCGGAGTACGCCGAATGGTTCAATCAAATCTGGACACTACCTGGAGAGTCAACTCGCTCACACCCGGCACCATATCCATTGGAATTAGCAGAGCGCTTAGTACGGATGTTTTCTTTCACCCAAGACACGGTGTTAGATCCGTTCAGTGGCTCGGGCACTACTGCGGTTGCCGCGGCAAAGTGGGGGCGTAACAGTGTCAATGTTGATATCGAGAAAGACTATGTCGAAAAAGCGAAACGGCGGCTACTTAGCGTTGCAACACAACCGAACCTATTTGACACTGCGAATTGACGATGAATCAAGCTAATCCGCCTTTCTCCGATGCCGTTCGCTATTTTTGGAACCGGAAGAAAAGTCAAGCCAAAAAAGGTGTAGATGATCAAGGCACTCGCGCATCTGTCACCGGTGGAAAACATATGGATGGCTTCATCAAAGTGATTTCAAAGTCACTGCGTGACGCCGGAGTCAAGCGATCAGACATCTACACAAATCGCTCAAATGCGACCTTACCCGGATTCTTTCGACCAACGAAAGAATGGGATCTGGTCGTTATAAAAAGTTCTCAGGTACTGGCAGCGATAGAGTTGAAATCCCAAGTCGGATCGTTCGGAAACAATTTCAACAACCATGCCGAAGAGGCGATCGGTAACTCAGAGGATCTTTGGACGGCGTTTAGAGAGGGGAGTATCGGGCAGGTTGAACCGTTCCTCGGCTACATATACCTAATCCAGAATCATCCGAAATCACTCAGACCGGTGCGTGTGCTAGAACCTCATTGGCCAGTAATGCCAGAATTCATGGGCTCGTCATATTCAGAACGGCTCGCGATTCTTTGCCGGAAACTGGTGTTGGAGCGCAAGTATTCTGCAGCTTGTCCGCTAATTGCTGATCCCGATGAATCTCGAAAGATCGTCAACTACACCGAACTTGATCCCGACTACGGTGTTGATCATTTCCTAACCCAAATGACAGCACGGGTAGGCGCTCACTACTGAGTAACTCCAATGCTGCTACTAATCGATAACTACGACAGCTTCACGTACAACCTCTTCCAGTACCTTTCTGAACTGGGTGCGGAGGTCGAGGTCGTGCGCAACGACAAAGCGACGATCAAAGAGCTTGATGCTTTGAAGCCGGAGCGGATCGTGATCTCGCCCGGTCCCTCAACACCCGACAATGCTGGAATATCAGTCGATGTGATCAGGCACTTCGCAGGAAAAGTCCCGGTGCTTGGGGTCTGCCTCGGGCATCAGTGCATTGCCCAGGCATTCGGAGGTGTCGTGAACGGTGCAGGTGAAATCCGTCACGGCAAAACCTCGCCGATTCAGCACACAGGCAAGGGTGTTTTCGCCGGACTTCCTCAACCGTTTGAGGCAGTCAGGTATCACTCTCTGGCGGTCGAACAAGACACCGTCCCCGATATCTTCGAAGTGACCGCGAACACCGAAAATGGGATCATCATGGGAATCCGCCATAAAGAGTTGGATATCGAGGGTGTGCAGTTCCATCCCGAGTCGATCATGACTGAAGCAGGAAAAGACCTCCTCCAGAACTTCCTCGACAAACCATCGCCAGACAGTTAGCGCATTGCCGGTAGGCAGTCGGAACAACCGGTAACAATCGATCCATCACTCCAGTCAACCACCATCCGAATCAAAACCGATAGAAATGAATATCCAACAGGCGATCCAGACAGTAGTCGAAGGCGTTGATCTCGAACAGGATCAAGCCGCAGACGCTATGCGCGAAATCATGGCAGGTGAAGCAACTCCGGCCCAGTTTGGCGCATTTCTGACTGCCATGCGAATGAAGGGCGAAACCCCTTACGAGATAGCCGGCATGGCGAGTGTCATGCGAGATGTATCACTCCATATCGATACCGATACCGACATGATCGACACCTGCGGAACGGGTGGTAGTGGGCTCAACTGGTTCAACATCTCCACGGCTTCGGCATTTGTGGTCGCCGGGGCTGGTGTACCGGTCGCAAAGCACGGCAATCGAGCGATGTCAGGTTCAACGGGAAGTGCTGATGTCTTGGAGGCTCTCGGTGTCGACATCACACTCGGTCCAGAGGGCGTCAAGAACTGCTTCACCAGAGCTGGTATTGGGTTCATGTTCGCTCAGGCGTTCCACCCGGCAATGAAGTTTGCAGGACCTCTGCGTCCCCAACTTGGCATCCGCACCATATTCAACTTTCTTGGGCCTCTGACCAATCCTGCAGGCGTAAACAGGCAGGTGATCGGCGTTTCCGACGCAGGGTTCGCTGAGAAGATCGCGAAATCTCTGGAAATTCTCGGCACACACTACGCCTTTGTCGTAAATGCCGAATCCGGTGCCGACGAAGTCGATATAGAAGGCCACACCCTGCTTTATCAGGTCAACAAAGAGGGCGTTAAACGCCGACGCACCCGACCTGCCGATTTCGGCTTGCAGGAGGGCAAGCGCGAACACCTTGTCGCCGAATCGGTCGAGCATTCGGCGCAGATCATCAAAGATATATTCGCCGGGGTCGGAAGTGGGCACAACCCCCCCATTGCTCCCGAAACTTCACATCGAAACGTCGTCGTGTTGAACTCCGCCACCGCATTGATGGCCGCCGGTAAAGCCGTGGCATTTCAGGAAGCTGCCGCAATGGCGCAGGATTCGATCGATTCAGGTTCAGCCCAGGCAAGTCTCAACCTGCTGATCAAAGTAAGTCAGGAGCAGTCTTGACCGCTATACCCGGAATACTTGGTGAGATCGTCGAAAGACGATTAGTCACCATCGAGCAAGCCAAGAAGAATCGTCGTTTGGTTGAGATTCGAACTATCGCGGAAAACTCGACGACGCCGCTTTCGTTGCGGCGGGCGCTCGGGGCAAAACGTGGAATCTCGCTGATAGCGGAGATGAAACGGTCTTCGCCTTCGGCGGGAGCGCTCGACCCGAATCTCGACCCCGCACATCGTGCAGGCCTGTACTGCAACGCCGGTGCCGCCGCCATCTCCGTGCTCACCGAGTTCGACTACTTCTCAGGCACCATCGGGGATCTGGCGGCGGTCTCGATAATTGCACACGCTTCACGTGTACCGGTGCTTCGCAAGGATTTTATTGTCGACGAGTACCAGATCCATGAAGCACGTGCTGCCGGTGCCGACTGTATCCTGCTTATCATCGCCTGCCTCGACCCGGGTCAGTACGCTGAATTTTTCAGCATCTCGACCTCGATGGGTATGGATGTCCTTGTCGAAGTATTTGACGAGCCTGAACTGGACATTGCCATGAGCACCGATCCACAGATCGTGGGGATCAACAATCGGAATCTCAAGACACTGACAACATCGCTTTCTGTGTTCGAAACTCTCGCCCAGAAAATTCCAGACGACCGAATCCGAGTGGCCGAAAGCGGGATGAGGAATTCAACTGACGTAGAGCGCATGGGATACGCCGGTGCCAAGGCGGTACTCGTCGGAGAGTCGCTCATGAAGGCCGGTGACGATCTGAGTGAACTGGTGCAAGCGATGTCGACCGTGGAAGTCGGATAGCATCGTGAAATCAGAGAGAACCCGATCCACACGTATCAAGATCTGTGGACTACGAAGTGCCAATGTCGCGATCGTGGCATCTGACGCTGGCGCCGACTACCTCGGGTTCAATTTCGTCGAAGGTGTGCGACGACAACTCCAACCCGAAGACGGTATCCAGATCATTGCCGATTACAGGTCGGGTAGGAAAACGCTTAACCGCCCGGGACTAGTAGGACTTTTCCGTAATCAGGATCCAGGGTTCGTGAACGAATTGGCTCGAAATTCTGGGCTCGATTATCTTCAACTATGCGGCGATGAAGACGCCGACTACATATCCAAAACCGAACTTCCGATCTTCAAGGTGGTGCGGGTGAAAGAAGAATCCACTCCATCCAGCCTCAACGACATCATTGCGCCTTTACTCGACGATGGGCACGGTGTCGTTCTTGATCGGTATGACAGGGAAACTCCCGGTGGTTCAGGTATATCGTTCGACTGGACCGCTGCTGAAGGGGTAGCAAATCGAGAAAATCTTCTGCTCGCTGGCGGTTTGAAACCAGAGAACGTGCAAAGTGCAATCAGACAACTTACTCCGTGGGGGGTAGACGTTTCGAGCGGGGTCGAAATCGAAGGTGTGAAAGACCCGGTACGCATCCGTGCCTTCATTGAGGCAGTCCGAACCGCCTGATCTTCACCTTTCGCGCTTGAAGAGGCTGGCAACGCTGCTAACGTTTGGCGTAAACAACGACGGCACTCGAGCACTCGTTCGTCGGTGACGACGTCAGCGGCGCATGATCCACACTATCGGAGTAAAAATCTCAGTGAGAGAAAAATTGCGAATGGCGCAGTACGGAACCAGGCACGGACACGGGCAGGGCGTGCTGAAGGTCATGCTCGGCCACCCCGACGTTGAAATCGTTGGTGTTTACGAGCCTGAAACAGACCGCCGTAGACAGGTTGAAAGATCACAGATCTGGAATCAGGTCAAATTCGTCGAAAGTCCATCTGAGTTCCTGAACGACCCATCGGTGGTAGCCGTCGCATCCGAGGGCTCCAACAGGGAAAGCCTCAAGTTCACTGAAGAGATTGTCGCCGCTGGAAAACATGTCTTCTACGATAAACCGGCCGGTGACGACTACCCACGATTCGAGCGCATCATCGAGCAGGCTCGCACGCAGGGCACTATGGCCCAGATGGGCTACATGTTCCGCAAGCACGATGGTTTCGAGCGAATCGCAAGTTGGGCGCGCTCGGGATTTCTGGGACATGTTTTTCAGGTCCGTGCGCACATGTCGACTTGGATTCCAGAGAAGAACCCTGAAGGGATAGAGACTGGTCGTGAAGGTCTCGCTCACTTCAAGGGCGGAATAATGTACGACCTTGGCGGGCACATGCTCGATCAGGTCGTCTGGATACTTGGACGACCCAATCAAGTCTCCCGATTTTTCCAGAATTCTGCATCTGAAACACGGGAGATGATGGACAACACGCTGGGAGTGCTTGAATACAACAAAGCAATCGCCACCGTTGACATCGCGGCGATGGAAGCACGGCCGATGGCCCGTCGTTTCGAGGTATACGGCACGAAAGGCTCCGCGATCATGGAACCGTTCGAGCCCGCAGACACCATCCGACTCACCCTCGAAGAGGATCAGGGCGAATACCAGAAAGGTGTCAACATCATCAAGATCGTAGATCGGGAGCGCTATGTCGATACTTTTGATGAATTCGTTCGCAACATCAGAGGTGAATCTGAGCCACTTCGTTCACTCGATCACGAGCTTCTCGTTCAGGAGACGTTGATGAGGGTCACCGGTGGATTGAACGGCTAGGTGTACTTCCCACGAACGTTGTTTACAGCCTTGAGGCAGGGGTGGCTCCGTCTATACCGCCGTGTGGACGGTGGTGATTGTAGCGGTACAGGAAGCCGGGCAGAGCTGCCAGCCGTTCTTCGTTCGAGAGGT
>JAJRZP010000050.1 GCA_024275195.1 Chloroflexota bacterium | reverse complement strand
CTGCAGCACGCTCAAGCAACTGGGTCTTCCACTGCGTGATCTGGTTCGGGTGCACATCGAACTGGCTCGCCAACTCCGACAGCGTTCTTTCGCCGCGGACTGCGGCAAGTGCCACCTTCGCCTTGAAGTCTGCCGAGTGATTACGGCGGGGTCGTCTCGTCATTTTCTCGCTCTTGTTTCTAGGGACATTATGATGTCCCATTCAGGCAACGATTCCACTTATACCACTGTGCAGACAACCGGAACCACCTCTTTTTGCCAGGCGAGATTGATGCCGTGGGTGGACGTGGGTTTCCGTCAAGGTCCCTCGAATGCCTCGGGAAGTCGGGTGGAGGCGCGGGGTGCGCTATGCCTCAGCGTTACTTCTTGAAGAAGCCAACGTCGTCTGCGATGTATTCCTCGCGTATGGGGGACCAGATATCGAGCGCGACGCACCCGTTTTCTGTCGCAACGACCCGATGGGGAACATCACCCGGAATCACGTAATGGTCGCCCTCAACCAGTAATTGCTCGTCGTCTCCAACGTAGAACCATGCAGCACCCTTGAGGATCCGCCCGCACTGTTCATGCGGATGCGAATGCCTCGGAACTTCGGTATCGGGGTCGATATCGATGATCCCCATCATGATCTTCTCACCCCAGATCAGGCGAGCGAACACACCGGGTAGTAGCTCCCGTTTCTCAACATCGTTCTCACCGTAGAAATACTGATCTGGAATCATGGTTCCCTCTAGCCGTGTGAGCCAGTCTTTCGGCTTATTGCAGCTTCAGCTACCGGACTAATCACCTGCTCAATATCGATGTTCAACAGCGCCGGCCCATCATAGTCGAACGCCCGTTTCATTGCTCCCTCTAGCTGTTCTGCCTTCGTAACATGCTCGCCGAACGCACCCAGACCCTGCGCCATGACATCGTAGCGAGTCGGCAGAAGATCGGTCCAGACCGGGCGGCCGTACAGGCCTTTTTGAATCTGCCAGTCGATTCCCCAGATCGAGTTGTTTCCAATAAACATCTTGACCGGCAGGTTGTGCCGAACCATTGTGTCGATCTCCATACCGTTGAAGCCGAGCGAGCCATCGCCGTTGGCAAGTACGACCTTGCTGTCTGGCAAAGCTATCTGGGCACCAAGCGCATATGGCAGACCCACACCGATCATGCCGAAACTCGAAACATTGTGGAATCGGTAAGGACGGTCACGCTTCACCGAAGCTCGGAGGAAGTGGCAATAATCACCTCCATCGAAAGTGACGTGTGTATCGTCGTCGACAAACTTCTGCAAAGTGTTCGACACGTGCATTGGATGCATCGGGTCTTCTTCTCTACCAAGCCCTGCAAGCCCTGCATGCCAATCGTCGTATGCTGATCGGAGCCTGCTCACCCATTCGGTGTGCTCGGTCCAGTTTCGTTTTTCGGCGACATCCGCCAACTGCGTAATTACGGGTCCCAGATCGCCGACGATCCCAACCGCGGCGGTGCGAGCTCGGCCAATCTGCGCGGGTGAAGGATCAACGATGACAAACTTCACGTCGCTCGCGAACGGCGGATTCCCACCAAATCCGTTCGTATAGTCGAGTTTTTTACCGAGCATCAGTACAACATCGGCATCACCGACATTGCGAACTGTCAGATTCAGGGGCTGGTATCCAAGACCCATCGAATATTCGTGAGAGTCCGGTATCAACGCCCGCGCCGAATCTTCTGAGAAGAACGGAATTCGCATCGTCTCGACCAGCCGTTGAACTTCATATGGAATCGCCGTCGCCCCGGCAGATGATCCGGCGAATATCACAGGCCGCTGCGCCGAGTTCAATATGTCTATCGCGCGTTCGATCTGCACAGGATCACCAAGCACCTGTAACGGCGTTCCGTACTCGTTCGGTGCATAGCGGGCAACTTCGGCATCATCGACTTCAGCCATCTGGAAATCATGTGGAATCGTGAGATGAACCGGTCCTTGCCGCCCGCTGAGAGCAGTTCTGAATGCTAGAGCCACGTACTCCGGGATTCGTGCCGGGCTGGGAACGTCCCAAGCACCTTTTGTGATCGCCGACGCAGCGCCGACCTGATCGAACTCCTGCATCGCGCCGCGTCCCATGTTCGCCGACTCGGCAGATCCAGCAATGTTGATCAACGGGGCTTCGGAGTGCATTGCGTTCGCCAGCGCAGGAAGAGCATTGGCGTGGCCGGGTGTGGTCGAGAGCATGACTCCACCCTTTTTCAGAATTCTCGAGTATGAGTCAGCAGCGTGGGCGGCACCTGACTCGTGCCGAAAATCGACCATACGCAACGGTGCGTCGAACATCGTGTCGAGCATGTGCAGAATGTGATCGCCAGCGACACCAAAGACGGTATCGACACCCTCGGCTCGCAGGGCACGGATCAACAGTTCACTACCGGTGGTCTTGGTCATTTTTAGGATTTCTTACTTACTGTGCTCGGAATCGGTGTGTCAGATCAAAACTGGAATCTACAAACGTTGAAAAGATTAGCACTAGAACGCTCAGGCTGGAGTCGGCGCGAAAGGAAGCCCGGTAGCGCAACTCTAGCCAGCCGGAGGTACAAGCAAATCCATCAGCCTGTCAATCTCCATGCCATCAAATGCGGGTCCACCATTGAACAGTTCGACTAAACGGGCAGTTCTTGAACTTTCAAACTGTGTCGCCACGTTCGCTCGAAACTTGTCGATGAGCAGCGGTTTCGCCTCTTCACGTCGGCGACGATGTCCAATGGGATACTCAACCGTCACGTTCTCAGTGGAAGAGCCATCATCGAAATGAACCTGCACAGCGTTGGCAATCGATCGTTTGTCAGGATCGATGTAATCGTCGGTAAAACGCTGATCGTGCCTCACTACCATCTTTTTTCGAAGCTGATCGAGCCGGGGGTCGGCTGCGGTTTCGTCTTCGTAGTCTTCAGCTACCAGAGAGCCATTGAGCAATCCGACTGCAACCATGTATTGGATACAGTGATCTCGATCGGCAGGGTTCGTCAGCGGACCCGTTTTATCGATAATCCTGAGTGCCGATTCCTGTGATGTAACGACGATCTCGCTGATCTCACTCAGGCGCGGGGCCACTTCTTCGTGCAACAAAAAAGCTGCCTCGACTGCGGTCTGTGCGTGGAACTCCGCTGGGAACGACACTTTGAACAGGATGTTCTCCATAACGTATGCATCGAGTTCTCGTTCCAACGTAATTTCTTCTCCCTTGAACCACACGTCCTGAAATCCCCAGCCCGGAGCTGTCAATGCCGATCGATAGCCCATCTCGCCAGCCATGGCGTTCGACGCGAACCGAACCGCGCGGGCCAGCGCATCCCCGGCCGCCCATGATTTCCTTGAGCCGGTATTTGGTGCATGCCGGTATGTCCGTAGCGACGCATCGAGCCAGGCGTTCGAGACCGCGTTCTCAACGCGGGTCACGTCTCCGCCCATCATCGCCGTCAGAACCGCCGTGGAAGCAACTTTTACCAACAACACGTGATCGATGCCAACACGGTTGAAGGAGTTCTGAAGGGCCAGAACACCCTGAATCTCATACGCCTTGATTGCGAAACCGAGGATGTCCTTCACAGTGAAGCCACGAGTTCCATCCAGTTTCGACTTGCGGCTCAGGTGGTCGGCAACCGCCAGAATCGCACCGAAATTGTCGGATGGATGCCCCCATTCGGCGGCAAGCCATGTGTCGTTAAAATCTAGCCAGCGAATCGCGGAACCAGTATCGAAGGCGGCCTTCGTTGGATTAAGCTGGTACCGAGTCCCCGGCACTCTGGCTCCAGATGGCACAGACGTACCTTCGACTTCAGGCCCCAGCAACCGGGTGCAGGCCGGATAGTCCAACGCCAACAATGCACAACCGATCGAATCCATCAGGCACAGGCGCGCGGTATCGAATGCAAGCTCGGATGTCGACTGATAGTTGACGGCGTAGTCAGCGATCGTAGCGATTACGGCATCAGTCTCACGACCACGTTTCACTACCCGCGCTCCCCGATTTTCACAAACTCTCTCGGCTCCGGCCCGGTGTAGTCCGACAACGGACGGATCAGCTTGTTGTCAGATCTCTGCTCGATCACATGTGCGATCCAGCCACAGGTTCGCGCGATTACGAATACGGGAGTGAACATCGCCGTAGGAATCCCGCACATGTGATAAGCCGTGGCGGCGTAAAAATCCAGATTCGGGAACATGCCTTTTTCACGCATCATCACAGTCTCGATTCGCTCCGAGATTTCATAGTAGGAAGTATTTCCCGCAACCTCAGAGAGTTTTTTTGCAATGTCTTTGACGATTGGTGAACGTGGATCTCCGTTCTTGTAGACCCGGTGCCCGAATCCCATGATCAATCGACGCGCCTCAAGCATGTGTATCAACGATTTTTCAGCATCTTGAGGAGAGTCGAACGATGAGACAAGCTCCATCGCTGCCTCATTCGCACCGCCATGCAACGGACCCCGCAAAGCCCCGATCGCGCCGACGATGGCCGAATAGGTGTCGGAAAGCGTGGATGTGATAACTCGTGCGGTAAATGTCGAGGCGTTAAACTCATGCTCCGCATACAGCACCAGCGTCGTATCCAGCGCATCACGCTTGGTTGAATCAGTCGGTCTTCCTGACATCAGGCTCAAAAAATGTCCAGCAACGGTATCTTCATCAGACTCGGTCTCGATTCGTTCGTTGCGCTGCTGAAACCGGTACCAGTAGGCCAGCATCGAACCGAAACTGGCAGTTAAGCGGTCACCAACGGTAGCGGCTGTACGACCGTTCTCACCTTCGGCTTCGAGAGTGCCGAGAAGTGATGTTCCGGTCCGCAGTACGTCCATCGGGTGCGTGGATGCGGGTAGCGCTTCCAGTAGCGTCTTCAATGCATCTGGAAGTGAACGTAGACGAGATAGCTTCTTCTTGTATGCGTCGAGTTGAGCCTGATTTGGCAACTTCCCGTAAATGAGGAGATAAGCGACTTCCTCGAACGTCGAGTCAAGTGCCAGATCGGTGATCGAGTATCCTCGGTACGTGAGGCCGACACCAGCCTGCCCGACCGTTGAAATCCTCGACGTCCCTGCTGTAACGCCATTCAGGCCCGATGTAGTCATACCGAATGTTCCTGTTTCTTGAACTAACCAGAGGGCAAATCGCCAGACTCGGCTTTGAAAAGCTCGTCTAACTTACTCTCGTAACTCGGGTAGTCGAGGTAGTCGTAAAGTTCATCTCGAGTTTGCAGATCGTCAACTATGCTGGCCTGAGTACCTTCAGAGCGAATCGTCCTGAACGCGATGTCAGCGGCCTTGTTTGCAGCTCTGAACGCCGTAAGTGGGTAGAGTGCGATATCCACGCCAGCTCCAGCGAGTTGATCCACCGTAAATGCCGGGGTCTTACCAAATTCCGTCAGATTCGCGAGGAGCGGAACTTGGATTGCGTTCTTGAACTTTTCGAAATCACTGAGTTCCGTCACTGCTTCGGCGAAGATCATGTCGGCCCCGGCCTCCACATATGAGACTGAACGCTCGATCGCGGCGGCGACACCTTCCACGGCTATCGCATCGGTTCGAGCCATCAACACGAAATCATCGTACTCTTTGGCATCGGCCGCGGCCTTTAGCCGGTCGGTCATTTCAGTGGTGGGAACGATCTGCTTGCCCGGTCGGTGGCCACAACGCTTCGATTGAATCTGATCTTCGATGTGGACTCCGGCTGCACCGGCTCGGGCCATCTCTTTCATCATTCTTGCAATCATGAACGCACCACCCCAGCCGGTGTCTACGTCAACCAGTAGTGGCAGATCGACGGCAGATGTGATCCGACGGACATCCTCGAGAACGTTGTCGAGCGTCGTCAGTCCGAGGTCAGGGAGTCCGTAAGAAGAGGTAGCCACACCTGATCCCGAGAGATACAGGGCACGAAATCCGGCAGTCTTCGCCATGATTGCGTGAAACGGGTTCGTGACTCCCACAAGTTGAAGTGGTGATTCAAGTTGTAAGGCTGATTTGAATGATCTTCCGGGAAGCGTGTCCATGATTAGCCGATTATAGGTGTGCTTGTACCTGCATCGGTCACCGTTCAGGACGATCTAGCCGAAGAATGCGTCGAAGAACACCAGTGGCGACACGAACAACAGCACGATACCTACACCAAGTCGGAGCTTTGTTGGATCAACGTTTCCGCCCATGCGCGACCCGACGAACATTCCAATCATCGCCGGTATGCCGATTGCGGCTACCAGCAGCCAGTCCACCCGCCCACGAAGTAAATGACCTGCAAATCCCGATGAGCCAACAAGAATCGTCAGTGCCAGATTCGTTCCTGCGGCGAGTGACGGTTTCATCTTGAGAACGTGTATCAACGCCGGCATCCGAAGCACGCCGAGAGCCAGTCCGACAGCCCCACCGATGAGCCCTATGTCAAATCCCAAGAAACCCTCGCGAGTGATAGTTCTCGCGTTGAGGTCACCTCGACCCGCTGCAGGGTCATTTTCCTCACGTGCTCGCTTTCGATTGCGAAGTTCGGCCACCGCACGCATGATCATCATCACCGAAGACCAGACGAGTAGTAGCGCGACGATGGTTAGCAGCACCGTTCGAGAGATAAGATCTGCGTACAATCCGCCGACGAAAGACCCAGCGATCGCGGGTATTCCGATCACGATCACCACTCTAAAAACGATTCGATTCTGGAGAATCGCGGGCCATGATCCGGCTACTGAACCGAGGACGCTCACGAAAAGGTTGGTGCTTGCAGCGATCAGGGGGTCAATCCCGACGGCAGTCATGACCGGCAATCGAACGACACCGAGTGCTATTCCGACTATCCCCCCAACGATTCCAACGATCAGCGACATGATCGCCAATCCGATTAACTCAACCCCGGAGAGGTCTCCATTAAACAACACCAGGTTTGATAGGCCGTCTACCATTGGTAAACCGCCCCAAAACAAGCCAGTGTTAGCTCAATAGCTTGCGCTTCACAGCTGTGACAGTCGGATGGACAATCTGTGGGATCGGACTCGAGTTCAGTCAATACTGGCTCTTCTAATGCTTGATCGCGGAGTGAACGATTCTAACCTCGCCCAGTTCCTCTCGCATCTCTTTTTTGACCTGATCTACTTGCCGATCAAATCCAAACTCTCGAGAAGGCTGTCGATCTCTTTGAACTGCTCAGCATCTGGTTTCAGGGCCGGGTGACGTGCAAATTCCGAGCCGGGGGTAAAAACCCCGCGCCGAACCATGATGTGTTTGTAAATCCAGTTGGCGATACCCTGTCCCTGCGCCAACATGCCGATAAGTGCCTGGTGACGAGCCATTTCACTATTTGCCGCCTCTTCATCGCCGGCCTGATAATGATCCCAAACCCTGACGAACATGTCGGGGAGTGTGGAACCCGGCATGGTGCCGACGGAGCCTCGCTTGAACTCTTCAACAGCGAATGCTCCACCAGCGCCACCGAAAAGCACGAGGCCGCTGCCTTCAGCCAGATCACGAGTTTCGCCCATTCTTGGAATCGTTGGTGGGGTTTCGACCTTGATGTAGCAGAGATTCTCGTGTTGTGCCGCACATGCAACCGCCATGGCAGGTGGAACCTGCGCGGTTGGCTGATCTTGCAAAAAGATGGGCAGTGAAACAGATTCTGCGATTCTTACAAAGTAGTCGATCTGTTCAGAGTTCTGCACCGGAATGAACGACGTTGGGCGAATCATCAACGCATCGGCACCGAGCTCTTCTGCCCGCCTCGACAGCGCAATAGCAACGTCGGTTCCTTCGCCGCCGGTGTTCATCACGATCTTCACTCGACCGTTGTTTACTCGTACCACGGTGCTGAGAATCAGGTCGCGCTCTTCTTCAGTGAACTTGAATATCTCTGTCGCAACGGCGATCCCCAGACCGTGAGCACCTTTACCGATAATCCATTCGACCTGTCTCTCCAGATCTTCGACAACCAACTGCCCTTTTTCGTTAATCGGTGCAGAGAGGATCGGATACACACCCCTCATCGAACGGTCTGGCATCTTGTTAGTTCTCCTGATGAAATCGTTTCACGAATCAAAAGCTGTAGTTCGCATCAAAGCTCGATCAGGATACTCGCATCAGCAAGTATGAAGTGCAATATACGAACGGTGGGCATACAGCCGAAATTAGTTCGGTTCATCAATCGCCTGTCGGCTACAGTAAGCCTTCCACCATCGCCAACAACACGCCTGCAACTGTTGCAGTACCGATAACGCCAGCAACGTTCGGGCCCATTGCATGCATCAGCAGGAAGTTTTCGGGATCCTCTTTTTGCCCCATATCCTGAACTACTCTCGCTGCCATTGGTACCGCCGACACACCGGCGGCACCGATCATCGGGTTGATCTTCTCTTTAGACAGTAAGTTCATCAACTTCGCGAGCAGGATTCCGGCGACAGTCGCTGTCATGAATGCGAACAGACCCAGCAAGAAGATACCAATCGTTTCCGGCTGCAAGAAGATGTCGGCGGGCATGGTAGAACCGACTGCCAGACCAAGCAGGATTATTACACCGTTCATCATCGCGTTCTCGCTTACATCGGCGAGGCGTGGGACCACGCCCGCAACCCTTATAAGGTTTCCGAGCATGAGCATCCCGATCAGCGGCGAGGCTGAAGGAACGAGTACGCTAATGATGATCGTGGTGAGAATCGGAAACAAAACCTGCGTACGCTTGGATACCGGTTTCGCGGTGTATGACATCCGAATCCGGCGTTCTTTCTGCGTAGTCAGAAGCTTGATGATGGGCGGCTGGATTATCGGCACCAGCGCCATGTATGAGTAAGCGGCAACAGCAGTGGCACCGACGATATCTCGTACCTCTACGTTCGGCAGTGCTTCGCCCAACTCACGCATTCGTGTAGCTATGAAAATGGTTGTTGGGCCATCGGCTCCGCCGATAATTCCGATCGAAGATGCCTCCAGCAGTCCGAATTCGAAGAAATCGGTCATCCCAAGCAACAACGCACCGAGCAACGCTACGAATACGCCTGCCTGAGCGCCTGCCCCCAGAAGGAGAGTTTTCGGGTTCGACAACATTGGGGTGAAATCAGTGGCTGCACCGACACCCAGAAATATCAGGAGTGGGAAGATATCGGTTTCCATGCCGATGGTTTGGAACGTCCTGAGCAGGCCAGCAGGCTCGCCACCGCCACCCTCGCGAATCAACTCGCCCAGCGGGAGGTTCGCGAAAAGGATTCCCATTGAGATCGGGACCAACAGCAATGGTTCTTTTTTCTTGGCGATACCGACATAAAGAAGTGCACCGGCAATTGCCCACATCAGAACCAGTCGCGGCTCATCGCCTATCGCTCCAAAGCCTTCCCAGAGAGCTCCTAACTCAGTCGACATCGAGGTTATGCCTGTGCGATCTCGGCCAGAGTCTGACCGTGCTGGACTGAATCACCTGCCGCAACCAGTACCGTCGAAACAGTACCGTCAATCGGAGATGCGATCGTGTTTTCCATCTTCATCGACTCAAGTACAACGATCGGCTGTCCTTTCGTCACCGTCGCTCCGACAGAAATACTCACGCCAATGATCTTGCCCGGCATTGGGGATCGCACCACACCATCGTCACCCGAAGTTGGTACGGATGGCCGAGAGATCGCTTTAGGGGGAGGGGCAACGGTTTTCGGCGCTGAGATCGACGGGGGAGATGATGTCGGTTGTGCTGCCGATTCTGGGAGTTCAACCTGATAGGTGGTTCCATCGACCGAAACCTCTACCGGGGAAGCTGAGAGATCACCGACCTCAACTTCGTAGCTCTGACCGGCAATCGTGATCTTGTAGTTTCTGGTAGCCACTAACTGCGCCTCTCCCTAGCACCTGATCCAAGCACACGCATCCGCCCACTCTGCAACCACGAACTTGCTGTGCTGCCCGCGTGGGTCCTCGGCTGCACCATCGATGATGACTCAGACTCTGAAAGAGCCAGCGCTACAGCGATTGCCGCGACCTGCTGACCCGATATCTCTCCAGATGAAACCGCTACTGCCGTCGGTGTGACTGCTCGTGAGGCAACACTTGGTGTGGTTGTGGGTTCACGATCAAGCAATCCGATGCCTTTGATCGTCAGGGCCAGAGCCGCCAACACGGCAAAAACTACGCCCATGCCGACAAGACTCAAAGTCAGCCCATCGTTTAGCAAATCCTGATCGAACGTGTCAGTGCTCCCCTATCGGTTCGGTCTGATTTTTCAAAAGCCGACAAAAAAAGTCGACTGCGGAAATACGATGGTCGATTCTAGCAAAACTGCCTTAGTCTGCGGGGGTATATTCTTCGACTAATATCGGATAATTGACCCCCTCTACCTCCGCCAATCTCATGCCGTTGTTCTCAGCAACACCCAAGTCGACTCTGGCGCCATCGACGTGAAGTGAGATCGGCTCGACGATGCGAACCAACTCGACTTCTTCGAAGCGTCGTCTGTGTGTGCTAAGCAACTTCTGCGATTCCTCGACAGAAATCAATTTAAACATGATCGTCGCGCCGGGTGGAGCCTGCCCCAACTTCGGTTGATCGACAGTCGCCACGGTAGCGATCTTGGCGTACCCGCCGGTGGTTTGCCGATCGGCAAGAAGAATGATCGGTTTGCCGTCACCCGGAACCTGAATCGAGCCATTTACAACGGCATCTGAAACGATGTCGTAGCTACCTGTTTTTGACTCGATAGTTGGTCCATCGAGCCGCAGTCCCTGTCGGTTTGATTGATCGGAAACGGTGTATTCCGAGCCGAGAAGCGTATCGATTCCACGGGTCGTAAACTCATCATCCTGCGGCCCAAGAATCACCCGAATACTCAGCGGGTCAGACGCGAGGTTTTCTTTCTCGATTGGGAACAAACGTCCCGACACGGGATCCTGCTCTGGCTCTCCAAGATCAAGTACATCGCCATCGGCAAGAGCACGCCCGTCGATTCCTCCGATCGCAGATGCCAGATGCGTCGAACGTGAACCAAGCGTTTCGCTGACCTCTATCCCACCTGCTATCGCCACATAGCTACGTAAGCCCTGACTGGCCATGCCCAGTTCGAGGCGGGAATATGGGTGCGCGAAGTAGGATATGTTCACGCCGACCGGTACCTCGTCGAGCGTTGCGTTTGTATCTGCCCCGGTCAGAGCGAAAACCGTCGGCTTCGAAAATTCGATCACCAAACCGCCCAGCGTCACCTCCAGACTGGCGGCTTTCGGACCGTTTCCAACCAAAAGATTTCCAATATCCAGAGCGTCGATGTCCGCCGCTCCTGATACCGACACGCCCAGCCGCTGATATCCAACTCGCCCGCGGTCCTGCACCAACGAAAGCGGCCCCGCTCTGATCACTCGTATGTTCGGTCTGGCGGTATCAATCATGCGACGTAACTGGTACAAACCGTACTCTGGACCCCGGTGTGATTAGTGAAGGTTCGTCGTTCCCGACATCAAACAATTTTGATGCCGTTCTACCTATCAACTGCCAGCCGCCGGGACTCGCATTCGGATACACCCCGGTTTGCGATTCCGCAATACCAACTGACCCGGCCGGAACGCTCACGCGCGGGGTCTTTAATCGAGGAGTGGCTATCCGTTCGTCGAGCCCACCCAGGTACGGGAAGCCCGGAGCGAACCCAATCATGTAGACCCGGTAGTCAACACCGGAATGGATGGCGATTACATCCTGAACCAATAGGCCCGCGTGTTCCGCTACAGCCTGTAGGTCTGGCCCGTCTTCTCCGCCATACACAACGGGGAGTTCCACAACTCTCGACTCAACCGCTGCGACTACCTCGTCCATCGGAGTCGAGGCGATATCGCTCAATCGGTCGAACATCTCACCAAACCTGATGACAAGTAGGTCGTAGGTCACAAGCAACGACCGGTAGGTCGGCACCAATTCGACGATACCGGCAATTTGGGCGTTCTCTATCAAGTCGACAAGCCCGTAGACCCTGTCGTTTACACTCGGATCGATTTCCGAACCCAACTCGATAACGATCGCAGAATCACCCGAGGGCACCAATCGGGGATGCTTATGGCTGTGACCCGCGTTGGAGATCGGTTCAGCCACCGCCGACCAACCTGTTCATCGATACTATTTCAACTCCCGCGGATTCGAGTGCCCCACGAACCGCTGCCGCCAGTTCGACTGCACCCGCAGTATCGCCATGGAGACATATCGAGTCTGCCGAAAAGTCGATCTCAGTTCCGTCGACAGCGATGACCTTGCCCTCAGTTGCCAGCTTCAGCGACCGCGCTACAACATCGTCCGGGTCATGGATCACAGCACCGGGCTGTGCGCGTGGTACGAGTGTCCCCTCTGGAGTCACGGCTCGATCCGCGTAGCACTCTCTCGCCACGCGTACCCCTTGAGATCGTGCGATCGACTCCCACTGCGAGCCCGCAAGCACAACGTGAATCAGCTCGGGATCGAATGCTTTTACTGCCGAAACGATCGCGTCGGCTATCGCCGCATCCCTCACTGCCGTGTTGTACAACGCCCCGTGCGGTTTTACGTGTTGAAGTTTCCTGCCCGGTACAAAACCGGCAAGCGCACCGACTTGATACGTCACGGCATGACGGACTTCTGCGGGGGTGAGATCCATATTTCGACGCCCGAATCCGACGAGGTCTGGATACGCCGGATGTGCTCCGATTCCGACGTAATTTTCGATAGCAAGATCGACTGTGCGCGCCATCCAATCGGGATCTCCGGCGTGAAATCCTGTGGCGATATTGGCGGAAGTTATGTGCTTGACAATTTCGCTGTCGAGACCAAGCTCATACCCGGCAAACGACTCGCCTATATCAGCGTTGAAATCGATTTTTCCGGTTACTCCATCGGTCAAAGTAATTCTCCAAATGTTT
>JAJRZP010000049.1 GCA_024275195.1 Chloroflexota bacterium | reverse complement strand
CCCCATGTGGCGAGTGTTGAGACCGTTTTAGATAGTCCGATCTGAGTGTCGAGTTCGAAAGGATCACGCTTTTCATATTCGAGGAGCATGTCACGTCCGACATTTAATAATCGCAATGCCTCTTCTTTATTGCCAAGATCATACTGTTCTTTTGAAACCGCGAAATATTGTTCGAACAGGCTAAAAGTGAAAGATTCCCGTTCTGGTGCCTGTGCCTGGGCATCTGCCCACACCTGTGCTCTCACATTCAAATTCGGGTCATCATATCCGGTCGCCAACATCCTGCTCGCAGAAAGTCGTCGTAGGTCCCAACTTACAAAGACTGTCAGGACGACGGCCGTTACAAGAACAGCGGCGAGTAAGCTTGATCCAAACATCATTTGGTTCGATGCACTGATACCGGGTGAGGAGCGAGCACTTTGATCTGCTGGAGCCACTTCAGGCTCATCCGCACTCAGTCGTTTGTTTGCGATCTCGTACAACGCGATCGTGGCACCAAATAATGCGAGCGTCATCGCTAAATCCGACACGCGCGCAACACCAGTTTGAAGCTCAAAAAGTTTTCCGATGTTTGCCGGCAAAAGCATGAGCATCAAAATCCCAACGCCATCTAGACCCGACCCGGAACGTCGGTATCTCCGAACGATGGAGAATGTTGCAAGCGTGAGCAGCCCAGCAAGTGCCGTAAATCCGAAAAACCCCACGAATCCCTGTTCCATCAGGAGTTGTAATTCATAATTGTGGGCGTGATCGACGAGAGCTAACTTCGACTGTGGCGTGCCAACGATCGGGTACGAATACACGTACATATCGGGACCCAGTCCAAACAGAGGGCGGAGCATGGAGTTAACGGCTGGTTCCTCGATCGGGACATCCCAACCGGTGGCAATCTTGAGCGATGATCTCCAGATGCTCAGCCGACCCTGTAGACCGCCCTTGATATCGGTTGATACTCCCGTTGTGCTGAACTGATCGCCGATGCTCAACGCTCGTTCGAGACCGATATCGCCCTGTGGGGATGGCAAGGCGATGATTATCGCGGCGACGATAGATGAAACAGCAATGTACGCAGCGGATTTGAGGGTTTGCCTTGGTGTTCCAATCGCCACGGAAATCACGAAGAACGTGGTTATCGAGGCTGCAACGGCGAGAAATGGCCCTCGACCACCAGAAAACCAAATTCCAGCAAGCTGCAAACTCAATGCACCCAGAAGGATGGCGACCCAAAGCCATTTCCTGTCGAATCGTTTGGAGGCAAGAGCGAGAGTCGCCGGGATCGACATGACCATGTAGCCGCCGAAGTTCAGTGTATTGCCGAAGCTGGCGATAACACGGGTGCGACCTGCATTCCCACCGATCGGATCCCAGTTGAAATGCTGAGCAATTCCATAGGCTGCCGCGATCGTGCCGGTGGCGACAAGCGTGTACACAAGCAGTTCAAGATTGCGGCGCGACCTGAACCTGAGTGCTACTGACAGGAATATCACCATCAGCGAGAGGCTGTCGTACAGGTTGTAACCCGACCGAGCCTCGTCGCCTCCGAAAAAGCTGATTACCGGAAGTGGAGACAGCAGTGTCGATGCGATCTGGGCAAACACCCACACTCCCGCAGCAACGAGTGCCCAGCGTGCGGGGTTACGCCCAGCCCAGATGAATAAATCCCAGCTTAACTGGCGATTGGAATTCGATACTGATTCCAGCCGTCGAAGCACTATCTGCCACACCCACAGAATAGCTATGAGTCCAGCAGTGAAGTGGAGCGTTACCACTTTAAGTTCGTTGAAAACGGAGACTACATCGAAGTAACTAAAGAGAAGTGGGACAAGAAAAAGTGCGGCAAGCGTGGTCCACAGAATCGCCTGGTCGAGGCGATCGACTGTGTTGGGGTTGAAGGTCCCGCCCACTCTTTGCTGCACGCGCTTAGTTCCGTTCGTTGAAGCGTTGTTGAAGCCGAATTGTCATTAGAGGCGATTCGATTTCCCGTCGGCGTTCTGAGTGTTGTAGCACAGTAGTTGCAATATCATCTTGTCAGCCGAAGTGATGAGCGATCGAACACTTTCCACGACTGCAAGTACGACCAGATCAGGGTAAAGCCTCCACCGGCGAGAATGGCGTACAGCGGAAGCACCGGGATTTTATAGCGAGGAGCTCTTCCCATGAAACCTGTAGCGAGAATGAAATAAACAATGGTTAGAACAAAGAACAGTGCCATTGTTTTGTGCCTTCGCCTCAACAGAATCAACAGACCAAGCGTAATCGCCGCGTACTCAATCAGTAACTTGACGATCAGCACCGGGGTCAGGAAGTACTCTTTTTGAACATCCCTGATATTACGGGTAATCCGTTCAGAAAATGTCTCAAAATTATAGGGAGCCTCAAGTACCGGAGGATCCTGATTAAATATGACGTACAGATATGAGCTCTTTTCAGTTCCAATCAGAAAAGAAATAACTCCTTGAACATAAAGAATCACAAAGTCTGCCGGATTTTCTTTGACTGAGCTTAGCCCTCTGCTTTTGTTGATTTCTGAAAGGTCAAATGGGTTTGGAGTGTCCTTCCACTCTTGGAATCCCATGTCGTCTCGAGCAGTGTAGAAATCTGTGCCATCGGCGCGTGCTTTTGCTTTCACCGTGCTTTGGAACATCACGTTCCCGCTGATTGTCGAAAGTGAATAGTGCCCATACTCCTTGAGGTTTCTGATCTGGAACGGGGCGATTATCAATATCAGGCCAAGGATCATCACCCCCGCAAGCACTAATTTTCGACGAACCATTCGATCTTGAAACAGAATGACAAGGATAGGAACAAATGCGAAATACTGAAGTACGGACCGAACGATTGTGGCAAGTCCCAGGAGTATTCCCAGCAGCAAGAACCATCTGATCGAATCTCGCCCCCACAACTGAATGAACACAAGCAGGAAAATTAGTAGGAAGAATGTAAACAGCGTTTCTGTGTAGAGATACCGACTCGCCCAGGCCACTGAGATTGCCGAAAATGAGAAAGTCAACGCTGCCAGTGTTCCCGCCCTGTGGGAGTTGAAGATTCTCATTGCTGCCCAAAATACCATTGGGACCATCAGGATATTGAGTATCGTCTGGATCGCGAGTACGAGCCAGATACTGCTGTTTGAGATTGCGTAGATTGCCGTTACGAAATACGGGTATCCAAGAGTGCGATCCGTGGCCCAGTTCGATTCCGACAACGAGATACCATTGAGAAAGCCGATAGCTATTTCATGATATTGCGCACCGTCGCCGATCAGAATCGTGTCGTTGATAACCCCGTTGTCCCACGGCCTGCCGCCCGCATAAATCGCAATTCGCGTGAGAACCGTGAATACCAGGATCCAGAACAGGCCCGGGTGGGTTCGACGTAGGTTTTTGACTACATCCAGATAGTCGGTTGCCTTGTGGGCAGCACCGAGTATCAATTGCTCAAGCGTCGTCATCAATCTTCGGTGCTGCCAATAGGGATTATCGAGAACTGTTGAGTGGATGGAGCGGAGATGTTCTTCGCTTTGGGCATGCCTTTGATCCGGAATTGCACCATCAACCGCATCACGTGGAATATGTATGTGAGCCGGTTGAGGCCCTTGAGTTGCTCGTAGTCTTTGTACCGCTTCCAGATAGGAATTGCTTTCACATTTGTACCGAGTTCTCCAGAAGCGAATTGAATATGTCCGTCAATGTGATAGGTGTCGGTAAGCTCTTCAAGATCGAGTTGCTGCAAGAATTCCCTGGAGTACATAACAAATCCGGTATGCCATTCTTTCCGGCTATGCCCGGTGACAAGACTTTCCAGAGCACTCAAGGCCTTGATGATGCGATAGGTTCCTGCCGGAGTCTCTTCTTTTCGTGGGTACGTTGATTTATCTCTGTACCCATATACGAGGCCGTATTCAGAATCGATGTAAGGCGAGTACTCACTTAGCAGTTCAGGAGGGTACTGACCATCCCCGTGAAGCATGATGACTCGCTCTGTAGTTCCAGAGTTTAGAGCGATCGAGTAAGCAAGTTTCTGGGAACCGGAATAGCCGATATTTTTGTTCGGTTGGATCAGGTGAATGGGATTTGGCCACCGGTGTTCAGATCGGGCCTTCTGAATATTGTTTACGGTTTCATCTGTGCTGCGGTTATCGACAACGAGAATGTCTGCGAGATTCCAAAATTCTGCCGGTATCTCATCGAGAACTGAGACTATGTATCTCGCGCAGTTGTAAGTGGGAATATAAATCAACAGCCGTTTGCTGAGGGAAATGTTCAGGTTGTTTTCGACGGTCATTTACGGCTGAGTTCTCTCGCTCTGGGTTTCATTCGAATCGAAACGGGCTGACAAACTCTTCAAGGGTTGGAAAGGTTGTATCCCTGTCAGAGAGATCAGGTGCCGAGCTAGGCCATTCCATGCCAATACTGTTCCAGAGGACACCTGAATCGGCTTCGGGGCTGTAGACACTCGACACGTTGTAAACGACTGTCGCCTCGGTCAGCGCGTAGAACCCATGTGCGATACCTTCGGGTAAGTAGAGCATGTTCCCGGTTTCAGCTGAGATTTCAAGAGAGATAGGTATGCCATATGAGGGTGAGCCCGTCCTTAGATCCAGTGCCACGTCAAGAATAGAACCTGCGGTGCAGTAGACGATTTTACTGTGAGCGTGAGGCGGCTTCTGGAAGTGCATTCCACGCAGCACGCCCTGCCTTGAGACCGAGTAGTACTGTTCTCGGAAGTTCGTTTCTAACTCGTTCTGTCCGAAATACTCGCTATGGAAAGTTTTAACGAATTGACCGCGCGAGTCAGCTCGAACAGTAGGCTGTAGTTCGTAGCAGCCAGGAATACTTGTTTCGTGCTTATCAAACATTTGATCGTGTGATTATCTCAATCCCCTCTCGGATCGAGACTTTTGGTGACCAGCCAGATAACGTTTCGCCGCGCGACCACGGCATCATCACTTCCCTCGTACGATAAGGCCTTCCCCCCCATTCAATATTCAGCGTGCTGCCTGTCACTTCTTCGTAGACAGCGACGAGTTCTCGAAGAGGAATCGGGGTGCTTGAACGGATCGAATAAACCTCTTCGTTGCGCACAAGACCTGTGCGCAAGCGATTAAGAGCGACCACAAACGCTTCGGACACGTCGTCGATATAAACGGGATCGATCTGTTGGTCTCCGGGCGACATGCTGAGTTTGTCTCCGCTCTCTCTGATACGGTCCAGAAGGGCGAATAACTTACCACGTCGATCATTTGGTCCAAATGTGTCAAATAACTCAAGAGTAATTACTTTGAGAGCAGCTACTTCGACGTAATAACGAAGAATCGAGCGAAAAGCTTGCTTTGTCGCTGCATACAAATTGACCGGGTTGTAGTCGTCGTCTTCATAGTGTTGCCAGGATGTGCCGACGTTTATCAACAGTTCAATGTCGTTCACAGCCATGGCTTCGACAAGTTGAGTAGAGAGTAAAACATTGCTCTGTATCAAATCATCGATGTTTTCTGATTGATGTTCGCCTAAGAAAAGAGACGCCAGATGTATGGCTGCATCTGGCTGCGCCCTCTTGACCAGATCGATCATATTCTTAGTCGTTCCGTGATGTCGGTGACTCACGATTCGATCCAGATCATTCCCGAAAATTCCGAGGTCGGTCGCAGGACGGGTTAGCACATGAACTTCGTGCCGTTCATCGAGCAATCTCTTTATGAGATGTCCGCCGACAAATCCGGTAGCACCTGTGACGAGGATTCTCATTCAGAGCCTAATTTCCGTTTTTTTTGGCGCACGAATTCGTGGATCGACTCGACCACGTAGATCATCATCTCTTCTGTCAGGCCCGGGTACACGCCCAGCCAGAGAGTGTTGTTCATTACGAAATCAGAGTTAGCAAGATCGCCGACCGTCCTCGCCGAAATGTCTAGATATGCAGGTTGTCGCGCCAGATTGCCGCCGAACAACAGCCGTGTGGCGATTTTTCGTTCTTCAAGGAAGAGTACAAATTCCCTGCGCTTGATCCGAGATTCGGGGCGGGCCGACATACCGAACCCGAACCAGCTTGGGTCGCTGTTTGCGGTCGGCTCCGAAAGCAGGAAGTAGTCCTGAAGGGGTCCAAGCCCATCTTTGAGAATTTTCCAGTTGCGTTTTCGAACTTCAGTGAAACGATCAAGCTTTGCCATCTGTGCGACACCGACAGCCGCCTGCATGTCGGTCATCTTCAAGTTATAGCCGATGTGCTCGTAGATGTATTTATGATCGTATCCGTGTGGTAGCTCTCCCATCTGCCAGTCGAATCTCTTGCCACAGGTGTTGTCATCACCCGGTTCACACCAACAGTCCCGCCCCCATTCTCGGAACGACTCTATTAACGGTTTGAGCGAGGGGTCGTTGGCGAATACGGCTCCACCTTCCCCCGTGGTTATATGGTGCGCAGGGTAAAAGCTACTGGTCGAAACATCGCCGAAACTGCCAGTTCTTCTGCCTCGGTATGTAGAACCCAGTGCGTCGCAATTGTCTTCTACGAGGAGGAGGTTGTTTTTACTTGCAAAGCTTGTGATCGCATCGACGTCAAATGGGTTTCCGAGCGTGTGAGCAATCATCAACGCCCGTGTATTCGGGCTGAGGGCTTCTTCAAGCATGCTCACATCAATGTTGTAAGTGTCAAGGTTTACATCGACAAATACAGGCTTGAGACGGTTCTGGATTATTGGATTTACCGTGGTTGGAAACCCGGCAGCGACCGTAATAACTTCGTCTCCCGGCCGGAGTTGTCGATCGCCCATCTTGTGAGAGGTGAGCGCGGTCAATGCGAGGAGGTTTGCCGACGAACCTGAGTTCACCAGAAACGAATGGCGAACACCAACAAACTTTGCCAGCTCACGCTCAAGGCGTGCGGCGTAGCGCCCGGTAGTGAGCCAGAAATCGAGCGAAGCATCGACGAGTTGGACGATTTCACTTTCGTCGAACACTTTTCCAGATACTGGAATTGGCGTTTCCCCCGGTACGAATTTCGTTCTAGGAAATGCTTCGGCATGGTGATCTTTTATGAGAGCAAGAATCTTGCTCCTGCTCGGATTTGATCCTTTAGCCACGGGCTTCAGCCTCAAGAAAATCGCGGTACCAGGCGATTGTTTCGACGAGACCTGAACGCAGATCGTTGGCTGGGCTCCAGTTAAGCATTTCCTTTGCTTTTGCCGCTGAGAGGTACTGGGAGTGAATTTCGGCCGTGGCAGTTGCCTGAACATCTGGAACGAGGTGCTGGGCTTCCATTAGCTGCTGAATTTCTGAAACGAGTTCCAGCACGGTAACTGGTGATTCGTTTCCAAAATTGAACGCCTGACCCTGGATGACTTCATTACCCAGGGCTTCTGCCAGCGCTAGATAACCACTGACTGCGTCTTTCACGTACAGATAGTCTCGAACGAATGTTCCATCGCTGCGGATCACCGGGGATCGGCCCTCGTGAAAAGCTCGAATTGCTGTCGGAACGATGCGACTCCAGTTCAGGTCTCCGCCGCCATAGATATTTCCACAGCGCGCTATTCCCACCGGCATTCCATAAGTCTGGTGATAGGACTGTGCGATCAAATCAGCGCATGTTTTGGACACGTCGTACGGATGCCGCCCAATGAGTGGAGCATCTTCTGTGTAGGGGAGTGTTTCGTGGTCACCGTATGCCTTGTCGCTCGAGGCGATCACAACGCTTTTCACGAGACTCATGTGAACCCGGCAAGCCTCGAGAACGTTGTAGGTTCCACGGACATTTGATTCGAATGTAGGCAGTGGTGACCGAAGAGCTGCACCGACTATTGCCTGAGCCCCCAAATGGATGACCACCTCAATGGCGTGTTCATTTATTGCACGTTCAACAGTCCAGTAGTCTTCCAGATTCCCGTTCACAACGGTGAGATTGCGTATCGCTCCGGTTCGGATGAGTTCGGACTGAGGGTCGGCATCTTTGATCAATGCGACAACACGTGCCCCTCGCTCGATAAGCTCAGCGCACATCCACGATCCAACAATCCCGGTGGCCCCCGTAACCAAAACTGAAGTTCCGGCCCAGTGGCTTGATGTACTCATGCCCACACCTTCCACGGTGCATCCTGAGAATCCCATCGTTCACGGAGGGTTTGAAGATCCCGCATCGTATCCATAGGTTGCCAGAATTCTGAGTGCTTGAACGCCATGAGTTGCCCATCGTGAGCCAGACGCTCAAGTGGCTCTCTTTCAAGATACGTTTCATCTCCCTCAATATATTCGATAACGCCAGATTCAAAGACGAAATATCCGCCGTTGATCCAACCTTCACCAAGCTGAGGTTTTTCCGCAAATCCAACCACTTTGTCCCCGTCGAACGAGAGGCTCCCAAATCTAGCTGGAGGACGAACTGCTGTTACGATTGCCAGTTTGCCGTGAGAGTGATGGAACTCAACCAGTTTGTCGATGTCGACATTCGCGACTCCATCGCCATACGTCATCATCACGGTTTCTCGTTCCACGGACGACAGCATTCGTTTCAGACGCCCACCGGTCATCGTGCCGACGCCGGTATCGATCAGGTCGACATTCCAGTCTTCCTCTGGTCCCATATGCCAATTAATTTTTTCGTCGTTGAGTGACACGGTGAGACTGCTTGTTAGTAGTCGATAGTCGAGGAAAAAGCGTTTTATCATCTCTCCTTTGTAGCCGAGTGCTATGGAGAAATCATTGAAGCCATAGTGGGCGTACATTTTCATAATGTGCCAGAGAATAGGACGCCCACCGATTTCGACCATTGGTTTAGGCCGTAGATCGGTTTCCTCAGACAGACGTGTGCCAAACCCCCCGGCCAGGATGATCGTTTTCAATTAGTGTCTCCTACGCCAGACCCGCGCTTAAAACAATTCCAACGCCGATTCCGATGACAACAATACCCACCCAATGCTGGGCTGATAGCGACTCGGACAGAAACAGCATTGAAAGAATTGGGAGAAATATATAGAGCGAAGCTAGAAATGGATAAGCGACGCTGAGGTTCAATCTCGACAGAACTATCAGCCAACCGATATTGCTTATCGCGTATACGGGTATTGCGGCAAGTATCGCAGGAGTCGTCACAAGCTGACCGATCAGCTTCCCAGGAGTCTTGATGCTTTCGGTATTGATTTCACCGACTTCGTTCATGCCGATTTTGAGAAGAATGTGTGCTGTGGCTGCCGTGGCAGCAACACCGATGATAATTAGGAAGGAGATCAACTAGAAAATATCCGAGTTGTTGGCTGATACCGGAATCTGAATTTCAGCACGATTTTGCCAGTTGCCCCGTGCATTTTGTTGGATTATCCCTGAGCAAGGGCAATCAGCTCATCTCTTCTGTCGGACGATGATGTGAGGTAATCAGATATGAATTGGTGCCTTGCTGCAAGGTCTACGGGTTCACGCAGGCCCTCGACAATGCAGTTGCTGTCGACGATCACCCTGTTGTGCTCGTCGAAACTAGCCCGAACTATCACGATGCTTTTACTCAATTGCGTGCGTGCGTCTTCGGTGAGCCGACGATTTGGTATGTCGATGAGGACGATAGGTTTCAACGTACACAAAGCTTCGATGAAGGCACTTCCGGCAATATCGGCGACATACGCGTCAGTTCGGTCGAAGGTGTCTGCCATGCCAGACAGTCGAAGCTCCGTGGTTGCGACATCATCGAAAATAGGGATATCCGCGCCATTGCCTTTTGGATGCCGCTTTGCGACTGTATTGAAACCTGCTGCAGCGATCATTGTTAGCAGGCGTCGGTGCCACTCCATATAAACAACGTCATGAATTTTTATGTTCGGGATTGCGCGGCGAGTTCCCGAGAATGATGCTGAGATCACGTGAACCGTCTTTACCTCTGCACTCGCCGAAGAGTGGTCGAGGATTTGTTGGTGGAACTCCGAGCCGGCAGCTACTACCGATACGGAACGGTTGAGTCGTCGAATCGCAGCATGTCTATCCCCAGCATCCTGGACAAGTTCAGCAGCGCGTGTCCCGAAAGATACGTAGGTATCGGCGAAAGGGAGCTCAATAGAAGGCCAGAGCGGGTCGTTGAAGAGAGCCGTATCACCACCGTGGGTTGTTCTTATCACCCGTGCGCCATTCTTTTGAAACGTTTGTGAGACTACGCGGGCCAGATAGTTCCCACCAGTGCCGGTAAACAACGCCATCTGCGATGTGGGCGTAAACCCGGGCGTAAAATCTCGGTCATACCATCCATTGGTGAGGTGGCCAGCGACAAGCTCGTGGATATACGAGTTGAAATTTTCTGTCGGTGCGTGGTTGACGTCAGCCAGACGACTCAAAAGTTGCTTTTCGATTTCACTGGCGAGTTCTGAGATTGCGGTGTTCGGACGTTGAGACCTTGAGCGTTGAACAGCTACGTTGGCATAAGCGAGACGGAAAAGATTTAACTGGCCGCCGGTCAGTTCGAAGAGCAGTGGATTTGCGCTGATGGAATGAACATTAGGACGTCCCTTGAGTACAGATCTGACGCCTCGGACTGTTTTTTTTAAGAACCGAGAAGCGCGTCTAATCGGACTGCGAAGTGCAAGCTCACCGGCAATACGAGCATCATTAATTGGAGAAAAACCGGCGAAACGGTCCTGGTCGAGCATTTCATAGAGTCGCTGGGTAGCGCCAAATGTGAGGCGAAGATCAAGCTGCCTGGCAGTCGAGACGTCGATCCACGCACCGCCGATCGAAGCGAGATCGACAAGCAGATCAGCTTCGGCCAGTTCGTATGCGGTGCGAAGTTCCGGTTTATCGTTGAGTTGAGCCGGAATGGTGGAACACCATTCAACAAATTCACGTAATGGGTCATCGTAGGTTTCTGCGTTTACAGGCCAGTGCCAGTCGGATGTGAATAGTGAATCGCGCTCTATTGCGGCAATTCTGAAATCCACTACCAATCGCTTACCCATAAAGACCCCCGTAAACGATTATTGCTTTCTAGCGATCGCCAGCAGCATCGTCTCTTTAGAAAATCGTACGATCAATCGATGTTTCCTCTGGTTCTTGTCTCGCCATTTCATCGAGTTTGGCAGCTTGCGAAGAAACCACGGAACGACTTTCAAGAATGGCATCCGCCACGTGAACGGTAGCTGATAGAAGTCGGTCACTCGGATATCGTCGAAACCGGTCATCCTGAGTACTCGATCCAACGTTCGAAGCGTATAGGGGCGGATGTGCGTCGGGTCGTCGTAGAAATTCGCTTGTTGAGTGTTCCAGTTCGGGGTCATCACGATCACCGAGCCGCCGGGCTTCAACACACGAAATATTTCAGAGAGGAAATGCTCCCAGTTTTCGACGTGCTCTATCACTGACTTCGTGAATACGACATCGAACGTATCGTCAGGCAAAGGAAACGCCTGTTCACCTATTTCAGCCACGACTACATTGGCTTCAATGTCCAGCGACTCAAACGTTTCGTTTGCGTCGCCGTGCCGGTCGATCGTTGTGATGTCGAAGTACCGCGAGAAAACCGCGGCCTGAGCACCTTTTCCGGCGCCAACATCGAGGAGTGATCTGGTCGGTTTTCCATCGGAGTCGAGAGTTGCTCCGCCCAGCCACTTCGCTACAACATGGTCGACCAGTTGATGCGCGTAGTCTCCCGGTTTCAATCCCAGGTCGGCGTAAACGATATCGAGATAGCTCAAACTATCACCACGCTGTCCATCCGCCATCGACGACCAATGTCGATCCTGTCATGTAAGACGATGCGTCGGATGCCAGAAATATAAATGGACCATTGAGTTCAGACGCGCTCGACATCCTGCCCATTGGCGACATTTTGGCGAAATTTTCTTTGAACCATTCAGGGTTGTCGTTTTCAACGCCGTGCGGTGCGATGCAGTTCACGCGAATTCCCTGTTTGGCATAGTGGGTTGCCAGATACCGCGTGTAACTAGGTATAAATGATTTTGTTGCCACATAGTCGACGGGTTTGACCATCGGTTTTGCGGGTGGGGGAGGGATGTAGAGATCATTGTTGGGGCCCACCAGCGAATAGGTAGATGCAGTGAGGATAATGTTGCCTGAGCCTTGGGCGAGCATCTGATTGCAGATGCTCTGGGTGACATTGAACGTACCCGTGATGTTCACATCGATCGAGCGTTTCCAGAGCTCGATTGGGAACGATTCGAATCGACCATCAGCTCCGTCAGGTGTCTCAGTATCGAACTTGGCATCTATTGCTGCCAGATGGACGAGGACGTCGATTTTTTTAAAACGGTCGACAGATCGCGTGATCATCAAGTCGACGGACGCCCTGTCTGTGATGTCAGTAGAAATCGCGAGGGTCTGAGCGTCACTGCTGCTGGACGAGCCGACGAATCGAGATAGAATTTCTGATTCTGAGAGTCGGTCTACCAAAACCATTTTGGCACCGGCAACTGACATTGTTCCCGAAATCTCGCTACCTATTAGACCTGCAGCACCAGTCACAAGGACGGTTTTACCCTTGAGGCTGAATATATCTAGTCCGCGATTCTCGTTCACCGGGCTCATCGTTCTGTTCTAACTGTTAAGTGCGTTTAAAGCGACTGCCAGAGCAGTTTTTCCTTCTGCGAGGGTTGGCAAGGGCGTGATTCCCTTGTCGATGCACTCTAAAAAGTGCTCGACCTCTTTGATAAACATGTTATTGCGTTCGAATGATTCGGATATGTCGATGACTTCTACGGGTTCTGACTGATCCGGTTTAAATATTTCGACTCGTGACGCATAGTAGTCCAATGAGATACGACCCTCGGTACCGACGAACTCGCTGGTTCTGGCGGGTGGTCGTTGATAGAAATCGAGATGCAGGTTAGCGGTTTTGCCAGTCGTGCTTTTGATCAGGATGTCGATTCCGTGCTCGGCGTCCAGTTCAAGAGCGCTCGAATTATTCGAGAGACCCAGCACAGATGACGGCTTCCCGATGAACCAGAGCGCCAAATCGATCTCATGGCTGAGCGTGAGCGCAGGGCCCCCGCCCATAGATCGTTTCGCGGCGTAACTCCCGCGGTAATCTTCCCACGGATGCCAATCCGGTAAATATTCTCCCCACTGACTTCGCAGATGGATCAAGCTGCCAATTCGGTTCTCGTTGATAATTTCCTTGATCCTGAGTAAGAGCGGGTGAAATCTCATCATGTAGCCAACCATGATTGCCAGATTATTCATAGCCGCCAAGCGCTCAAGTTCGGCAACACCGTCAAGCGAATGGCCCAACGGCTTTTCTATAAACACGTGGATCTTCGCGGCGACTGCTTTTTGGGCAACTTCTATGTGCGTATGGCTGGGGCCGCAAACGAATATTGCCGTGGGTTTAAATTCCGCAATGGCGAGGTCGAGATCTCGATATGAAGGAAAGTCGGGGAGTGGGTCTTTAATCGTCGGATTGCCTGAACGATGGAACGCTATTTCTGTGTACCCGAGAAATTCAAGGTTCGCCAGATGGCGGCGACCGATCGAGCCGAGACCGGATATTAGGATTCGATGATTGATGGCATCACGCATTCGATTGATGATATGACTCGTTCTGCTCTAGTGAATGACTCGATATGATCAATATCTACCGCGTGTTCCTGATCCACGATGAATGGTCGAATTTCGTTGCCCGTCATTGATCCTGACTCAATCACGCTTGTTCTCATGATATCGAGAGTGCCTGTTTGCCAGTAAACCTCTGGCAGTGCTTGTCGAGGCATGTTGAAAGGTTCAGGAACACCTTCGATAGTTAGCAGCGGTGTAAGAATGTCATCTCGGATACGCCACATCTTGTAAGGGGTCGCAGGAGACGGGGTGATACCGCGGATGCTGTCAGTTTGCGGGTTTTCGATAAGCAACTGAATTCCTGAATCGACCTGTCCGGGTTGTCGGATCGGGCTTGTCGGACGTAGTTGAACCATGATGTCGGGGCAGTAGTCTTCACGCTCTTTTAACTGTTGAACCAGATGCTGAAACGCATCGATATCGGGACTTTCATCTTCAGCCAGTTCCGCTGGTCGCATGAACGGGATTTCTGCTCCGTAACGTCGGGCGATATCTGCAATTTCATCTGAATCAGTTGAGCATATAACCCGGTTGACCAGTTTTGCCTGTAGCCCGGCAGCGATGCTGTAGGCCACTAGAGGATGGCCCGCGAGCGGCCGCACGTTCTTGCCGGGTAGCCCCTTGCTTCCACCCCGTGCAGGTATTACAGCCAGTACTTCAGTCATTGCTGATCACGATCGGTCCCAAAGTTCATCATACATTTTCAGATACTCACCAACCACGCGTCGATGATCAAACTCATTTATCGCACGTTCCAGAGAGGCTTCACCGTATCTCAGCGCTTTTTCGGGATTGTCTGCGAGTTCTTCAACAGCGGCCGCAAGTGCATTCGAATCTCGAGTTGGGATCAGGATACCGTTTAGGTCGTGGTGGATGGCTTCTCGTACACCGGGCATATCGGTACCGATCAGTGGTAATCCTGTAGCAGCAGCTTCGAGAAGAGTTCTTGGAAGTCCCTCTCGGTAGAAGGTCGGGGTGACAATTGTATTTGCTGTAGCCATCAGCCCCGGAACATCTTCTCGTCGACCAGTGAAGATCACATCACTCTCGAACTTCCATCGGGCCAGCGTGGATTCCGGAACTGATCTCTTGTTACCGGGGTCGGGAGCGCCAACCATCACGAATGCGATGTCGGCACGCTTCTTTTTTAGTTGGCGCGCCGCTTCGACGAATTCGACGAGGCCTTTGTCGAGTTGGAGTCGACCGACGAACATCGCAATAAAAGTGTCAGCTGAAATACCCAGCGATTTCCGTAATTCGAGCGATTCGGCTGAATTGCGAGTACCTGGAGCGTACTCCGTAATATCTACGCCAGAACCACCGGGAATGAATCTTCCTTTTGATCGGGACAGCCCGCCCCTACCCTTGAGAAGGTCCATATCGTCGGGGTTTTGAAAAGCGACTTCAGTGGCGAGACGGTTCGAGAACGAGTACATGCCGATGTTCAGTCGCCTTGCAAGTTTTGAGCCGAGTCCTGAACGTTCGACGAACGTATAGCCGAGTCCGGTAACCGTGGACACGGTGAGTGGCACCGCGGCAAGTCTTGCTGCGATCGGGGCATAGATATTCGGTTTGGTGTGGAAGTTCTGAACGATGTCTGGTTTTATGCGCCGCAGGATGTTTCTTAGGCCGAGAATCGAGCCGAATTCAGAAAAGGGATTTCGACCGCTTCGGCTAAGCTTCCATTCGACGTATTCAGCGCCCCCAGCTTCTATGAGATTGTTCCATGCTCCGCTCGCGACGACCGCGTAGACCTTGTACCCATTTTCCTTGAGCAACCTGATCCACGGCATGCGGAGTCGATAGAAGATCTCGTTTTGATTTACAACCAGAGCTATCGATGTTGGTTTTTCTTTGTTGCGTCTTTTTGACAATGGTCAGATGTTGGATGGTGGCTAATTACGATTTGCGAACGAGACCAATCGGTGATTCTTTGCTCTGACCGATGATCGTTGGTTCCCTACGCCAGGAACGACTGGCGTCATAAAGTGCATCGTTGCTCACGTCGTCAGAGACCAGTAATCCATTCGTATCGATAAACGGCCAGACAGTTTGATATTCGCGAAGTTGATTGGAGTAAGAATGACGTGAATCGTGTAGAAATATGTCGATTTTGCCGAGTTCCCTGAGTGTGTTTGGCAGCAATTGCTGTGATGGCCCGGTTCGTAGAGACCACCGGTGACGTAGTTTCTCAGGGACCAAATAACCGACCTCGGGAAGAAGTTCCGTATTCGGTGTTGGTAGATCAATGCTCACGAGCCGACCAGAACCATTTTCTTCCATTGCGTGAAGAATCGTCCATGAACTGACACCAGCACCGACTCCGGTTTCTACAACCACATCTGGTCTGAGTAATTTGATCAATACGTATGTGGTGGCGGCGAGTTCCGAAGTTGCTGACCACTTAATGGTCATTCCAGGGTCTTTGCGTTCAGAAACCAGAAAATCTGGGAGATTGCCCAATTGGTCGTTTACCGCCGAGACATCGATATCCAGTGCCTCGGCGACCCCTTCGGCGACAGAGAGTCGGCGCGCCGCGTAGTAGTCGAGGTGAGTTCTGTGGCGCGGAGTCGTAATACGGTCGTCAATAAATTCAGTCGCCCATGTTGTGGCCAAACCGGGAGTTTTGAAGAATCGAACGGTGCGAAGTAGAGAAGAAAGCATTTGTTGTTTGGATCCTAGATCGTCACATCGGCGAGGTTCGAGGGAGCCGGTGCCCAGCGTTGGTACATCTCATCAAGCCGGGTCACGTAGCTTGGCGCCGAGTAATGATTTTCGGTCCGCACGCGGGCTGCTGCACCAAGCCTGAATTGCAACTCAGGATCACTCGCAATCCTAATTATCGCAGCCGCCATACCGGCAACGTCCTTTGACTCCACCAGGATTCCAGTCTCGCCGTCAATGATCGCTTCGGGGGTTCCTCCTACCCGAGTGGCAATCACAGGTTTCGAGGCGGCCATCGCCTCGATCGCCACACGCGGGAAACCTTCTGTCAGGGATGGCATCAGTACAGAGTCGGCTGCCGAAAGCACATCTGGCAGGTCGTTCCTGGCTCCGAGGAACGTGATTTTTTCGTTCATTCCGAGATCGGACACCAACTTTTCGAGGTAGTTTCGTTGTTCGCCTTCACCGACCAGTGCCATACGTAGCTCGGGTTGAGCACCGACCGCCTTCGCAAAGGATTTGATTCCGTATTCGCCCCCTTTCACTGGTCGTAGTCGGCCGACATAAAGGACGAGATGGTTGTTACTTTCGATGCCAAGCTCAGTTCGGATTTCAAAACGGTTTTCGACGTCGCTGAATGCTTCGAGATCGAGCCCCGGCAGAACCACTTCAATCTTTTCGGATGGGACACCGAGGTCTGCCGCAATTGCGATTCCTCCCGTTTCAGAATTAACTTCTACGGCGTCAGTTAGTGGATTTGTGAGCTTGGTAGCGAGCCTTCCGAAAAACTTTGCCTGACCGATGGTGAGTTCAGAGCCAATGATGGTGGGTACACCGACCAAACGTCCTACGAGCCTGCCTAAAATATTGCCGTGGAGAAGGTATGTGTGGAGAATATCGGGTCGAATTTGTTTGAGGAGATTACGCAGCCGTAAGGTTACTGCCAGATCGGTTTTTCGACTCAGGCCGAGCGAATGGACTTTGATTCCCAGTTCACGGAACTGGCCCTCCATCTGCATTCGATCCATGATCGAAACAAGTATGTGTTCGTATCGTTTCGGATCAAGTCTGGGAAGCCCGAGCAGCATGTTGTGCTGGGCGCCACCAACTTCGAGACTGGTCACGAGGTGAACGATCTTGATTCGACGTGGTGTGGTGGGGGCGGTCATTTAGTCTGATCGCTCCCCGAGCAAAGCAAGTGTCTTTCGAGCTATCTGTTCGGGAGCATAGCGATCAATGATCAACTTTCTGGAATCGGCAGCGATCGTGGCTTCATCATCGGCGAGTCGAGCGAGCATTGATTGCCACGCACTCGCAAGCTCTTCGGAGTTTCCCCGGGGGACGACTGCTTCTGAGTTAGCTACGATTGCGGCTGAATCTCCAACATCGGTCACGACGCACGGAGTACCGCAAGCGAGTGATTCGGCGACCGAGTTCGGAAAACCCTCGCCGCTGTCGGAGGTTAGAGTCGTCATATCACAGGCGGCCATAAGCATCTCGGGATCCCGGCGCGGGCCAAGCCAGATAACGTTCTCGTCAAGTCCCAACTCGGTCGCGTTTTGTCGGATCCGCTTTTTGTAGGAAGAGTAGCCGGTAGATACCTCTCCGGCGCAGATGAATCGAATATCTGGAAAACTCTTCGTTAGGATTTTGGCAGATCGCAAGAAAGTCAGGTGATCTTTCATCGGGTGAATCCTGGCGAACAGTCCGATCAAGAGGGATGACCGTGGGATGCCAGTTTCTGCTTCAAGCTCACGACGTGCATTGGGATTCGGTTTGAACCGTTCGATATCGATTGCATTCGGGATGTGGGAAAGCTTGGCGTAGGGATAGTCGTTGAGTCGATACTCATCAAGCGCGGCCTGAGAGTTCGTGATTACGCGGTCGGCGAATCTGGACAACCATTTTTCCATTCGCATCGTCCATTTCACCCGGCTGCCATAGAGGTTTGGATCGACATCGCTTGAACGGACACCCCAGACGATGAGTGGTCGGTTACGGATGGTTCGTGCGACGAGAAGCGCTAAATTTGGCACCGGCATGAAGCCGTACACTGCATCGAATTCGTTCGACTTGATGAGTTGGCGCAGACGATGGAAGTAGGTGAATCGAGCGATGAGACCAGTGCCGTCAAGGTGGTGTAGCGTAACGTTGGACACATTCTCTAGATCGGCTTCGAGCGGACCACCGCTCACTTTTACGGCGACATGAACCTCGGTGCCCAGTGTAGAGATCGTTCTGGCGAGTGAGACCACCTGTCGCTCAGCACCTCCGATGTGGAGAGATCGAATTAAGAGAAGAATTTTCTTCGGGTGATTGTCTGTTGATGAACTCATGCCGAGAGAACTTCCGAAAGATGATCGATAAAAAGCTCTCCGGCATTTGGGCCGGATGTGTGTTCGATATAACGGATTTGACCGTTGCGTGCAATTTCCTGTCGGACTGATTCGTTTTCTATCGCCCAATCAATTCGTTCTTTGAGGTTCTGAAGATCCCAGTCGTGCGCAAGATAGGTCGCATCTTCCTCGTAGAAGTTGGGCCAAGTTTGCAGGTGGTCCATTGCTGGCTTCATCAGCATTCCACCGGCAAGAAATACCTCGAAATCTTTGAGAGTTATTTCACCCCAACCAAACGGAGATAGAACGACTTTGGTGTTTTTTAACTCTTTGATGTAGCCGCGGCGATTCAGTTTCTGTGTGTCGAGTCGACTCGCCAGTTGTTTTCTGATTTGTTCACGCTGGTATCGCACCGTTGCCCGGTTGTACGTCGCACCGAATCGTGCAGAGAGATCGTTCGAGCGATTACTTGTGGGGGATTCGCTGGTATTCGGGTGGCGCAATAGGAACGGCAGGCCGGTTCGGCGATAAAGACCAATTTTCCAGGGACCATAAGTTGAGTAGTCGGCGAGTCCGCTGTTCCACGAGACGTCAAGTTTTTGGATGTCGTCTTCTGAGATTGGAGTGTCGAGTGCATCTCCGCATTCATCCTCGATGCCTACCGTGTTCTTGTAGTACTCAGCCCAGATTCGTCCACCGTAGATCTGACTGGTGTAACGGTATTTGTCGACGAGGACTTGTGATTTCAGGTATTTGTCGACGAATGGGAATACCTGGGATTGGAGAGTCCCGCTGCTGTCGGTTGTATCGAACCAGAAAACTCGGACGCCGGAACTTTTAAAAGACGACAGGAGCTCAAGTGTTGACGACCTCTGCTTGGCGCTCCAGTCGTTACGAAATTCTTTGGAGTCTATGGCTAGCACATCACAGTCGGTCAGGTCAGATTCGGAACGTTCAACGAACCTCACGTCGAACTGTGCGTTCCTCAGGCTTTTTTTATGAACGACAAATGGGAACAGAAATGCGGAACCATTCGATGTTGTGAATCCCGGCGTCAGTACGTTGATACGCATTAGAACGACTGCAGTTTTGCCATATTTGAGAACAAACCACCAGCTTTCACCAACTCTTCAAACGAGCCTGACTCGGCGATTTTTCCATCTTCAAAAACAAAAATCACATCTGCGTCACGAACCGTCGAAAGTCGGTGTGCGATCACAATGATCGTTTTGGTGCCTCGTTGGTTTTTGATTACTTCGTCTATCTGCTTTTCGAGCATGCTATCGACTGAGCTTGTCGCCTCGTCGAGGATCAGTAGCTCAGACTCCCAGTAAAGCTCTCTGGCAATCGATAAGCGCTGTCGTTCACCTCCGGATAGGGCGGTGCCGCCATCACCGAGAGTTTCATCGTCTTGGTGTGTGCCCCGGACTTTGTTGAGCCCTGTTTTTGCTATTACTTCGTCAAGCCGAGATTGGTCTATCTGTTCTTCCTGCCAGAGAAGAATGTTGTCTTTGAGTGAGGCGTTGAACACAACCGATTCCTGAGTCACGTACCCAACATTTTCGCGTAATTGTTCAACATTTACGTCTTCATACACCTGATCACCCATCAGTACTTCCCCGGAGGTCGGGGAGAGCAGCGAAGCCAGGATATTAGCGGTGGTGGACTTTCCCGATCCTGATGGGCCGACGAATGCAACCGTCGATTTGGCGGGGATGGAAAGAGACAGGTTGTTGACTGATGGGGCATCCTGCCCTGGGTAGATGTACGTGACATTCTTCAATGAGACGCCTGACGTGAAATCAGGAACCGGGTTTGAGCTGGAATCCGGCTCTTTGTTGTCTTCAAGCTTCGACCTGAGCTCTCGGTAAACTCGCATGCTGCCTGTTGCGGAGATGAATTTTCGATAGGCAGGTTGAGTTGCTACCAGATTTACTGCGGCAGTCCTGAATACAAACAGCAGGAAAAGAATTTCGAGGACGTTGGCACCGCGCACCTCGGTGAAAAAATAGATGACTGAAGCAAGTACCAGAACGATGAACGGTTCTAGACCATACGATGTAGCACCCTGCAAAAAGCTCAGTCGTCGATATGCATCACCAACTCGCCTCGACTCCATCACCACACGCCTGACGACGGGAATAGATCGGCCTGTGGATTTCAGATACTTCATGTTACGAAGCATTTCGAGAAAGACGCTTTGCTGCTTGTTCGAGCCATCAGTGAGTTGTAGAGATGCTCGTGATGTCAGGCGGTTCAAAAACAACATGATCACAGCGATTGGAAGGACAAGTACGGCGAGGAAGATCGTCACAACTGGAGCAATGAGCAATGCGATGCCGATGTAGACGATTGCCGTCGTTGTTGCAACCATCAAACCAAGAAGTTGCGAAAGTGCGAAATTGACTCGCTCTATTTCGACACTCATGACATTGCTCAGCACGCCAGTGTCTTGTCGGCTCAGATACTCGTATTCAGCACTGGCGATCGCCGTGGCGAAGCCAACTCTCATTCCAGTGAGGTTGCGGGCCAGAACGCGGGATTGGTACCACGATTGTGCTATGAGCAGGGCTCCGCGGATAGCGAAAAACACGACGAGCACGACAAGTGTGTTAGTCAGGTTGGGAGTTAGGGATATGAGGTCAAAACCCCAATCAATGATTGTCGCCAGTCGACTCTCACTGCCTTGGTCACCCTGAATAATCGGCAGTATGAGACTGATGCCAAAACCTTCGACGATGGCGGCAAGTTGCATAACCGCCAACAAAACCAACAACTTAGGTCCTACGAGATCGTAAAAGAGTTTGATGTATGCGATCACGACAATACCTGTTTGACATTGAGTTGCTGGTTTTGAGAGAGCGATGCCACAGCATTGAGAAGCTTGCGGTATTGATCGTCAATGAGATCGGTTGAAACTAAGGATTTAACGTCTTCCGACATCGCAGACTTTTTTTCTTGATCAAATTCGGCAGCTTTTACTATCGCCTCTGCCCAGTTACCCGGGTCTAGCGAACGGAGGAAGCCATTTTGTCCTTCGATCACCCATTCACGAAAACTTGGTTCATCGGCGTTTGCAACGACCGGAACGCCAGCAGAGATACTTTCCAGAATTGGTGTGCCCATCGCTTCTCTTTCGGCAGGGAAGCAGAAAACGTCGGCGGCGGAGAGATATTCGGCCATGTCAACGAAGCCGTGTGTTATCTCGACACGTTCGGCGATTCCGAGTTCTTTTGCACGTTGGCTGAGGATTG